>NZ_JACJPC010000130.1:0-115899 GCF_014695875.1 Leptolyngbya sp. FACHB-541 | reverse complement strand
TCGGGGTCGAAGCCAGTGCCTTCCGTTTCCGTTCGGCTCTCTCTCGACCGCTTAACCAATATAACGAGACATCCAAGAAACTGTCAAGCATTTCTCAAAAGTTTTTCGGGAAATTCCTCTTCCCTTGATCCCACAAGGGCTCCAGCCCCTTGGAGGGAATTGAATTGGTTCAAGGGCGTTGATTTTGAGATGGGACTGTAATTTTTTCTGAGTTGCTTGGTGTTAGACGACGGTACATTGGGTTAGAGAAAACCTTGAGACGCTAGGGAAGCTAAACTTCGTGAATTTTCAATCGGTCATCGCTAAGCTGAGCGAGTTTTGGGGCAATCGCGGCTGTCTGATTGTCCAGCCCTACGATACGGAGAAGGGGGCAGGTACAATGAGTCCTCACACTTTCTTACGGGCAATTGGTCCTGAACCCTGGTCGGTTGCTTACGTTGAACCTTGCCGTCGCCCGACAGATGGGCGATATGGGAAGAACCCAAATCGTTATCAGCATTACTATCAATATCAAGTGCTGATCAAACCTTCGCCAGACAACATTCAAGAGCTCTATTTGGATTCTCTACGAGCTTTAGGCATTCGTGCAGAGGATCACGATATTCGATTTGTGGAGGATAACTGGGAATCTCCTACATTAGGAGCCTGGGGAGTTGGTTGGGAAGTTTGGCTGGATGGAATGGAGGTAACTCAATTTACCTATTTTCAACAGTGTGGGGGAATTGATTGCCGTCCAGTTTCGATCGAGATTACCTATGGCTTAGAACGACTAACGATGTATCTGCAGGAAGTCAACGCTTTCACTGAGATTCAGTGGAATGAAGCGGTAACTTATGGAGATGTGCATTTTCAGGGAGAAATTGAGCATTCAACCTACAACTTTGAAGCATCTAATCCTGAGTTGCTGTTTACTCTGTTTGGACTGTACGAACAAGAGGCTGGACAGCTTATTGAGAAAGGGCTAGTCTTGCCAGCACTTGACTATGTGTTGAAGTGTTCACACAGTTTCAACTTGCTAGATGCTAGAGGTGTGATTTCGGTTACTGAGCGGACGCGCTACATTGGCAGAATTCGCGGGTTGGCACGGCAGGTTGCTTATCTCTATTTGAAGCAGCGAGAGGAGCTGGATTTTCCGTTGTTGAAAGCTGATAGAGCGGAAGCAGCTTAACTTAAAATTTCGGTCAGAGTCGTTAAATCAGGATGATTTTTGGCGTGAAAGTATTACTTTCACGCCTTACGAACTTTGGTTTTCTCCTTCATCTGAGGAGAGGGAAATGTTGGCTATTCTTTATGACGAATGTAGTCGTAGATTTCTATATAATCCTTGCCAGGGTAGTTCCATGAGTAGTCGTAGCTCATGCCCTGTTGGATCAGATTTTGAAACTCTTTGGGTTCTTGGTGCCACAAATCTATAGCCCGATCCATAGCGGATTCTAAGGCAGGAAAGTCTGATTGATGGAATACGTAACCGTTACGCTGTTCGGGTAGGTGGTCTTGATCAAAGTCCCGGTCAAAGACTGTGTTTACCAGCCCTCCTACACTTCGGACGATGGGTACGGTGCCGTATTTCAGTCCGATCATTTGGGTTAAGCCGCAGGGTTCGTAGTTGCTTGGGACTACGATCATGTCTGCTCCGGCGTAGATGAGATGGGATAGTTCTTCGTTGAAGCCCAGTTCGAGGTGAACGTCTGGGTTGTCGTTTAAGAAGCGTTTTTCGTGCTGGAAGTGAGAGTTGATGCTGGCTTCGGTTGCTGAGCCTAGAAGCACGAATTGTGCATCGCGGTACAAGGCATGGTAAGTGGCGTGGTGTACGAGGTGAACGCCTTTTTGGTCATCTAAGCGACCGATATAGCAAATGATAGGTTTGTTTTCGTGACGTAAGAGGAGGCGATCGCGCAACGCCTTTTTATTCTCTGCTTTGCCCTCCAAATTCTCTTGGTTGAAATAGTGAGGAATGTAGCGATCAACTTCTGGGTTCCAGACGTTGTAGTCAATGCCGTTGAGGACTCCTCTAAATTTGTCCTGAAAAGCGTGTAGGGTATGACCTAGACCATAGCCGGTATCAGTAAAGCGAGCCTCCCAAGCGTGGTGGGGAGAAACAGTCGTGACAAAGTTTGAGTAAGTGATGCCCCCTTTCATGAAGTTGAGGGCAAAAGGATTGAAATTGTCTTGGAGGCGATCGTATTGGAAGTAGTAGGCTTCCTGGTTTAGTCCTGTTGCCTGAAGGGTTTCAACGCCACCCATACCTTGGTGCTTGAAATTATGGATGGTGTAGCAAACACGCTGGTTTGCCATTCCGTGATGCTTGTACATCTCGAAAAGCATGACTGGAACGAGTCCAGTTTGCCAGTCATGGCAGTGAAGTATGTCAGGGCGTTTGTTGCTTTGTAGCAGAAACTCTAATGCGGCTTTGCTAAAGAATGCAAACCGCATATTGTCGTCGGAGCAACCGTAATAGCAGCCTCGGTTGAAGAAGTTGTCGTTGTCATGCGGCTCGATGAAGAAGCAGAGCCGGCCGTGAACCCAACCGCAGTATACAGAGCAGTGGACAGCAGCATCGTACCAGGGTACCCACAGATCACGGTAGGCCTCGTGAAGCCCCCAGATATGGTCGTACCTCATGCAGTCGTACTTGGGCAGAATAATTTCTACTGTGTTGCCCCGAGCCTCTAGTTCGCGACTAAGACCATAGACTACGTCTCCTAGACCGCCAGCTTTGATAACTGGAGCGCACTCAGAGGCAATCTGCACAATGTACATTTCTTATCCCCCGCTGGATACATACCAATTTTTTAACTTTACAAAAGTATATTATTTTGGATGGCTAGGCAACTTGACTATCAAAAGTCAATGTAACCAGCGCAAACGGGTCAGAAGCGTCACCCTTGCGAAAGGGATTGCTGCTAACTGGTTCAATTTATGAAGCAGGTTGATATGTCGTAGGGCGTATTTGTCTTAGCTTAGGGGTTTCCTAGCTCTAGCTGATGTTAGATAAGCCTTTGAGCCAACGGTTAGAGAGGTTTTTGAGCGATCGCCCCACCTGCTGCTTTAAGCGCCAGCGTTGAAATGCCTTTTCGTAGTCCTCTCCATCAGTCTGGTAAGTCTTCCAAGCATTGAGAGCAATGAACAGTCCCCAAATCAAAGCAATGTAGAGCGACCAGTTAAGTGGACTACTGGTGAGCAAATCGAGCATCACCAAAAATGTATTGACAATGCCGTACCTGGCTACGCTTCTACGCAACCTGCTTTGCCGATACATAGCGAAGGCACGTTGCTCTCGTACTTCTCCTTGTTGCGTCAACCATTCTTGCTCTGCGGATTGAAATTCCTCTGGCGAGATTCCCAGTTCTGCTGCAATTTCCAGGAGTTGCAGTTTGGAAATTTCTCCGCGCTCAATTTGACGAGTGAACGCAATTTTGAGGATTTCTTGTGCTTCCTCTTGCTCGTAGATATCTGTCATCTAAGTTGCCTTTTCAAGGTAGACCAGTCGGGCTGCTCTAGTTTGTCTGCTTAGATGGCGCTGCTTAATTTGGGTAATGCAGACCGCTCGCAGACTATTCCTAGTTTATCGTCACCTTAATGAAAGGAATTCCACCGCTACGGCAAGGATGAAGCATGAGGAATCATTGACCAGGGCTCATCCGAGTTGCAGATCGTTAAGTTATGAAAGGTATTAGTGGATTTGCTCTAGTAAGCTATCCCTCGGTAGGTTCGTTGGTAGGGGGCATTTGGCAAAGCTTTGGTCTCTTGAGCAGGAAGTTGTTTTGGGGGAGATTGAGTTGGAAGGGGGCGATCGCGTTGAGGGCGCGAATCTCTCTGTTTGGCTGGAGCAGTAATTAACGTTAGTACCTGCTGCCAAAATTCTTCTGCTTGTTGAGGATCAGGAATTTTAGCGGCGAGTTCGTTAATTAAGCGATGGTAGGTAATTTGAGGGAACTTATCGAGAGTTTCCTGAACGTATACGCTGGCGATCGCTCCAACGTAGTAGGACAGAGCTTGCTGACAACGTTCTACAAACCAAGGCTCAATATCAGTCAGGTTTCTAACTGGAGGTTGGCTTGAAGGTAAGGATGGGTTGAGCCTCTTCGTTCCCAAACTTTGGTTAAGTTGGTCGTTAAATGAGGTTTCTGTAACTTGAGAATTTAATTTATTTGGCTGATTACGAATGGGCTCCAGTAGCTTTTCAGTTTGCCAGACCGTAAATAAAGTTTCATCTTCAACCAGCAAACAAAATCTGCCAGCTTTAGATTCTCTTTCACAGTAGTCAGTTGCCACTTTGTGAAAAAGTTTTCGCAGAGACAAGACTCTTTTAAACTGCTTTTCTTCAAACGTTAATTCAGCAGCGGAACCATAACCAATGCCTCTAGAACGCAGTTCTTCGGCAGCAATCACCAACACTCTGGAACTTTCCTTCATCTTTCTGCAATTTCTAGAGAGAACACAGGATCACAGCTTCGGAACAGATGAAATATGGTGTGCCTTGAAAGAATTCCTATCAGCCAATCGGTCGTTTATGTTAAGTAGTAATAAGCCATACTACTGCCCCTTGATTCTTCGTCCGGACGTTTTTGGTAAATTCATCCTGTAAGGCGATGACAATGCTGTAAAAATGTCATATACGATACATTTCTAAACTTTTGTCAGATTCTGTAGAAGCGTGGAGGCGCTAGGGGAAAGGTTCGTGAAATGAATATAGAATCCGGGTTCAACGTCGCTAGACTGTCCTATGACTTTGGCATAAAGATCGCCGGGAATAGTTGTACCCTCGTAAGGGTTGAGCAAACTGAGCTTGATGTCTCTGAAGAATGGCATTGGATGAGGCGATCGCACCTCTGCCCGCTTTCCTGAAAACTTGACTAAAGTGGCTGAGACCATTTGACCAACTAGATTTCTGCCGTCAATTAGGGCGTATCGAATGGGTACTTCTGGAACTAAGGGGACGAGAACAGTGTGGGGATCAGGGAGCGACAGGCGATAAGCACCCCCAATGCCGCCAACTTCGTACAGCTTAACGGGTGTATGAAATCCCTTCACCTCAACCTCGGTTTGGCTGAAGATGCTGAGCAAGGGTTCAACTTCAGTAAAAGTTGCCTCAGAGATTAGCACTTGCCCACCTATGCTGGAAGACTCAATCCGAGATGCTAAATTGACCTGACTGCCGATTGCGGTGTACTTTGCCCGCCTTTGGGAGCCAATATTGCCGACAATTGCTTCTCCAGTATTGATTCCTATTCCCATTTCTAGGGTTGGCAGATTGAGCTGTTGGTTCTGCTGGTTGATCTCTGTTATCGCCAACTGCATTGCTACTGCACAGGCGATCGCTCTTGCTGCATCATCTGATCTTTGAGTGGGTGCACCAAACAGGACAACAATGCCGTCGCCAATCACCTCATTAATGTTGCCGTTATATTGACTAATGACGTGAGTCATTCGTTCTAAATAGAGGTTGAGCAGTGTGACGACTTGCTCTGGCGAAAGCTGTTCAGAGATGGCAGTAAAGCCTCTCAAATCAGAAATCAAAATTGTGATTTTACGGCGTTCACCGCCTAATCTTAGACCTTCTGGAGTTTCTAGTAAATTCGCTACTATCTCTTCAGTTAAATAGCGGCTAAAGGTATTGCGGATGACTTCAGCAGATTGAGCGATGTAGGTCGTAGTGGCGATCGCTGCCCCACCTAATGCTAGAAATGCTGGAACGATAGGAACCCACCAATTTGCCAAAAATAAGAGGTAGCTAATACCCCATATTCCACCGCCTGCTAATCCCAAGCTGAGACTAATTTTGAGGCTTTGAATCAGGGTTGTGTTGTTTGAAGTCATGCCTCTGTCACTCGCCGAAGCCGCAACTGGGGGGTGTCGTTGCTGCCAGACTAAAAATGCTCCCACGACTGACCAACCTAGAATCCACAGCCATTCCAGCGGCTCAGACCAGGTTTGTAGGGGAGTGCGTCCGGTTAGAGCAGAGGTGAGCAACTGGTTCGTCAGGTTGGCATGGATTTCAACCCCTGGCGTAGGCGGTAGGATCTGTAGCAGTTCATTGTTGTAGGGAGTGTAGTAAAAGTCGCGCAGGCTTTCTGCGACTGCGCCGATCATGACGATGCGATCGCTCATTAAATCTGGTGGAATGCGACTTTCCAGCACGTCCTGCACAGACACCACTTCAAAACTGCCCGTGCCGCCCCGAAAATCTACCAAAATCTGATATCCGTCTGCTGCCGTGCGAACGTAGCCGCCATCATTGGGTTCCAGGGGTGGAAATACGGCTTGTCCTAAACGGATGTACTCTTCATCAGTGAGTTCAGGATAAATTTCTTCTGGTTCTAGATAAAGAGCGGCTAGGGTGAAGGCAAATCCTAGTACGAGTTCGTTATTGCTGTTGGAGAGGGAAAGTAATCCTCGTCGAATCTTGCCATCGGCATCCAGAATCACGTCACTGGCGCTAATCTGCCCTAATTCGGCTAACACAGGTGGAGGCGCAACAGCTCCGGCGTTGGCTGTCCCGACTACTTTTTCAACCCCGATCAGGTTAGGCGTTGTCCTAAAAACTTCGACCAGATCGGCATATCCTGAATCGACTGGCACATCGCGATAAAGGTCTAACCCAATTGCTCGGGGCTGCTGTTGCTTAATCTGGTTTAAAAGCTGGGTCAAGGTAGCATCAGAAAGCGGCCAGCCATATTCCTGTAGGTCTGGTTCTGTAATGCCAACAATGATGATGCGGGAGGTATGGGGTTCTGACGGACGCAGCCGAAAAAACTGGTCGTAAGCCGCCCATTCCAATGTTTGTAGTAGACCAGTCAGCCGAAGCAAGATCACAGCAGCAGCAGTACAAGGGGCTGCGATCGCCACACCCCGCCAATGCCAGAGGATTGGCTTCAGCTTCGTCCACATAGTCAGGTCAGTAGTAAGTTGGGCAAGGTAGACGCTTCTTGAAGGAGCGTTTGCCTTGATGCTGTGGAATTGGGGGGCTAGACCTGGCTTAGTTTGTCGAGGTGCAGCAGTTGATTAGGGGGGCTTGGGCGATCGCTGCGTCTAGTCCAACAGATTGCAATAGTGCTTGCCAGTCTGCGGTCAACATAGCATCTTGAGGCTGGGACTGGTGTAAATCTGCCAAGGCTTGTAGCGCATCATACCAAATTCCGGCTTCGGCGTAGAGCCGGGGTCGATCTTGCGGATTAGCCTGCTGCAAGCTGTTGAGTAAAGCCGCACTGGGTGCAACGGGTTCAACCCAGCCTGCTATGACTGCATTTCTGGAGCGATCGTCGTTGTCGCAAACGAGAGAAACGTACCAGCGATAAAGAGTTCCCTGAGCTAATGGGGTGGATGTGTAGTCAGCTAGATTGAATTGCACAATACCAGCAGCGCTCGGAGTTTCTAGGGGCTGTCGGTAGAGAACTTCTGTGCCGTCTTCGTTTTCTAAAGTCAGTTCTAACGATGTGGCGGAGGTTTCGGGGACGTACACCATTAGAACTGGCTCTTGAGAAATGGAAAGTCCTACGGTGCTGGAAGGAATCAATGCAGTCAGGGCATCGCTGCTAGAGGTGCAGTCGCCCCAATCGCCGCGACTTGCTGCTCCAGAAGTGACGGGAGGTGCGCCTCGGTTGGGCGGGCGAAAGGTAATTCTGCTAGTTCTAGAACGGGACTGCTGAGCTACAGGACGATTAGCAGATGGGTTGGAAGTCGTCTGAGCCAGCGTTGGAAGGGGGAATGACCAAATCGCGATCGCCCCCACTATAAAAGAGAGAGAAAAGAAAGGGTGATAAAAGCATTTCCAATTCATAGTGACGCTCCCGAATCAGGAATAAACAGATTAAAGATAAATTGGCGATGCACAAGGTTGAGATAAAGCGTTTACCAGGGACTCCCGACTAGTGTGAAGCCAGACCAGAAGTAAGGATGAGTCAGGTTGACGTTGTTGCTCTCTGCCAGTTCGGGTGGCAGCGGCAAAACGCCTTCAGGGTATTGAATTTGCCCGTTAACGATGCGGACCTCTCCTCGCAGCATGGCAAGTTGTGCTTGTTGGAGTGCTTCTGCTTTGATAGGAGTTGTTCTTAACTGTCGATAAAACTCCTGCATTAGAGTCAGCGTGCCTTCATCGCTAACTGACCAGAGGCTTGCCATCGCCGATTTTGCACCCGTCTGTACGGCGAATCCGGCAAAGCCTAGTTCTGCTTCCACATCTCCTAGTGCAGTGCGACAAGCACTTAAGACGACTAACTCAACCGTTGGGTTTCTCCAACCCAATTGGCTCAACTGATCGAGCCGCAGTTGAGTATCCCAGAGTTGAATAAACGAGTTGCCAGGTGCGCCAGGATGGAATTCGGCATGGGTTGCCAGGTGAATAATGTCAAACTGCTGCTGCTGCCGTTGTTGGCTCAGGGTATCTAAAGTGAAAGCTTGATTTAGAAACGATCGCCCCTGCCAGAGTCCATTTAGGGGAACGGCTAAACCTGCAGGAGCAGGCGAAGATGCGCTAGAGGGCACTACCGTTCCAGTAATAATGTTGTTGTCGTAGATTACAGTGCCTTGAGTGGGTTCGCGGTTGCTGTCGCTGTTGTTGGAATCTTCAGGCGGATTGGGAATCAGGGTAGGTCGTCCAGCGATCGCCGCCAGTTCAACGGGTACGGCAGGCAGTGGTGGAAAGTCAGTAAACTCAGAAGCTCCCATTGCCAAAACTCGCGCCTGGGCAATGCTGGAATAGCGAGTATCGGTCAGGCTAAAGCTGGGGATCAGTGAGAGGCTGTACTGTTCAATCAAAAATTGCTGACCATCCTGAAGCACTGCCAACGGCGTTGAGCGCAAGCCAGCATCCACAGAAAATAGCAGCGTATCGACTTCTGCTGCTTGCAGATTGGACTGGATGGGAGCCATTGTCCAGGTCTGAAGCTGCTGGGCAGCAGGCAGATAGCTGGTAGAGCGAAGTTTGGTGCGATCGGTGAGTTCTCGTCTGAGCGCGGTGGTGACTTGAAGTAGAGAATCGCGATCGGCTGCCGCGACGCTGCGGTAAATAGGTGCGCCTGCCGCCGTTACCAGAATGACATCAAGCTGCTCTGGACGACTAAATAGATAAACCAGGGCAGGCGTTCTGCCAGTCTGAACGGCAAGCTCAGCCAGACGAGACTGAATCTCTGACAGCGTCAGATTTGGCGTTTCCTGTAAACCTAGATATTGCTGAAATTCTTGACTGTATAGTCGCTCAATTAGGGTAACCGCATCGGTGAGGTTGCCACTATCGAGTGCCTCAGCAATGTCTTGACGCAGGATGTCAGTCAAAACGGGGTTTGTTGGGTAGAGCCCAGGCGGCTCTGCTGTCTCAGCGACATTGACATCTGGGGGCAGAGGCAACCCGTTGCCGTCAGGGATAGATGGTGGTTCTCCCGGTGGTTCTGGTGTTTCTGGTGGTTCTGGTGGCAGAATCGCCCCTTCGGTGTTGAACACTCCAGCAGTTCCGGTTGCCTGATTTTGGTCAAAATCGACGGTAACGGGCGTAGTGTAGTCGGAGTAGTCGAGGGTGTCGAATCCTGCTGCACCGTCAATGATGCCGCTGAGCGTTGCCCCATCACTAAAGACGAAAGTATCGGCTGCATCGCCGCCTGTCAGATTATCAATGTTGGAGAACTCAACTGCGTCGTTTACCGATCCGATATCTGTGCCTGTAAGCTGCCAGGTGTTGGTTGTGTTGTCGCCAATTAAGGTATTGCTTCCTGCTGCACCATCAATCTGGTCAACACGACCGCCATTAAGCCGGAAACTGTCGTTGAGCGTGCCGCCGCGCAAGATTTGAAATCCAGAAAACGTGGCACCGTTCAACGTGCCGCTATTGGTGCCTGTGACTGTCCAAGTGTTTGCTAGGTTTTGACCGACCAGGGTGTTCGTACCGCTGCCCGCCACGATTTCCTGGATATTTTCGGGTTGAATTGCTTCTAGGTCGAGGGTGAGGGATGTGGCGATCGCCGAGTAATCCAACCGATTCGTGCCGCCGCCGCCATCGATCGCCCCTTCAAAGCTGGTATCGGGAAATTGGAAAATATCGGTGCCGCTGCCGCCTTGCAGATTTTCAATATTGCTAAAGCTAAGCCCGTTAGCATATCCGCCGATTGTCCCCTGGTTAGCTCCGCTCAGTTGCCAGGTGGTGTTTTGGTCAGCGCCAATTAGGGTTGAACCTCCAGCGATCGCCACCGGAGCGTTAAACGTAAACGGATTCAGGCTCACTGTGCCGCTGCCATTAGTTCTGCCAATCGTGATGCGGCTAAATCCTGGCTGCAAAAGATCTAGTTCAGCTGCGGTCAAGTCCAGCGCAGCAGAGTCAGCCGCACCTGCGATCGCCACATCCTGAGCCGGATCAGTAGGCTGTAGCACCAGTTCTCCCGATCCCTGGACAGCTCCAGTGAAGTCGATCTCGCTAGCGGTGAGGGTTTGATTGCCGCTACCTGCTTGCCCTGTACTGTTGATGCTGCCTGCTTCCAGTCTATTAACTGCATCCAGGCTGACTGCCCCTGCATTCCCGGTTGAAGAGGTATTCAAATCCCCAATTTGGATGTTGTTTGCAGCATTGAGGGCGATCGCTCCCCCTGCGGTAGTTCCAGAGGTGGTTAGGTTTGCGCCAACAATATTTCCTGCGGTTGCGGTAATGCTAATTGAGCCGCTGGTTCCGCCCGTCAAGCTGTTAGTTTCAATATTAGTCAACCCGACGATAGCACCTGAAATAGTGATGTCACGCCCTCTGGCGATGATGGTGTTTGGCGTATCAAATCTACCAACGCCATCCTCATCTGAGTCTGCCGTCAGTCGAATCGAGCCGCCTGGGCCGTCGGCAAATACAAAATCGCCAAAAACATTGATGTTAATGTCTTCCGTGGCCTCTAGCACAACATTGGCAGTTGCGGGTAGCCCTTCCAGTGCCGTTCGTGAAATGGTGATGGGTTCCCCAACAAATTCGTCATCAAAAATGTCGGGCAGCGTTGCATCGACTCCAGGAGAGTTTGGTCCAAGGTCATCGATCAAGATATCAGTGGGGTCAAGCAGTAAGGTACCCAAGCGACCATCGGTTGCTGTAAGGTCGGCCGTTCCATCGAAAATCAGAGATTGACGACCCGATACTTCTGCAAAACCGCCGTTGCCAGTGCGATCGCCCCCCCTAGCGCTGATTTCCCCATAAAATGCGGTCGTATCGTCTGCCCAAACGATTACCCTGCCCCCATTACCTCCACCCAGTGCGTCTGCTCGAAAAGTCGAATTTTCATCGACCAGCGTTCGAGACGCAGCAGGCAATGTATCTCGTCCTCCAATATCTCCGCCAATTCGCACGGTACCACCGCCACCATTGCCTGAAGCATTCAGGTTGGCGTTAAGGATAGCAACGCGATCGCCCAGGATGTTGATTTGGGAGGTTGGGAACTGGGGGTTAGAGGTTGGGGATCGGCGGGAGGTGTTAAGGGTGCCGGAAGCGATCGCCGTTCCAGGTTGAGGAGAAATAGCAATCCCGGAGCCCGTCAGTTGCACAGAGCCATCTGACTCAACCGTTACCCCCGTTGCGCTGGTAATATTTCCTCCAGTCAAAAGAGCGGGCAAGGACAGCGGCGTAAATGGCACTAATCCCCGATTTCCATTCCCTAGTGCCCGTCTCCCAATCGCTTCCAGATCAAGGCTTAGCAGCCGTCCTTCCTGGCTAATTCGTACCCAGCTTTCTCCTGGAACAGCAGCAATTGTAATGTTGCCGCCTGGTGCAGTTAGGGTGCCTGTATTGATAACTGCGCCGCCGATCAGGAAGAGATTTTGCCCTTCTGAAACCGCTAGATTTCCGGCGTTGAAGACAGAACCAGGCTGGCTGTTGCTGAAGGCAAAGGCATCCGGATTGCCGACCAGGGAGGAGTAATCGTTTCTGCCGATCGCATTCAGCCAGCGATCGCCAAACCCGATTCCGCTGGCAGTCGTTGCCGTAAAAGAACCCGGCAAATCTAATCGGGCATTTGTACCCAACAAAATTCCGGCTGGGTTGAGTAGAAATAGATTAGAGTCGCCTCCGCTAACGCGCAGCAGTCCGTCAATATAAGACGCATCACCCCCAACTACACGACTAATGATATTGCGGATCTGGTCGTTTGAGAGAAAGTTGGCGATCTCGCCTGTGCCTAAGCCAAATTCTTCAAAGCTGTGAAACAGGTTGGCTCCATCTTCAGAAAGAGTCCCGCCGCTAATATTTGTGCGTCGTCCTTGTTCAGTAACCCGTGTGTTGGTACCGTCGGCTGCGGGAGTAATGTTTTGCGCGACAAGCTGTGGGCTTGTTGAGGTGGGTGCTGGGGAGGAAGCGATCGCCCTATCAACGTCCCCTGCAAACTCAACTGCAAACGTCTCTGGCGGAGTCGGGGTAGCTAAACCAGCCGGTAAACCAACAGCAGCAGTGCGATCGCTTCCCACATCGGCGATCGCCTCTCCCGCAGCCTCTAACGTCGGCACATAAGCCTGCGTCTGTTCCTCACCGAGTAAGCCAGCGATCGAAACAGAGACGAGCAACAGACCTGCTTTCTCAAAAAGGTTTGACATAAGGTAACTGCACCGAAAAGAGTAACAATCAGCAAAACAGCCATCTATGCAACAGCCAGATTAGCATTAGTAGTTTTGCTTGCTGAGACAGTCACCGATTCAAAGTGATAAATCTGTTTCACTATCCTGGATACTCCTCAATAGTTGCCAGCCCTAGACACCCAAGTTCAGCCTCTGCACCCTCTGAAGACTGATGCAGTTGGATAATTTCGAATTTTTTTTGATTACAAATTAGTCATCCTGGACATACATTCCAAACTGGGAAGGGTGATCCGGATAGGTTTAACCATTAAGTTGCTAGTTCTGACTCAAGGACAGCTTGCAAAATCCTCCTGTTCCCAGAATTTGAAGGATATTGACTGGTCTCGAGAATGTCTGAAGAGTCAGAGGATGTTGCATGAATTTTATTGATAGAAGCTATTCAAACTACCTTTTGAATATCAAGTGAGAAAACCGTAGATTGAATCCATCGACGAAAGAAGTTTTTCTCTTTATCCATCGTCACCCTACCAGGAAGCAATAAGCTATGAAATCTACACTTAATTTCTCCACTTCGAAGATATCTAATCTTGACCGTGGTCTGGCACAAAAGAACAGACGTGAATCTAAGTTTCTAGCTGGTTTAGGTCAGATTTTATCGTCCATTCTAAGTATATTGGCTGGCAATGAAGAACCACAAATTAGCCAAAAGCGCGATCGCTCTGGTGAAGTCTTCTGGCGGGTTTACGATCCGACCACTGGCGAATCTGCTCGCTTCAATTCTGAGTTAGAAGTTCGATTTTGGTTAGAGCAGCGCTATTACCGCTAAGCTATGCTTCAAAGTCTTTTGATCCTCCTTGCTCTTCTTGGAAAAGAGAAAGCTAATCTACTTAAAGTCTCCCTTAGCAAGGGAGACTTAGAGATTTTTAAGAGTACTTGGCTAATATGAAAGAATATTTGAAAGCAACTGAAGTAATTGATTGGCAACATCCTGAAGTCATTGAGCTTGCTAAACAAATTGCATCAGGTCATCAAACATCAACAGCGATCGCAAAGGCGTGTTTCGAGTGGGTGCGAGATCAGATTTGTCATAGCGTTGACTATCAGATGAATCCTGTCACTTGTCGCGCTTCTGATGTTCTTAAATACAAAACAGGTTATTGCTACGCTAAGAGCCATTTGCTGGCAGCATTGCTACGAGCAAACCAGGTTCCAACAGGATTCTGTTACCAGCGATTGAGCATTGATGATCAAGGTGCACCTTATAGTTTGCATGGTTTCAATGCCATTCATTTATCTGAAATAGGCTGGTATAGGGTTGATGCCAGGGGCAACAAAACCGGAATCAATGCTCAATTTACTCCGCCTCAGGAGCAGTTAGCATACGAGATACGGTTCCCCAAAGAGGCAGATTTTCAGACCATTTTTGCTGAACCGCTTCAAGTTGTGATAGAAGCGCTGCAAGCTCAAACCAAGTGGGATGCAATGCATCGCAATCTTCCGGATATTTGTTTAAATTCCGCGAAGGAACACGGTCTTATAAAAGATGCCAAGTATGTATAAGCTTTCTTCGCTAATAAATTGGTGAGCGACTCGACATACAGCTGCTTGTCCAATGGACAGATCGCCTTTGCTAGAAAGACTAGTGTGACGGCAATCACCCATCACTTGCCGCAACCGACCCGGACGCGGATTAAGAGAAATACAAGTCGTATGTTCTACTGAGTTTTGATATTTCTCGTACCTTGCAGGCTGACAAAACTCTTCAACTAAATTTTGTCCCAGCCACAAGATTTGCTAGAAAAAGTTGGGGGTTGAAGACCCTTACTAAGCAGATAAACTATTTCTGAATCGGTAGACCGGTTGACTACTGTACTCATCTCATTGCCCAACTTTTGTACGCTAACTAATCCCTCAAATCACTTGAGTAGAAGTGGGTTTGTAATTGCAGCGATCGCCAGAAAGTAGCAACTTCTATTCTGTAATCCTAAACACTAACCAATCACATTTATAGATTTTTCTTCAAAGCTTTCTTTAATTAAGCAACATGCATTTTAATTGAGCAAAAAGAAACCGTAAAGTCTCGACCCTAGTCGTATTATTAGTGACTTATCGCGACTATTACTAAAGTAAGGGGCAATGAGATTGAACTGTTCCTTTTCCCTGGTTTTGAAGCTGGGCTAGCGCGTTATTCCTATCATCCGCAGCTTTTGTCAGGAAAGGATCTACAGGTAGTGTTGCGATCCGACTTTGAGATTTTGTCACGTTCATAGTTCTCAGAGGATGCCTGAGAAGTAAGAAAGTTTCTAACCTTCATCTCCTATCTTTCCAGTGAAGGGAGGCTAGTTCCTGGTTTCCTTTGCACTCGAAGATAACCAAAGTGAAGGGGATTCAAACTTCGGTTTCATACTTTTCCAACAACCTCTCACACGATAACTTTGTTGGTACTTTATGCTGCAAAAAATCCACACAATTTTTCCTAAGTCCTCAGTTGAGCGAGTTTACGCCGCAATCCTTTCCAGGCGAAGGCGAGAAGTAAACTCCCTCTCCGAAAAAGACAGCCAAATTGTCGATACCCTTCGCCATGAGGGAACTTGTATTACGTCTTTGAATGATCTGTCGTTTCCTGCTAACTCACGCTTACTAGACGCAACTAATCGCATTCTGACTAAAACCAAGTCAGAGAATGGTAAAACCTTTCCTTTACGAGTAGGCAAACGCCAAATTGTGACTGAATATCCTGAGATATTTCTATGGGGATTAGAAGAGCGGCTCCTATGCATCATTGAGAGTTACTTTGGCTACCCCGCAGCCTTTTTGGGGGTATCACATCGGGTAGAAGTGCCAGACGGGCAGCAAACTGGGACAAGACTATGGCACTTAGATGGTGAAGATCACTGCATGATTCGAGTTATTGTCTACCTGACTGATGTTGGGATAGAAGGTGGCCCGTTTGAGTACATTCCTCGCTCTATTCGTCCTACTCAAGCTCCTTTACATCGCCTTTATTGCCAAATTTTTGATCAGGAAAAGTTCGATCGCATCTACCGCAAAATCAGCGATGCAGACATGCAAAACATGGTGCCAAGTAAATATTGGATACCTTGCACAGGTGTGCAGGGCACAGTCGTGTTTACCGATACGGCGAACGTGTTTCATCGGGGTAAAGTGCCTCAACCCAACCATCCTGCTCGTTCGGCTTTGTTTTTTACCTACACTTCCAGGCACCCTAAGCGCCTTAAGCTTTCTAAGCAAGTGTTTCCTGAAGAACTATTGTTGCTGATGGCAGATCGTTTCACACAGCGGCAACGGGAATGCGTTTTGGCCTGGCGGTAACCGGAACTAGCAGTAACAAGGCGCGCAACATTACCCTACTCCAAGGCGATACATTAGGTAGAGATAAATGAGACTTCACCCTGTAGTTGGTGCTTGTGAGCAAAATTCTTTTGATTGTGCATCAGGAAACGTCTGAGCCGGGTCTAGTTGGGCAAATATTGCAGGCTAGAGGCTATGAGCTAGATATTCGCTGTCTAGCTGGGGGCGATCGCCTCCCAACCGGAACCGATGAGCATCAGGGCACCATAATTTTTGGTGGACCTATGAGTGCAAACGACGACAACACTTTGCCTTTCATTCGAGCTGAGATGGATTGGATTTCCGTCGTTCTCAATGCAGGAAAACCATTTTTAGGAATTTGTTTAGGGGCACAGCTTTTAGCCCGAGTGTTGGGTGCTACAGTTGCTCCCCATCCTGATGGCATTGCTGAAATTGGTTATTTCCCGGTGCGACCAACATCAGTTGAGCAAACTGAATTGCCTCTACCCAACTACGTTTATCACTGGCATCGAGAGGGATTTGAATTGCCTCAAGGGGCAACTTTGCTAGCTCAGGGAGAAACGTTTACTAATCAAGCATTCTGTTATGGAAACGCCTACGGGCTACAGTTTCACCCAGAAATGACTCCGGAAATGATTGATAAGTGGACGACCTTGGGAGCCGAACAATTAACTCTGGTAGGTGCCCAAACCCGACAGCAGCAGCTTGAAAAATATCCTGTTTATACTCCTGCGATCGCCACCTGGTTAGAAAAATTCCTCTCTCAGTGGCTTGCTAGCTCAAATAATCGCTTCTAGCTACTCGTTTCTAACTGCTAGAAATACTGGTATTCTGCTGATCTTTGCACTTCTCTAGATTCTTGGTGGATGTGCCCTCTCATGGCGGCCTGCTGCAAATGAATGAAAGCGTTTAGGTCTTCCCAATCGTATTGAGTCTTTTGGAGAAGGTGTCTTAGCTGATCTTCTGCCGATACGCTCAGATATCCCGTCTCTAAGGCACAATGAACAATTTCACGAATAGAAGTCATATCAGCACCCCTAGTAGAGCAACGGAACTACTGTCTAACTATTAACAAATCTTAAAGAATTTGAAAAAATATAAATATTTGACCAAGAGAATACTACTTCTAAAATCGAATGGGAATCCCCCTTCCAGGTGAGGATTTTCTACTTATAAATTTATTACTTAAACTCTTCCTCTAGGGGGATGACGAACTGCTAGTGTTATTGCAACTCTGGGCTCCAATAATAAAACCCGGCAGCGAGTGCCGGGTGTCGTGCTGAGTGCTGTCAGTGTGGGTACATCTTCACAGCATCTTGGAGTTAATTCATCTCTCGATAGGTAGGCCGTCGCAAACTAAACTTTTCAAACGGATGAAGGAGCGATCGCTTGTTCGCTGAGAGTGGCGATCGCTTGCAGCAGTTCTGTTGCCTCAACGGGTTTAGAGACATGCATCTGAAAGCCTGCGGATAATACTTGCTTGCGGTCTTCTTCGCGAGAATAGGCCGTCAGCGCTACCGCTGGAATAGACCCACCTTCCGCTGGCGACAGCCGCCTCACCTGCCGAATGAGACTATAACCATCTTCTCCGGGCATTCCAATATCACTGACCAACAGCTTAGGCTGCCAAGATTTCAGTAATTTTAGGGCTTCCTGAGCTGAGGCAGCCGTCGTTACCTCAATTCCAGATTCTGCTAACGTCACCGCGAGCACTTCCCGTGTGTCAGCTTCATCATCGACGACCAATACCTTGATGCCGTCAAAGGCATCAGGCAGGGATGAGGCATGAAGAATGAAGGATGAAGGATGAAGGTTTTCTTCTAAGGGGTCTGAAGCTAGGGCGTGAGCTGAGTTGAGTGGTTTTGCATGGTCCTCTTGCCCTTCGCTCTGGCGCAATAGGGGAATCTGAACGGTAAAGGAAGCTCCTCGCCCTTCACCCTCACTTGCTGCCTGCACGGTACCGCTGTGTAGCTCAATGAGGTGACGGACGATCGCCAGCCCCAGTCCCAAACCGCTATGGGGACGGGTTGTAGTTCCGTCTGCCTGGCGAAAGCGATCAAACACGTGAGGCAAAAATTCAGGCTGGATGCCAATTCCAGAATCTGTTACGCGTAGTTGGGCTTGCTCCTGCTGCTGGGTCAACTCCACCACGATGCGTCCTTGCTCTGGAGTAAATTTGATCGCGTTGGTTAGCAGATTCCAGACGATCTGCTGAAGTCGAGTTGGATCGCCACAGACTGGGATTGCAGAGTTCGCCACGCTCATTTCTAGCTGAAGTGCCTTGACTTCAATCAGGGGACGCACTGATTCGACCGCCTGCTCCACAACTGAAGCAAAATTAATGGGGCACAGGTTGAGCCGCAGTTTGCCTCGCACAATCAGCGAAACGTCAAGAATGTCTTCGATCAGCTGGGCCTGAGAGCGGGCGTTGCGTTCAATTGTTTCCAGGGCACGAGCGGTGGTTTCTTCGTCAAACTTTTTAGTTCGCAATAGCCGTGCCCAACCCATCATCGAGTTGAGCGGCGTTCGCAATTCGTGTGACAGCACTGCCAAAAACTCATCTTTCATTCGGTTGGCGGCTTCGGCTTGCTGGCGGGCTGCCTGTTCATGAATGATTTGGACGCGGGCGGCTTCGGCGTTTTTGCGTCCAGTGATGTCTTCAACGGTGCCAACGTGCCCCATCAATTCACCGGTGTTAGAAAACATGGGTGATGAGCGAACGTGAGTCCAGCGGACTTCACCCGACCGAGTTTGAAACCGAAATTCATTAGAATATTCTCGAATTTCTCGCGTGTAGGCGAACCAGTCGGCTATGACCTGCTGCCGATCTTCAGGATGAACGGCTTGTAGCCATCCGTCCCCTAGTGCGTCAGGTAGCGTCAAGTCGCAGATTGCCTGAAATCGAGGGTTGGTGTAAGTGCAAGAACCATTCACATCGGTCAAAAAAATGCCGACCGGAGAGCAAGCGCTGAGCAACCGAAACCGTTCTTCACTTTCTCGCAGTTCGGTGTTGATGCTAGCAAGCTGCCTGGACTGTCGTTTTACCTCTTCGGTTTTCTTGAATAGCTCGATAAATACGCCGACTTTTGAGGTGAGAATGTCGGCTTCAATGGGTTTAAGCAGATAGTCCACTGCGCCGAGGGAGTAGCCTCGAAATACTAAACTGTCGTTGGTGTTAAAAGCAGTCAGAAAAATGATCGGGGTGTGGCGCGATCGCTCTCGACTGCGAATCAACGTTGCAGTTTCAAACCCATCCATCCCCGGCATCTGCACGTCTAGTAAAATCACCGCAAAATCCTGATGCAGCAAGGATCGCAAAGCTTCTTCACCAGAATGAGCCTTGACCAAGTTTCCTCCCAATGGATCTAGGATGGCTTCCAGAGCCAGAAGATTTTCTGGATGGTCATCCACTAGGAGAATGTTGACGGTGAGTTCAGACAGCATGAGTTTACTTCCACATGGGCTGGCAAAGGTTGATCAAATGTGGGGCAATTTTTGGAAGCGGTAAAATCCAGTCTACGACAGCAGTGGCGATCGCTGCTGCTGGCATGGTCGCACTTTCGGCCGTTGCTGGTTCTTGAACGATCGTTGACCCACCCTGAGCCTTGATTGCAGCTAACCCTTTTGCCCCATCCTGGTTAGCGCCCGTCAAAATTATCCCGATGACAAACTCGCCATATACATCTGCCGCCGATTCAAACAATACATCAATAGACGGGCGAGCATAGGATACGGGTTCGTCAATAGAGAGCGTGAAATAGCCTACATCAACCAGCATGTGATAATCTGCTGGGGCGACATACACTGTTCCGGGCAGTAAGTCGTCTTTGTCCACTACTTCTCTAATGGGTAGGGTGACGTAAGGTTGTAAGAACGAACTCATCATATCTTCGGAGTCTTTGTGTCGGTGCTGTACGACGGCGATCGCTACGGGAAAATTGGAGGGTAGCCCAGATAGCAACACCTTTAGAGCTGATAGCCCGCCCAGCGAGGTACCGATGACAACCAGCTTGAACACCGCTAGTGAATCCTCCGATAAAGCTTTTCACTTCCTGCTAGCTCTTCATAGTAGGCTTCGTAGGGTGTAAATTTCAGCGTTTCCTGTCGCCCCAACCCTAGGATGCCAAACGGACACAGGCTGGCGTGAAATAGCTCATAAACTCGCTTTTGAAGAGCTTTATTGAAATAGATTAAAACGTTGCGGCAGAGAATTACGTTGAATTCGTTAAAGGAGCTATCTGTTGCCAAGTTGTGCTGCGAGAAGACAATATTCTCTTTTAGGGAAGTGCGAAAGATTGCACTATCGTAAGCTGCTGTATAGTATTCGGAAAACGAGCGTTTTCCCCCTGCCTTGAGATAGAGTTGCGTGTATTCTTGCATCAATTGCAGCGAAAAAATTCCGCCTTTTGCCTGTTTCAATACCATCTCGTTCATGTCGGTCGCGTAGATGCGGCAGCGCGGGTAAAGCCCCTCTTCTTCTAACAAGATTGCCATTGAATAGACCTCTTGCCCGGTTGAGCAGCCTGCGTGCCAAATCCGAATAAAGGGATAGGTCCGTAAAATTGGTACGACTTTTTCTCGAAACGCCAGGAAAAAGTTGGGGTTGCGAAACATCGCGGTGACATTAACCGAAAGCCCCAGTAAAAAGCGATCGAGGCAAGCCGGATCGTGCAGCACTTTCTCTTGGAGTGCCGAAACGTTGGGCAATTTTTCAGAGCAAAGGATGTTCCAGATACGTCGTTTGAGGGAAGAGGGCGCATAGTTACGAAAATCAAAGCCGTAATAGCGATACACCCCTTCAAGGAGTAACTGAACTTCAATATCCTCCAGTTTGGGTCTTGCTAAAGTCATAATCGGTTAATCGCTACAGAACTGAGGACTGAGACAAAACTGAGAACTTCAGAGCTGGAGCAAGTTTTTTAAACAAATTGAATCGTCGTTCATAAATGAGGTCGCGATCGCACCCCTACAAGCGCTAAGGGTTGCAAACTCAACCTATACACTTGTTTACATGATGCCGTACGACGAGTCATTAGTCCTCAGTCTTAGGCTAGGAATAGACCTCAGGATAGATAGAGGGTTGGAGATGAAGGGGAAGATGCAGCTGTAGGGTTAGATCTCTTGAAGTTAAAAGCGATCGCTTTTGTTCCAGTTCCCCAGATTTCAAGTTTAAAAGGCAAAGTTTCAGGTTGAAATGACACAGTTGTGGGTTGAAACAGCAACGTTGTGCGTTGAAACACCAAAGTTCCGATCTGAAACGGCAACGTTGTAGGTTCAAACGACAACGTTCTAGTTTGAAACAGCAAAATTCTAGGTTCAAACAGCAACGTTCCAGTTTGAAACGACACAGTTCCGATCCGAAATGGCAATGTTCCAGGTTGAAACAGCAACGTTCCAGGTTGAAACAGCAACGTTCCAGGTTTAGGGGACGATCGCTCCTACTCCAACCTAGAAAATTCTAATCGCGGTGGCGCGGCAGGTCTAAAGCGTTGGGTTTCGCTCTGCTCCACCCAACCTACAGCTCTACTATCTTTAATTTGTGTAGGTTGGGTGAAGTGCAACGGAACCCAACACCCCAAGCTTGAGATCCTAGTGGGACAGACAAAGCCAAGCGTGCCCATCTTTCATCCCTCATCCCTATTGATATAGCCAAACCCGCAGCAGGGAAAGCAATTGCTCGGTATCAATCGGTTTGCTGATGTAGTCAGAAGCTCCGGCTTCGATGCAGCGATCGCGATCGCCCTGCATTGCTTTTGCGGTGAGGGCGATGATCGGCAAATCTCGAAAGGCATCCTGTTCTCGAACTGCACGGGTTGCATCGTACCCATCCATTTCAGGCATCATCACGTCCATTAAGACGACATCAACATCAGAATGGGTTTGCAGAACCTCAAGTCCTTCTCGACCGTTTTCGGCATACAGCACTTCTATGTCGTAGCGCTCTAGTAGTCCGGTGAGGGCAAAGATATTTCGCACGTCGTCGTCTACAATCAGCACCTTTTTGCCTGCCAAAATTGGGTCACTTTGGTGAAGCTGTTCTAGTATTTGCTGCTTGGGCTGTGGCAGGTTTGCCTGAACGCGATGTAAGAAAAGGGCGGTTTCGTCGAGCAGGCGTTCTGGCGATCGCACATCTTTAATGATGATTGTTTCTGCCATTCGCTTGAGCTGAGTCTCTTCCTGCTTGGTCAACTCTTTGCCGGTGTAGACAATGATTGGCAAGTTTGCCAGGCTGTCCTGCTGTTTGATCTGCTCAATTAGCTCAAAGCCACTCATGTCAGGCAATCCCAGGTCTAGCACGACGCATTCAAAGTGCCCTTGACGCAAAGTTTCCAGTGCTGCGGCTCCGGTGGCAACCGTTGTGGTTTGAACGTCGCCATTGCCGATTAGCTCTCGAATGCTTTCAGCCTGAGTGATGTCATCTTCAACGACGAGCAGGTTTCTTACCTGTCGTTCGACAAAGCCTTTGATGTCGGTGAGCGCCCGAGTCAGCGTTTCGGGGGAAACGGGCTTTTGCAGGTAGGCGATCGCTCCCAGTTGCAGTCCACGCTGCTGGGACTCCTCCACTGAGAGCAGGTGAACCGGAATGTGGCGAGTGGTTGGGTCATGTTTCAGTCGGTCAAGCAGCGTCAACCCATCCATATCGGGCAGGTGAATGTCTAGCATAATCGCGTCAGGCTTAAACTCTCGCGCCATTGCCAACCCTGGATTGCTGCGTAGCGCCACTAATCCCTTAAAGCCTTGTTCTCGCGCCATTTCTAGCAGGATTCGAGCAAAGTTGATGTCGTCTTCGATGATTAGCAGGGTGCGATCGCCCGGTTGAAGGTTGTGGCGATCGTCGGGGAGGAGGGGGTTGGGGGCTGGAGAAGGGGCTGGGGGCGGGGGGCTGGGGGCTGGGGGTTCAGAAGTGGAATGGGAGAGTGGGAGAGTAGGTTTTGGAGTTTGGGTCTTGGAGATTGGAGTTTGGACGACTGGAGCGGGAGCAGTTTGGGGCAGGTAGAGGGTGAAGGTGCTGCCTTGCTCGACTTGGCTGGTCAGGTGAATTTTGCCGCCTAGCAGTCGAGCGAGTTCGCGGCTGATCGAGAGCCCTAAGCCAGTGCCGCCATATTTGCGGCTAGTGGTACCGTCTGCTTGCTGGAAGGCTTCAAAAATGATTTGCTGTTTTTCGGGTGAGACGCCAATGCCTGTGTCGCTGACGGCAAAGGCGATCGCATCCACTGTTTTGCCATCCTCCTGCTTTAGTCCCTGGGCAATCGACGTGATTCGCAGTGTCACCCGTCCATGCTCAGTAAACTTCAACGCATTAGAGAGTAGGTTTTTGAGCACCTGTTGCAGGCGCTTTGAATCGGTGGCGATCGCTCCTGGCAGCGATTCATCCAGTTCAACGGTAAAGCCCAGTCCTTTACTCTCAGCAATTTGTTGGAAAGTTCGTTCAATGTAGCCTTTCAAATCATCAAACTGAACGGGCTCAAACTCTAGCGAAATCGTGCCCGACTCGATTTTTGCCAAGTCAAGAATGTCGTTGATTAACTCCAGCAAGTCCGTTCCGGCAGAGTGAATTGTTTTGGCGTACTCAACTTGTTTGCTGGTGAGGTTGCCATTGATGTTGTCCGTTAGCAGCCGCGCCAAAATTAGCAAACTGTTGAGCGGCGTTCGCAATTCGTGCGACATATTGGCCAAAAACTCGGACTTGTAGCGCGAACTTAAAGCCAGTTGCTCTGCCTTCTCCTCTAATTCTTGACGGGCGTATTCAATTTCCTGATTTTTGCGCTCTACCTCACGATTCTGAGAGGACAAAAGCTTAGCTTTTTCTTCCAGTTCCTCATTGAGTTGCTGCAATTCCTCGTTGGTTTGCTGCAATTCTTCCTGCTGTTGCTTCAGCATTATCTCTGATTCGCGCAAGGTCTCAGCCTGTTCTTCAAGCTGCTGGTTGCTGGCTTTTAGCTCCTCTTGCTGGTTCTGTAGCTCTTCGGTCAGGGTTTGTGATTGTTGCAGCAGTTTAGCCGTTCGCATATCAGCGGCGATCGTGTTTAATACAATTCCCAAGCCTTCTGTCACCTGGTCGAGCAACGTCAGGTGAATCGACCTAAATTGCTGAAAAGACGCTAGCTCAATTACTGCGATCACTTCCTGCTCAAACAGAACGGGCTGCACCAAAATATTCAGCGGCGGCGCTTGCCCCAGTCCAGAGCTAATGCGAATGTAGTCACTGGGAACCTCCGTCAGCAGAATTTTTTGCTTTTCCAGGGCACATTGCCCGACCAGCCCTTCACCCAGTCGAAACCGATTCGCCAGATGTTTTCGTTCCTGATAGGCATAGGTGCCCAATAGCTTTAGGGTCGGCTGCTCATCTTCGACCTGCATTAAATAAAACAGCGCTTGACTTGCCCCAACTAGTGGTGCCAGATCAGACAAAATCATTCTGGAAACTGTTTCCATGCTGCGCTGACCCTGCAACATGCGGGTGAACTCTGTCAGGTTAGATTTGAGCCAACCCTGTTCCTCGTTTTCGCGAGTGGTGTCTCGCAGGTTGGCGATCATCTGGTTAAAGGTCTGGGTCAGCACGCCGATTTCATCGTGGCGATCGCTCTCTGGCAAACTAACCGCTAAATTTCCATCGGTTAAGTCCTCTGCTGCATCTGAAATTTGCTTCAGCGGTCGAGAAATGTTTTTCGCCAGGAAAAAACCCAGTAACGCTAACAAAAGGGAATAGAGCGGAATGCCAAAAGCTACACCATAGAGCATTTGCCGGGTGGCTAAATCTGCCTGGGCGGTGCGCTGGTCCAGCAGTTCTGTCTCTGTGGCTTCCATCTCTTCAATCAGGTCTCGAATCTCATTCATAACCTGCCTGCCCTGGTCAACCTGAACCACTTCCAAAGCGGGATCAAATCCCTGGGTACGCCGAATATCAATGACCCGCTGCATTACTTCAAGACGATTTGCTACCAGTGGCACAAGCCGATCAAGCTGTTGCTGCTGAACTGGATTGTCCTGCGTTAAGTCTCGAATCTGCTCAATTCTTCCATCCAGCGTGCTGATTGCCGCAGTGTAAGGCTCCAGATAACTCTCCTGCCCTGTGATGATGTAGCCTCGCTGTCCCGTTTCAGCATCTTTGATAGTAGAAATTAACCCCTCAAGCTCATTGAGAACCTGGTAAGTATGGCTTTCCATACGAGAGGCTGTTCTAACCTGAAGCGCACCTCGATAGGAAAGCCAGCCCAATGCTGCAAAAATCGCTACACCTGTTGCAAAACTGATGCCTATCTTGGTGCCAATTCTTAACCTGTTCAGCATTTGTAGCGTTTACTCACCTGTATTCATGAACGATCTTGCCATCTTTAGCAAGACCTTTGCTGGGAATGGATGGAGAACTCACCTTCGGGCAGATGAGCAAATTCGAGTCCGAGTAGTGACACGTTTATTCACAATGCTTTACATTACATAACATCACCGTATCTGTAGGTAGCAAGCGCGATGGTAGGTTTCATCAAAGGCTTTTTCGGTTCTAAGGCAAAGAAGCAAAGTGAAGTGGAGCAGGTGGATTTAACTCCATCTGAAAAGGCTGCTAGAGCGCAGGCTTATTTTTTGGATGCGGACTCAGCAAAAACATTAGGCGATCTGGAGTATATGCGGACTGCTAAAGCTGTGAGACGCACGTTTCCTAAGACATTGGCTAATCCACAAGGGTTTGAGAAGATCAACCAGATTTCCTCTATTGCACAATTAGAAGCAATGAAGAAAGTTGCTGCCTCTGTTGCACCAGAAGCGATCGCCAAGATTGATGCTCAGATCGAAGCCGTTAAGCAAGACAATGCTGCTCAAAACGGTCAGGCACCCAGCAGCCAAACGGGTTCTAGCGATCGCCGTAGTGCTGACACCAGCATGGATATGTTCCGCAACATGGCGCGTGATATCAAAAAGCGATGATTGCGTAATGTAAAGTCGCAGGAAAACTTAAGAACTGGCAAGCAGGGCATCCATCTACGGGTAGATGTCGGAAGTAGTAGAGCAGAAATAAGACTGGGAGGATTATGCCCCCTATTCTCTCGCTACTGGAGCCTAGAAGATGAAAGCCCTGCTGCTCTATCCCCAGTTCCCAAAAACTTTTTGGTCATACGATCGCTTCATGGAAATGGCCAGCCTGAAGGCGACCATTCCTCCTCTAGGCATTCTTACCGTCGCTGCGCTGCTGCCTCAAGATTGGGAAATTCGGTTTCGCGATCGCAATGTCACCCCTGAAACGGAAGCGGATTGGGAATGGTGCGACATCGTCATTCTGTCGGCTATGTTGGCGCAAAAACCAGACTTTCATGCGATGATTTGCAAAGCTGTGCAGTTGGGCAAGAAGGTCGCGGTGGGTGGCCCGTACCCGACTTCTGTCCCGCAGGATGCGCTGGACTCCGGAGCCGACTATCTGATTTTGGATGAGGGCGAGATTACGGTACCGATGTTTTTGGAGGCGATCGCCCAAAAACAACCGGAAGGAATCTTTCGCACTGCTGAAAAGCCCGATGTCACCCTCAGCCCGATCCCTCGGTTTGACCTGCTTCAACGCGATCAATACCTGATGATGGCAATCCAGTTTTCGCGCGGCTGTCCGTTTAACTGCGAATTCTGCGACATCATCAGCCTCTACGGGCGCAAACCCCGCACCAAGTCCCCAGAGCAAACCCTGGCAGAGTTACAAACCCTCTATGACCTGGGCTGGCGCGGCTCCATCTTCGTTGTAGATGACAACTTCATTGGTAATCAGCGCAACGTCAAGCTTATGTTGCGAGAACTGATTCCCTGGATGCAGCAGCGGCAATATCCCTTCACTTTCCTCACTGAAGCCTCTGTTAACTTAGCCGAAGATGCCGAACTGCTGGACTTGATGGCAAAAGCAGGCTTTTATGGCGTGTTCCTGGGAATTGAAACGCCTGATCAAGACAGCCTCCAGGTGACTCGCAAAGTACAAAACACGCGCAATCCATTGGTTGAAGCCTGTCGCACGATTAACCAGGCAGGACTGATGATTTATGCCGGATTTATTCTTGGGTTCGATGGGGAACGGACGGGGGCGGGCGATCGCATCCAGGCATTTGTCGAAGCCACCAGCATTCCTCAGCCGATGCTAGGCATCCTTCAGGCACTTCCCAACACTGCCCTCTGGGATCGACTCAAGCAAGAACAGCGGCTATTCCAAAATCAAGGCGTCACCGAAGTAGGCGACCAAAACTGTCTGATGAACTTTACGCCAACTCGACCCTTAGCAGAAGTCGCCAAAGAATATGTCCAAGCACTGTGGACAATGTACGAACCCTCAAATTACCTCAAGCGCTGCTTCCAGCACTGTTTGAGCATCACTCCTAACCCTCAACTCCAGCAAAACGTATACTTCCCCCCTGGCAAAAGCTTCAAGCTGGTAGCGCGTTTACTCTGGCTACAAGGCATCAAGCGGGCTGGAAATCGAGTTCAGTTCTGGCAGCAACTCTGGACAATTTTTAGAACAAAACCTCAATTCCTCAACATGTACCTTGGCTTGTGTGCCGCTGGTGAACATTTTTTGGAATACCGCACCATTGCCCGCCAGCGAATTGTGCAACAGCTAGGCTATGACCCTCTGGTTACGACTCCTCCAGAGAAAGTATTGGTCATGAGTAATGGGTGATGGGGATTAGGGGGTTAGGGATTGGGGGTTGAAGATTGAATGATAGATAATGAAGTATCCAATTTCATTCTCGTTTGAGGGGGAAGCGGGGGCGATCGCCGATCGCCCCCACAAAGACAAAACCCTTCTCCAAAACCTCCCGTCAAAACTCCTAAGCTAAAAGCAGACTTCCCTTTACTCCAAACCCCCAACCCCCATCTCCCGCCATGCTATCTACCTCCCAATCCTCACCAGCGCTGCAGCAGGGAATGTTGCGTCGAGTTCACCACATTGCCTTGAATGTCAAAGACATGCAGGCATCTCGCCACTTTTATGGCACCATCTTGGGACTTCGTGAACTCCAGGGAGAGGAAGTTCCAGAAACGCTAAAGGCTTTGTTTGAAGCAGGTGAAGCAGCGAACTTCGTCACGCCTGACGGCACAGTGATAGACCTCTTTTGGAAGCCTCACCTAGAACCTCCTCACCCTGACCCCGACAAAACCTTTACTCGCACTGGACATCTAGCGTTCGACATTGAGCCACATCTGTTTGACCAGGCAGTTGAAGTCATTCGCCAAAACCAGATTCCGATTGATCATGGGCCGGTTACCCGCCCTACAGGACGAGGAATTTACTTTTACGACCCAGACGGTTTACTAGTTGAAATTCGCTGTGATCCAGTACTTTAAGTAAAAGGCTTCGATGTAGGGCAACAATGACAACTAATGAACCTTTTGTCTCTCTCTCTATTCCTGACGAATTGCAGCAGGCTTTAGAGAAATATCGGCAGGAAAACAGAATTGAATCTACTTCGGACGCAATCAGGGATGTGCTTCAAAAGTTTTTTGAAGGGAAGTCCAACATTCCAACCTATGCCTCTGTTAAACAGGTTGAAGCATTAGAAAACTGGGTGAAGAATCTAGCGGAGCAGGTTACTGCAATTAATCAATCAGTCAAGTATTTGTCTGTAACACGTTCTATAGCCAGTTCTGTTATTCCTTTAAATTCTGTTGATTTAGAGGAAGACGAGATTGAGGATGAGCCTGACGAAATCCTATTTGATTTTTTGCCTGATGCAGACAGGTATTGAGCAACAAGTTAGGGCTTTCCTGCATTCTCTAAATTTCCTAATCTAGTCGGACTGGCGATCGCCCCCTCCCTCACTACGCCTCAGACTTCAAATCCCGTTCCATCAGAGCTTCTACTGCTTGCCGAGGTGTAATTTTGCCGTTGAGTAAGCGATAAACTTGCAGCGAAACGGGAACTGGAATATTTTCTCGTCTAGCAATATCAATTAGCACATTGGCAGTATTCACGCCTTCAGCTGTGCCTTGCAGTTCTGCCAAAATTTGCTCTAAAGAATTGCCTTGAGACAGCCTGAAACCCACTTGGTAGTTTCGGCTGAGCGGACTGCTACAGGTTGCTAATAAATCGCCCAAACCTGATAAGCCAAAAAATGTTTCGGTTTGTCCACCAAGGTGAGTGCCGACGCGAATAATTTCAGTTAAGGCGCGGGTGATTAGGGCAGATTTGGCGTTGGTGCCAAGCTGAAGCCCATCACATACTCCAACGGCGATCGCGATTACATTCTTTAGCGTTCCGCCCAGCTCAGTTCCAATTGGGTCGGTGTTTGTGTAGACCCGAAAGCGATCAGACGAGAAAGCAGTTTGCACCGTTTCGGCAGCAGCTTTGTTTGCGCTGGATACTACTGTGGCGGCAGGAAGCCCTTGCCCAATTTCTTTGGATAGATTTGGCCCAGACAGCACCACTACTGAGTTTTGTGGAAAACCTTCCTGCCAGATTTGCGAAGGGGTGCGACTGGTGGTAGCGTCCAACCCTTTTGTTGCAGTCACCAAAATTGTGTGAGCAGGAAGCTGACTAGCCTTGACCTGCTTCGCAACTTCTGACACCCCTTTCATGGAAATCGCAGAAATTACGATATCTGCTTCTGTTAGACAATCTGCCAAAGATACCTCACCTTGACGCGTCCACAGATTCACCTGATGTCCCTTCTGACTGGCTAGCTTTGCCAGTATGGAACCCCAGGCACCCGCGCCCAGAACAGCAATTTGGTAGATGTGATGATTAGACAAAGGGAAAGGATGGGGAATAAGGAATGAAGCTAACTCGTAGGTTGGGTGAAGCAAAGCGGAACCCAGCAGGATCTTTGCAAATGTTGGGTTTCACGTTGTTCCACCCAACCTACAGCGGACGATGCCTCTGTCTCTCAGGGCGAGAGGGGTGAGGAGCTTGAAGCTGGTTGAACTAACGCAGGTTGAGAGCCATCAACCTCAGACAGATCAACCGGAGCAGGCAACATTTCGCCGCGAAAGTCAAGGAGTTGCACCATGACCAGGTAGGCGATGCCCAGGAGGAGAGCGATCGCCCCCGTAATCACAGCCACAATCTTTGAACGATCCATAGTCCTGACATCCTCAACGGGTGATTTCAAACGCTATTTGAGATGTTGTTCCAGGAAGGCAGTCGTGCGCTCCCAGGCGTCTTCAGCCGCTTCTGGGTCATAGTTCATGCCAGAGGGGTTAGCAAAAGCATGGTCTGCACCGGGATAGACATAAATCTCAACCGACTTGTCCAGAGATTTGAGAGCAGACTCAAACTCACGCACGGTTTCAACGGGTGGGTTGTCATCGAGTGCGCCAAAAACTCCCAAAATAGGCATTTGTAGGCTGCTGAGACGAGCCGGATCAGTTTCTAGCTGTCCACCATAGTAAATGACTGCGGCATCGAGTTGATCAGGCAAAAGCAGTGCTGTGTTGAGCGACCAACTTCCCCCAAAACACCAGCCAAGGCTGGCGATCGCCGTTGCTGACTGCTCATCCAAATACTGGTAAGCCTGACGCAAATTTTCCTGAGCCAGTTGAGGATTTTGGGCAACTGCATCTACCAAACCACGCGCAGTCTGAGGATCTTCTGCAAATTCCCCGTTGTATAGATCGACTGCCAGCGCTGTGTAGCCTTCACCAGCCAAACGCTCAGTCATCATTCTAATGTTGTCGTTTAGCCCCCACCATTCGTGGATCACAATCAGTGCAGGCAGCGGCTCGGTTGCATCAGCCGGACGAGCCAGATAGCCCGTTACAGGGGTGCCATTAATGGTGGCATAGGTGACTTCCTCGGTTTCAACGGCCGTTGCGGGAGCTTGAGCTACAGCATCCGAAGCAATGGGTAAGTCAGCCCGGTGAGACTCCATCAGCCGACTAGCGTAATCCCGGTTTGACTCTTGGGCAACTGAAAGGCGATCGCTAAGGGGATTAAACAGCGCCCATAGCAACACCAAAAACATCGTTATGATGGCAATTCCGAATAGTTTACGCGGTTTACGCATGATAGCTCTGCTAATTCCTTCAATTTCAAGCTGCTAGTGAGACTTTGTAAACTTTTGCCTCAATCTTTAACCTAACATTGACTGCGCTGGTGTTGCTGACTGGTAGTGATTTGCGAAATGGGGACTACTATACTCAGTTAGTTACTATCAACGTGACTGCGACGATTCAATAGCTTTGCATCTCATGGATACTGCCTCTCAACCCACAGCCGAATCTGCGATTGCCAAACGTCTGGCTGTAGTGCAGATTGCCGAATTGCGAAAGGTCTATCGCACTGGTTTTTGGCTCAATCAAAAAGTGGTGCCGCTGAAAAGCTGTTCACTTGAAGTCTTTCAAGGGGAAACGTTTGGCTTACTTGGACCGAATGGAGCAGGCAAGACGACGATACTCAAAATTTTGCTAGGAATTGTCCGACCGACTCAGGGAAAAGCCTCTCTATTGGGAAAACCACTGGGCGATCGCACCGTCAAACAGCGAGTCGGCTACCTGCCCGAAAATCCTTACTTCTACGACTACCTGACGGGCTGGGAGTTCTTGCAGTACGCTGCCGGATTGTTTCAAATTCCTGCCTCAGTGCAGCGTCAGCGAATTCCAGAGCTTTTGGAACTGGTTGGGTTAGCGCAGTCTGCCGCCCGCAAAAAACAACTGCGGCAATATTCTAAAGGCATGTTGCAGCGAATTGGACTGGCTCAGGCACTAATTAACGATCCAGAACTGGTGTTTTTGGACGAGCCGATGTCTGGACTTGACCCGCTGGGACGCTACCAAATTCGCGAAATCATTCTGTCCCTCAAGGCGCAGGGCAAAACGATTTTCTTTAACAGCCACGTCTTATCGGATGTCGAAAAGATTTGCGATCGCGTCGCAATCTTGGCGCAAGGCGAACTGATCTGCATCGGCTCACTCACCGAGCTGTTGGGCACTCCCGAAATCTATCACGTCAAAGTCAATGGCGGCAGTTCAGAAGTATTGAAGCAATGGATTTCTGACCTAGAGCTTCAGGATGGCTACTGGCAAGGGCACCTCAAAGGACATCCCCAAGACTTCATGGCAAGTCTTCGCCTAATGAATGCTCAACTGGTTTCGATGAACCTATCTCGCCCTTCGTTAGAAGAATTTTTTGTCAATCAGCTTCGTCAACGTGGCATTCACACCAGTAGTTAAAAGAAAAGTAAGGAGCAGGAAGCAGAAAGATAAGCGAAAAAGCTTTTCGGGTAGGTGCAATCAAATTTCAGGTACCCAAAATCGCTTTTTGGGTAGGTGAATTCCCTTTTAGGGTTAGCAAAATCAATTTCCAAGCAAGCAAAATCAATTTCCAAGCAAGCAAATCGCTTTTTGGGTAAGCGAATTCCTTTTTCGGGTAGGTGAAATCAATTTCCAGGTAGGCGAATTCGCTTTTCGGGTTAGCAGAATCAAGTTCCAGGTAAGCAAAATCAATTTTTGCAACTACGAATCTAAGGAATCCTGTAATAGTAGAACCGTAGGTTGGGTGGAGCAGAGCGAAACCCAACGCTTTGAGCTTGCTGAGTTACTACGACTCTTACCATCATCGTTCTAAAGAAACAACGCAATCATCAGCAATGACATAGGCGGCTGAATTGCGTTTTAGCGAAACCTCATAAGCGCCTGTAAATTCCCCAAAAGAGGGCAAAACTAGAAGATTTTGAGTGCGATCGAGATAAAAACAAGGTAGCCGCAATTGGTCTAATTTTTCCTTGAGATGGACACAAGGATGAATATGACCACAGATATTTAGGAATCTAGGCTGAGGAGAAGGCTCATGGCTCAACAGCAAGTTACCGACTTCAATAGCATGAGTTAAATATTGAATTGAAGTGTTCTTTAAGGTTTGAATCAAGCGGCGATCGTGGTTGCCAACAATCAATACAACCTCTGCATCTACAGCGGCTTGAAATCGTGACCAGCTATCTAAAACTTCATTTACCAGCGCATATCTAGAATGAAACAGATCGCCTAAGATAAACAGCTTTTGAGGTTTAAATTTAAAGCAAAGCTGTTGCAGTCGATCCAGAGTCGTTTGATTAACTCGATTAGAAATCGGAACTCCGAGGGATTGAAAAGTTTCTGATTTGCCTAAATGAATATCAGCAACTAAAAGAATTTGATCGCTTTCTAGATAGACTGCCTTTTCTGCAAGAAGCTGAAGCCGCGCCCCCAGCACATCAATTTCTTTCATTTATTTATCCACTGCTGTTTTAAGCGCTCAATTCTATCCAACAAACTTTCGTTAGACATACGCGAGTTGAGCCGTTCCACTAATAAAGGAAAGGCAAAGGGTGAAGGGCGCTTTGTTTCTTTCCAAACTACATTTAATTGACTCAGGCGATCGAGCGTCTTAGTTAATCGATGGGTTTCTAGCTGATCACGTAACACTTCCTGTTCAGCCTGTTTCAGTAGCAGGTTATCTGGCTCATATTTTGAGAAAACGCCGTAGAGCAATGAAGAACTAACCTGCAATTGATTTGCGTCTTTTCGAGCCGAAGGATATCCCTTAAAAACTAAGCCTGCAACTTGAGCAATACCGCGAAATTTGCGTTGGGTTAGTTCAGAGATGTTTAAGCCTGACTTGATATTTTCGTAGAGATTTTCTAGATCAAGGAAGCGATCGCCAAATAACTGCTTAAACGGATAATCTTTGGGCGCTAAAATCTCAAATCCATAATCATTCACTGAAATAGTAAAAGTCGCTTTCTGCTGACTGGCAAAGCGATAGCCCCACAGAAAACCTAAACCCTCATGCACAAATCGCCCTTCAAATGGAAAGACATAGAGATGCTGTCCTTCTCTTGTCTTACACACTTCAATCAATAGTTCATTCGATGCAGGTAGATGAGAGATTCTTTTTTGAGTAGAGGCGATCGGCAACATACACTCCAACTCTTGATTCAACTTCTGCTTTGAGCTTGCATCCGGTTGAAATTTCTCAATTTCAGATCGAAGATGCATACTCAACGAATCGGATATGGCTAAATTTCCTCCTCCCCAGGTTGGCGTAACAGTAGATTTTTGAGTAGTGTTTTTGACATAGACAACCATATCTTTCATCATGAAAAACTCTAGCTGCCGACCCGCAAAGAAAAACACATCGCCTTTTTTTAATCTCGATACGAAATTTTCTTCAACTGTGCCAATCCTTCTCCGATTCGTATAGACAATTTGCACTGCCTGATTCGATGTAATCGTGCCAATACTCATCCGATGCATTCGACCAATCTTTTGATCGGTTACCTGATAAAGCCCTTCTGTTTGAACTACCTTTTGATACCGAGGGTAGGCACCCAAACATTTCCCGCCTTTCTCAATGAAGTTGAGTGTCCAATCAAATTCCTCAGCGGTTAACTGTGAATAAGCCACCGTTTGTCGAATCGTTTCTAAGCATTCGTCAGCCTTAAATCCATCTCCACAGGCTAACGTCACCAAATGTTGAGCTAGCACATCGTAAGGCTTTTCTAAAGGTCGTCTTGTTTCGATATCTCCCGCTGTTAAACCGCTACGAAAGGCTGAAATCTCAAGTAGTTCTAAAGCATTGGTGGGAAGAAACAAAATTTCAGAAGTGCCTTCAGGGACATGAGCCGATCGCCCCGCTCTTTGCAATAACCTTGCCAGATTTTTTGCACTTCCAATCTGCACCACTCGCTCGACAGGCTGAAAATCTACGCCCAAGTCCAGCGACGACGTACACACCACCCACTTGATGTGTCCCGCTTTAACACCTGCCTCGATCGCCTTCCGTTCCTGCACATCGATCGAGCCGTGATGCAGCGCAATCCGGTCAACATATTCTGGAACTGCAAACAAAAGTGCCTGAAACCACCGCTCTGCCTGAGCGCGAGTGTTGGTAAAAATCAGCGTCGAACGATTAATGTCCAACGCATCCACCAACTCTTGAAACATTCGTAGCCCCAGATGTCCCGCCCACGGAAAACTATCCACAGAGGCAGGCAAAATGCTTTTGATGATCGTTTGCCGCTGCAAATTTGATTGAATAACTACAGGCTCACAGCCCAGTCCTACAGCAGCTTGCGCCGCTTCTCGAACATTGCCCAATGTCGCTGAAACAGCCCAGGTTTTAAGCTGAGGCTGAAGCTGCCGCAGATGAGACAGGCACAGTTCTGTCTGAGTGCCACGCTTGGCACTGAGCAACTCATGCCATTCATCTAAAATGATTGCCCGTAATGACTGAAACCGCTCCTTCGCGCCTTTGTAGGACAGCATCACTGCCAGAGATTCGGGCGTTGTGATCAGAATGTCGGGCATGTTCTTGAGCTGTTTGCTCTTTTGGGAAGAACTGGTGTCTCCCGTGCGCGACTCTACCCGCAAGTTCCAGCCCATTTCCTGAATCGGACGCAAAATGGACTGTTGAATGTCCCGTGATAGTGCCCGCAGTGGCGTAATGTAGAGCAGTTTCAGCCCAGAACTGGGATCATGCAACATTTCTAGAATGGCTCCCATGACGGCGGCATAGGTTTTGCCGGAACCCGTCGGCACCTGAATCATGCCGCTTTTGCCAGCCAGGTAAGCTTGCCATGTTTCTAGCTGAAAGGGCAGCGGCTGCCATCCCTGTTGCTCAAACCATTCCAGAGCAGGTTTTAGGCGATCGCCATCAGCCACAAATCAGCACTCCCAGCAAAAGACACCGCTTACAGATACAGATATTGTAAGCTCAGCCCTCTAGCGCAGTTCTGGTTATCAAGTGCGGGCTTTGGGCGATCGCCTCTTTGTCACGCCCATGATGATGTAGTAGTAAATCGTGAAAACTACACTCATGAAGATTTGGCTGCCCCAGGAACCGTGCCAGAAGTCAAACCAGTATTGTCCCCAATAAACAGACGCGAGGGTAACCAGCGTAATGCGTGGAATGTTGAGAATCAGCGCTAAACCCGCGCCAAACGCCATGATCAGGAGTACCTTTTGCCAACTTTGCTTGAGCAACAACCCCATCACCAAACCAGCCATTGCAATATTCACCGCCATGCTGAAGCCGTTACAGCCCCAGCCCACTTCTACGGCTCCCTGCGGCAAAGAGACGAACGCCCCTTGCACTTCAACGGTTTGACCGATTGCTTTTAACGTCAGGCTACCTGCCCAAGCCATGAAATGATCTAGCGCTCGATAAGGAGTCACCAGTTCCCATAGCAAACGAGTGGTTTCCCCCGGTCTGGGATAGACGCTCAACGCCATGAGCAGAGTAGGAATCGTGTACTTGCGAAAGAAACCAATTCCCCAAGAGCTACACGCAATGCCGATTAGAACGATCAGCCAGATTAGGGACTGTGACCAGATGGCGGTGCGGTAAAACGGGAAGAAAATTACTCCGCTGACAATCAAAATGTGTCCCAACAGTCGATCTTCATCAGCAACCGTTTCCTTCGCAAGCTGAGTCCGTTTCTTCCAAAGCTCATGCAGCGCCAGACCCACGACTCCTAGCATCAGCGGCAAACCTGGTGAACCCTGAAAGGCTCTCTCAATCAAAACGCCTAACCACATTGGGAAATAGCACAGCCCCACCAGCAGACCAGACAAGACGATCCGACCGTGAGTTGTTTTCAGGCTCTCCTGCAAAAAGCTCTGAAGCACTTTGCCTATTTTTTGCTGTCGTTTCTTTTGCTCAGATACTGGCATTGGCAAGTTCAGCTTTGACCGCTGTGGACTGTGATCAGGGATAGGGCTCAAACACCTATCAACACTGCAGTTATTCAGTCACTTGCTTGAAAAGACAGGACGCATCCCCCGGAATTCACAGCTTTTTTACACACTAGACTTCTTGCATGAATACTGTTCTGGAAACGTGAATCGTTGCGCGGCTCCGCCGCGCAACGATTCACGCAGTAGGTTAACTACTGCGCTTGCTCTAATGCTTGGAGTAGATGTAGGTTGGGTGGAGCAAGGCGGAACCCAACTCCTGCCTCGGTTCTGTTGGGTTCCGCCTTGCTCCACCCAACCTACGAGATATCAGTGGTTTTAGGAGTTTTGTCAGTCAACCAGCACAGCGGGTGCTCCTACACAAAAATGCATCCTAGAGCGTGTGCTTAGTGCTACACCTTACTGGGGATATCTCATTTGAATGGGAACAGTGGTGTTATTTCCTAAGAAAAAGACAGCATCTTCAAACCGAGCAGGCCCCGTCACAGCAGGTGCATCATTGGAAAATCCATAGCCCTCTACAGGAATTCCCAATGCGCCCCGATTGAGCTGTTCGTCCCCGTTGCTGTCGTGGTAAATAGCGACACCGTAGCTACCCGCTTCTAAATCCTCAAAGGTGTAAGCAAATGGGGCTTCAGGGTCTTCAGGTAAGTTGTCGGCGATCGCCACACACGCCCGCGTCACCGCACTATCGTTATCGTTGGGGAAACCCGGACTGCCAGAAAAAACCTTGAAGCAAACATTCCCTTCCTGGCTCTGCAAACCGCTCACTTCTACAGTCAGATTGCCTGTAAACTGTGCCCTGGCATTGCCTGAAAACCAGAAACTTCCTGCTGCCAGCAGCGCTACCATGCCCCATTTCTTAACCATAGAACTCCTGTGTAATACGGTCTGTAGTTTAGCGGGCGATCGCTTCGTATCACGATAGCCTGATAAAAAAATCGGAAGCGCAGCATCGCCACACTTCCGTCTTGAAGATTGAAATTAAGGAATTTCCCTAGTAAGTTTCTACGTGCCAGCGTTCCTTGATGGATTTCTGGTAAGCCTTCCATTCCACGCCGTCCTTGGCAGCAGCAGCAGTCATTGCTTCATCAATGCCGCCTTCCATGCCCTTCAGACCACAAATGTAAGTATGGGTCTTCTCATTTTGGACAAGCTTCCAGAGTTCGTCAGCATATTCAGCAACTCGGTGCTGAATATACATTCTGCCGCCTTCAGAGTTCTTCTGCTCACGACTGATTGCGTAGGTGAGGCGGAAGTTATCAGGATATTTCTCCTGGATCGCTTCCAACTCCTCCTTATAAAGAATGTTAGGCGTAGTCGGAATTCCAAAGATCAGCCAGGCAAAGCCCTTAAACGGATAATCAGTATTGAGCTTTTGCTCACCTTCCTGGAACATTCGCCACAGGTAAGCCCGGAAAGGCGCAATTCCAGTACCCGTCGCTAGCATAATAATGTTTGCTTCGGGGTCGTCAGGAAGCAGCATCTCCTTGCCCACAGGACCAGTAATCTTAACATCTGCTCCTGGGTCCAGATGGCACAGGAAGGTAGAGCACACCCCATAAACCATTTCACCCGTTTCAGGATGCTTGTACTCTAGCTGCCGGACGCAAAGTGAAACGGTCTTGTCGTCCAGATTGTCACCATGCCGGGTAGAGGCAATAGAGTACAGCCTGAGCTTATGAGGCTTACCATTCTTGTCAGTGCCGTCAGGAATGATGCCGATACTTTGACCTTCTACGTAACGTAGATCACCCTCAGAAAGGTCGAAAATGAGGTGACGAACGGTGCCAATGCCGCCCTCGCCAACCAGTTCCTCGTTAGAGAGGCACTTACCCACAAACGGAGCATTGGGGCGGTAAGTGTTGACGGGAACGTCCTTTTTTTCTTTCTTAGGCTTTGGTTGAGCTTGTTCTGCTTGGGTCACGGGTTTACTCTCCTCTGCTGATGTCTGAGATACAGTACCCGATGAGGAGGTCTTGCCGTTTGCTACGCCGTTGATGGTTGCAGGGCGGATGCTGACGATTTTGCCACCCAGTCGGGTGATTCGCTGCATTTCCTGATTCATCCGGCTATAGGGCACTATGATAGACACAGTGCCACTTCGACGAATTGGATAGTCAGTCTTGTCGGTTTCTTCGTTTTGACGAAGCCCTTCAACTTCATAGACAAAGAGGCGGCTACCGTAGGCTGTGTTGGCAGCGCCACCCGCTGCGCTTGGATTATACATCGCTAATCAATAAATCCTGAACCCAACTGAGACACACAGAAGTCGCGTGCCATTGATCACGCCCCAGCCAAACTACGGATTTTAGTCCGAAGGTTAGAGCTAGTCTGTATTAGCGTAGCATTGCAAGACGACACTCACTCATCAAAGGCAGCAAGTTTGGCATAAAATCCTGCACTTGCCACTGTTCTACGATAACGAGCAATTCTTTGAGAGAATGTCAAGGTCGAGCAATTTCATTATTTCTAAATGCACAATTGCATTTAGCATGGTGATATTAACGGTGCTATTGAGCAGCAAGATTCAATTCAGGCGAACCTTGTAGGGAGGATCGCATTCTGGTAGGATCTAGTGTATCCGGTAGTACTAAATACTTACCAAAATAAAGCATGGGTCTTCTTCCGCTAGGCGGTACCTGAGTTCGTGCGCCCCTTCGTCGTTGTCTTCGTACTTTGACTGAAGGTTTAAGGCAGCAAGGAAACGCTTGACGGTCTATAGGGAGAGTCTCACTTCAAATTGGCGAGAAATTGGCGGGACGGCCCTAACTTGTGGGTTTAGTCGGCTCGGGTTTCAGTTTATTGAATTGTTTTAACTTCGTTAGAGGGTACCTATGACCATTAAGCCAGACCGTGTGGTTCTAATTGGCGTAGCCGGAGACTCCGGATGCGGTAAATCGACTTTCCTACGCCGATTGGCAGACCTGTTTGGGGAAGAGCTGATGACTGTCATTTGCCTGGATGACTACCACCGTCTGGACCGGAAGCAACGGAAAGAGGCTGGGGTAACGGCGCTAAATCCAGAGGCAAACGACTTTGACCTGATGTATGAGCAAATCAAAGCGCTCAAAGAAGGTCATCCCATTGACAAGCCTATTTATAACCACGAAACGGGGATGATTGACCCCCCCGAACGGGTGAATCCAAACCGGATTGTGGTGATTGAAGGGTTGCATCCGATGTATGACGAGCGGGTGCGATCGCTGCTTGACTTCAGCGTTTATCTCGATCTAGATGACGAGGTTAAAATTGCTTGGAAGATTCAGCGAGACATGGCAGAGCGTGGGCATCGCTATGAAGACATATTGGCTTCGATTAACTCTCGCCGCCCTGACTTTGATGCCTACATTGATCCGCAAAAGCAGCACGCTGACGTAGTCATTCAAATCCTACCAACGCGCCTGATCAAAGACGACACGGAGCGTAAAGTGCTGCGCGTCCGCCTGATTCAAAAAGATGATGTAGAGGGAATGGAACCCGTCTATCTGTTTGATGAAGGTTCTACGATCGACTGGATTCCTTGTGGTCGTAAGCTGACCTGCTCTTATCCTGGCATTCGGATGTTCTACGGACCGGATGAGTACTACGGCAACAGCGTCTCTGTGCTGGAAGTCGATGGTCAGTTTGATCGGCTGGAAGAGGTAATTTACCTTGAAAGCCACCTCAGCAACACATCCACCAAGTTCTATGGTGAAATGACTGAGCTGCTGCTCAAGCACCGCGAATATCCTGGTTCAACGAATGGTACAGGTTTGTTCCAAGTGCTGGTTGGCTTAAAGATGCGCGCAACCTACGAACGTCTGATTTCCGCTGCTGAGGCACCTCTGGCAGCGAAAGTGGCTGCAAACTAGTTGCACTCAGGTTAGATTCAAAATTCAGGAGTCAGAATTTAGCAGTGATATGATGCTTCTGCTAAAGTCTGGCTCCTAATTTTATTGATATTTCATTGCTTTAGAGATTGTTATGACTCTTGCAGAAGACCTGTGGCAGGCAAATCAAGATTTGGCGATCGCTTCTCTCACCAATCCTTTCGTCCAAGGCATTAGTAATGGGACGCTAGCTAAGTCTAAATTTGCCTACTACGTCGGTCAAGATGCCTTTTTCCTGGAAGCCTTTACCCGTGCCTACAGCATTGCTGCCGCTAAAGCTCCTGATTGGGAAGGGTTCGGTACTTTTCACAATCTGGCAGCCGGGGTCTTACAAGAACTCCAACTCCATCAAAGCTATGCGGCTCAGTGGGGAGTCAACCTTCAAGCTATTGAGCCTGGGGCGGCAACTCGTCGCTATACCGATTTTTTGCTAGCTACCGCCTGGAGCCAGGAAGCGGGTGTGACTACAGCGGCAATGCTGCCCTGTATGCGGCTGTATGCTTTTATCGGTCAAAAGCTAGCCCAGCCACAAATTCCAGATCATGCCTATTCAGACTGGATTCGCACTTACAGCAGTTCTGAATTTGAGCCTTTAGCAGATCAGCTTGCTCAACTCGCTAACCGATATGCTGCAATGACTGAAATAGTACGGTCAACTTATCGCTACGCCATGCAGTGTGAACGCGACTTTTTTCAGGCAGCATGGGAAGTTGAGCACTATTAGCGACTGGTTGTAAAGCTAGGAGGCTGGCGATCGCCCCTCCCATACTTTCCCAAAACAAACTCCAGGATTGCTATAAAATACATCCTGCACAGCATGGGGTTAGGGAACGTATGGATTATCGAGCGGCAGGGGTAGACGTTGAGGCGGGTCGGGCATTTGTGCAGCAGATTCGCAGCCTGGTAAATAGCACCCGTCGCCCGGAGGTTTTGGGTGGGTTGGGGGGCTTTAGTGGGTTGTTTCAGCTTCCGACTGGGTATCGAGAACCTGTGTTGGTGTCGGGCACCGATGGGGTAGGGACTAAGCTGAAACTGGCGCAGAATGGCGATCGCCACGACACTGTCGGAATTGACCTGGTTGCCATGTGCGTTAACGATGTTCTCACTTGTGGGGCAGAGCCGCTGTTTTTTCTCGATTATCTGGCGACAGGCAAGCTAGAGCCTGACCAACTGACTCAAGTCGTTGCCGGAATTACAGAAGGATGTCGGCAGTCAGGCTGTGCCTTGCTGGGTGGAGAAACGGCTGAAATGCCCGGATTTTATCAGCCTGGGGAATATGATTTGGCAGGCTTTTGTGTGGGCATTGTGGAGAAGAGCCAGATTTTAGATGGTTCTCAGGTTGAAGTTGGGGATGTGGCGATCGGGCTAGCGAGTCAGGGTGTTCACAGCAATGGGTTTAGTTTGGTGAGAAAGATTATTGAGACGGCAGGTGTGAATGTGGGCGATCGCCCCTCCCTGCTGGGTAAGACTCTGCTTGAAGAATTGCTGACCCCAACCCGTATCTACGTCAAACCGATTTTGACCGCCCGTCAGTCTGAACTCGCGATTCATGGAATGGCACACATTACGGGGGGTGGTTTACCCGAAAACTTGCCTCGCTGTTTGGGAGAAAATCAGTCGATTCAAATTAATTCGCAAAGTTGGACAATTCCCCCCATTTTTGAATGGCTAGCTGCTACGGGTTCTGTTGATCGGGCTGAGATGTTTAACACCTTTAATATGGGAATTGGCTTTGTGCTGCTGGTTCCCCCGGCTCAGGTTGAGCAAACGATTCAATGGTTTAAAGCTGAGAATTTACCTGCATGGGCGATCGGTGAGGTGATCGAAGGAAATGGTGAGTTGAGCTTTTCGGCTTGAAATAAGTTCACCACACGAGAATGGCGGCGCAGCAAAGCCACACCGCCAGTTCAATTATTTCCGTGAGATAAAGCGTAGATTAGAACCGTCTGGCTTTATCGATCTCTTCTTACTGTATTGGATGCGCGATTCCAGGCATCCTGGACGGCATACTTTGCTTTGTCCCAGGCTAAGCCAGCACCGCCGTGTCGCTGCTCATAGTCGCGCCGCAATTCAGGTTCAACCTGATCAAACGTTCTACCACTCGTAGAATAGCGACCGTAGCTGTCATAGCCCATCTCGTAGGCAGGCTGATAGGTTTCGTAGGTTGTTCCCTGGCTGTAGTAAGGGCGGGAGGTGTAGTTGCTCCGCCAGTAATCGTCTTCACCGACATACCGTGTGTTGCGATCTGCCCGATCCCAGGCATCGCGGGTTGCATGGCGAGCATCATCCCAACGCAAGCGTGAGTTGCTGTAGTTGGTTTCGTAGTCGCGTCGCAGATCTGGCTCGACCTGATCAAAGGTGGTGTTGCGATCGCGATAGCGAGTGTATCCTTCATAACCCGTCCGGTAGGCAGGGTGGTAGTCATCGTAGGTGTGACTAGACTTGGCATAAGGGCGGGAAGTGTAGTTCTGACGCCAATAGTCATCTTCGACCGTTGGATTGACTGCTTCAGCAGCACTCTTACCCACTAAGCCACCGACCACACTGCCGATCGCAGCTCCAATAACCGATCCAACTGGGCCGCCGACTGCACCGACCGCAGCTCCGACTGCACCTGCACTTGCTGCTCCAATTCCAGTTCCAACCGGATGTGCCCCTGGCTCACCCGTAATCGGGTCACGGTTTGCATCTGCGTCCGCTGGATCGTGGTTTCTTTTGTCCATTGGGTCGTGGTTCTTTCTATCCATAATTACCTCGTTGTTATGGTCGGGTTCTTAAACGGTCGACCACTCCAAAGTAGTTTTATTAGAGAATATGTTCTTCTCTCGGGGGTTATAAGTATGAGTTCTATTCCTTTCGGAGGTTAACTGTAGCTAAAGGTAGAATTATTTAGTTTGTTAAATACTTTTTTTGACTGCTTAAGCTGTTGCAAATTGCTCTAAGAATAGGAGCAGCTAAGCAAAGTTTCGCTAAAAAAAACATCCCCAGGTTTTGCCTGAGGATGAAGTTAATTGATGTTAGGTCAAAGGGGGCGCTTCCAAATTTCAAGGGAATTTTAGAGCGGATCAAGCACAACTTTGATGCAGTTATCTTTCTTCTGCTTGAAGATTTCGTAGCCCTTAGGTGCGTCTTCTAACTTCATCCGGTGAGTGATGATGTAGGAGGGATCAATGTCACCCTTTTGAATGTGTTCCAACAAAGGACTGAGATAACGGTGAACGTGAGTTTGTCCCATTTTGAAGTTCAAGCCTTTATTGAAAGCGGCTCCAAAGGGAATCTTGTCGAGCAGTCCGCCATAAACTCCCGGGATCGAGACGGTGCCGCCTTTGCGACAGGCAACGATAACCTGGCGTAGGGCTGTAGGGCGATCGGTTTCCAAACGCACGGCTTGTTTCACCCGGTCATAGATGGCGACAGCATCGGTGCCGTGCGCTTCCATGCCCACTGCGTCAATGCAGGCATCGGGACCGCGTCCACCTGTCATCTCTTTCACCGCTTCGCCTGCGTCTACTTCTTCGTAGTTAATGACCTCGGCTTTGCCAAACTCTTTTGCCAATTGCAGGCGTTCTGGAACCCGATCGATGCCAATGACTCGATCTGCTCCCAACATGTAGGCACTCTTAATTGCAAATAGTCCAACTGGCCCGCAGCCCCAAACGGCTACTGTGTCGCCAGGTTGAATGTTGCAGTTTTCAGCAGCCATGTAGCCCGTAGGGAAAATGTCGGTGAGAAACAGGACTTGCTCATCGGTTAAACCATCTGGGATTTTGAACAAACCGACATCTGCAAAGGGAACGCGGGCATACTGTGCCTGCCCTCCAGCATATCCACCAAAGATGTGAGAGTAGCCAAATAGCCCAGCGGCTGAGTGTCCGTAGAGTTTCTCGGCGATCGCCGCATTCGGATTCGAGTTATCGCACAGCGACCACAGATCTCGCTGACAGAAGAAGCAATTGCCGCAAGAGATGGTGAACGGAACAACGACGCGATCGCCAATCTTAACCCGTTTAACGTCACTACCAACTTCAACCACCTCGCCCATAAATTCATGACCGAGAATGTCACCTGACTGCATCGACGGAATAAATCCATCGTAAAGGTGCAAATCCGAGCCACAAATTGCAGTTAGCGTAATTTTGATAATGGCATCATGCGGATTGATAATTTTGGGGTCGGGTACGTTATCTACTCGAACATCTGTTGCGCCATGCCAGCAAACAGCTTTCATTCAATTCTCCTTATCTTCCTACGGCTCTTTCTGCGCCTTCGACTGTGTCCTCAACCTTGTCTTTTACGTCGTTGATGAACTCTTTTGTGCCTGGATAAATTGGCTGATCAAGGTTGAGTTTTTCACGGACATTATCGGCAATACCCTTCAACCCTTCTTGCGTTTCCACCTGGGGGCTATTTTCGATGGCGGTACCCGGACTATTGTTTCTGCTGCTATGGTTAACCTGTCTTTTGGTACCCGGTTCGCTAATTTCGTTGTTGTAATTGCCCCGGTCGTAGGTGGTTGCCTGTGGTTTTTCAATCGGGTTGGCGATTGCTTCACTTCCACCAAATGCACCAAAGCTAGCGGTCAGAAATAGAATTCCGGTCAGAAAAACAAAGACAACTTGTTTCAATCCGTTCAACACCTGTTTCATGTTCTCGTTCCTTCTTGTTTTCAAATTTCAAACTTCGATAAACCTTTTCCAGGGTCCTCTTATCTCCGACCGCTGGGTTGCCCTTCAGTCGTTGCAATCTCGCCCGCTTCCATGAGTTGCTTGAAGCGGCTCAGTTCTGCCCCGATTTGTTGTTCTGGTTCTTCGCCAAATAGCTTCGCTAAGGCTCCGGTCAAGGCTCCACCCGGTGGGTTGTATTCCAGCACGACTTTGACTTCAGTGCCGCGTCCTTGAGGAGCAGGTTGAAAGCGAACAAAGCCAGAGTTATCTACATCAGCGCCTTCTACTGAAGCCCAGGCAATCAGGCGATCGGGCTGGTCGCTGACGATTTCTGCATCCCATTCCACTGATGCTCCCAGAGGCGCGGTTGCGATCCAGTGAGAGCGTTTGTCGTCGTGCACTTTGACGGACTTGAGATGCTGCATGAAGGTCGGCAGATTCTCAAGGTCGTGCCAAAAGTTGTACAGGTCAGAGGCTGAGCGATTGATGGTGACGGTCTTTTCAACGCGAATGCTCTTGTTAATGCCTGTAGCATCTGCGATGGTTGCAGGTAGGCTCTTTTCACTCTTTGCCCCGTGCAATGCTAAGCTGCCGCCTGCGAGCGCCATCAATGCGCCCCGCAAAGAACGCTGTTGTAGACCCATTAACACCATTGCGCTGCCGCCAATAATCGAAGCCCAGCGCTCGTTATCACCTTTGCTGTCCGGTGCTGATTGGCTTTGCAGATTCGGCTGATTTGTTACTTCTTCCATAGTGTTTGTTTAGGTTTTCCGCTTTGGATTCTTTGATGATTAAAGTGATTCAAAAGTGGTCAGAAATGCGCCAAACTAATCAAAATTACTCTCTCTAAAGTATTTTCATTTCAATAAATCAACCCAAATACTCAGAGATTAAACTTGAGCCTCAATTCCTGGCGAAATGAATGATTGAAATAGCACAGCTACCGGTAACAGCTATTTTGCAATAGCTATTTGCGGCTATTTATGGCTGTTAACCTACCGTCAGATGCTTTTTAGAGTGCTTTTTAGGCAGTTCCTAATTCATTAATTGTGACTTCAGCTTAGGAATGTGAGCGAAAGAAATTCTTCATTCTAAAGGGATAGATCAGGGAACAAACTTTTTCTCTCAATTGCTTTTCAGCCCATTTGAAGATTTTGAATTTCGTTTGTTTTTTGTAAGAATTCCTCAGCCAAAAGAAGGATGTTGTTAGCGGTCTAATTTTGCCTACTGAGATAAAGAGATTCAATTAACTTTTTTGAAGGGAAATAAGAGATGCAATTAAAGCCAATTCATCAGCAGGTGGTTGCCGTTGTGGGGGCTTCAAGCGGCATCGGTCGTGAGACAGCGCTGCGGTTTGCCCAACGGGGAGCAAAAGTCACAGTTGCCGCCCGCAGTGAGGTCGGGCTACAAACGCTAGTTGACCAAATCAAGAGTGCAGGCGGGGATGCACTGGCGATTGTTGCGGATGTAGCCGAATTTGAGCAGGTGAAGGCGATCGCCGACAAAACTGTTGAAACCTACGGACGGCTCGATACCTGGGTTCATGCAGCGGCGACGGGCGTTTTAGCACCGTTTGAAAAGATTACGCCAGAAGAATTTCAACGCGTCGTCGATGTCACGCTGATGGGGCAGGTACATGGTGCTATGGCAGCACTGCCCCACCTCAAGCGCGAAGGCAGAGGGGCACTGATTCACATTTCCTCGGTAGAGGCACGGCGTGGTATACCGCTACAAAGCCCCTATTCTGCTTCAAAGCATGGAGTAGAAGGGTTTCTGGAAGCGCTGCGGGTAGAGCTACAGCACGACAACATTCCCATTAGTGTGACTAATATCTTGCCAGCAGTAATTAATACGCCCTACTACAACAAGGCGATGACCAAGTTGGGCGTGAAGCCAACTGGAATTCCGCCTTACTATGAACCGAGTTTGGTCGCGGATGCGATTTTGCACACCGCGGAGCATCCAACTCGCGACTTTATCGTGGGGGATGTAGGCAAGATTGTGGACGTGCTGCAACGGTTGTCGCCACAGTTGGTGGATGTGCTGCTGTCGGCGATCGCCTTCCCGCTCCAGCGAACCGATGAACTGAAGTCTGAAGATGCTCCCAATAATCTGTTTGCTCCTGCTGATCCAGCGGCAGGCTATGACCGAGTAGAAGGCGATTTTGGCAATCTCACGATTCCTAGTGTCAGCGATTGGTTTGACCGCAATCCAACCGTGAAATGGGGAGCGATCGCCAGCGCCGCAGCCCTTGCCCTGCTAGCGACTCAGGCGTTTACGGGCAGCTCATCCGCAGGAGAACTGTAAAGTGACTTATCCTCAAGCACCTTGGACGCTTCAGGGCTATTCTATCCAAAGCCTTCAACCCATCGACGTTGAGCAAGTTCGCCCGCTAATTCCGGCTGAGCTAGAGATTATTTCAGTCTTTCCAGGTAAAACTCTAGGCGGCGTTTATGTTGCCTCCTATGGCACAGGTTCAACATTGCTCTACAACGAGCTAATCGTGGTGGGCGCGTTGACTCGCTATGAGAACCAGGTTGGCAGTTGGGTGTCGCACATTTATGTAGACAATCCTGATTCTGTTGCCGGGGGGCGAGAAATTTGGGGACTGCCCAAGCAACTAGCTCAATTTACCTGGGAGCAGGGCACCCAAAAACGGGTATCGGTCTATCAGGAAAATCAGTTGCTCTGTCGGTTTGAATACAGTTGGCAGATTCCAGCATGGCGACAGCCTCTCAAGGCGATAAGCTTTAGTACGCTGGATGCCGATTTACTCTCATTTGAAGCAGAAGCATCAGCCAACTTTAGTTTGGTAGGCGCTGACTTGCAGGTGCCAAGCGGTAGCCCTTTTCACCATCTTTGCCTTGATCAACCTCGGTTGGTTTTCTATGCTGACCAGTTGCGTCTGTCAATTAGCAGTCCTCAGCACCTAATAACCCGTGTAAAATTCTAGGCATCTATTCTGTAATGTCCGTTTTCGAGTTGGATAGAGCAAAGCGGAACTAAGATTTGATGAACGTGCAAAGACGTATCGCCCGCATTGCGGGCGATACGTCTTTGCACCGTTTCAACTACATTCTGTGTGGTTGAAATGGTGCTATTGAATTTACCCAGGTTTAGGAACTGGACTTTTCAGCGACAGCTTCTTCACTGGCTGATTCCACAGTTTGCGTTGGTGCTTCGGAAGCAGGTTCAGATGTAGAAGCAGGTTCAGGGGTTTCTTCCACAGCTACTTCAGTTTCCACAGCTACTTCAGTCGGTTCTGATGCTACTTCGGCTACTGATTCTGTTTCTACGGCAACTGCTTCGGCGGATTCAGTTGCCGCTTCGACAACTGGCTCAGTTGGTTCTGGGGTTTCAGGCGCTACTTCAGCCGCAGAAGTGGCTTCCGTTGATTCTTCAGCCGCTACTTCAGTTGTTTCCGCTGATGCCTCCAAGGTTTCTTCTGGAGTTTCTTCTGGAACCTCTTCGACGGGTGGCTTGGGTTGGGTGGGTCTAGGCCCACGCATCAAAGCAAGATTTGCGGGTGCAGGACGTTCGTCTCTGTCGCGATCGCCCTTCCCTTTCCCTTTCCCCTTCGAGCGATCTTTGTCTCTGTCTCTACTCCGACCTTCTTTGCCTTCCGATGAACGCAGGGCATTCCGTTCTTCGGGCGATCGCTTCACCGGAGCGGGAGCGCGTTTTGCCGGAGCCGCCTCAGACGGAGACTCGACTATAGCCTCAATCGCCACTTCATTAGATTCAACAGTCTGAGACTCGACTGCCTGACGCTCAGACTTCTTAATAGGACGTTCTACCATGATTCAGCATTTTTGTTTACCTGTTATCCTATCTCGAACCCAGGGGGCATTGCTGGTTTGAGGGTGGAATTTGAATAAGGATTTTAGGCGATAGAGAAACAATCTCTGCCACCCAAAATCCTGTTCTATTTTGATCTCAGGCGATTTGCTGAATGCTATACGCCAGGGAAACTAGTTTTGGCTGTTGCCCGACCTCATCATCGAAAGGACGCGCCCGTTTTTGACAAAGCGTTCAGATAGCACCTGACGATAAACCGCTTCATAGCCATCAGTCATGCGCTGCACACTAAAGTGAGTCAAAACATGTTCTCGGCAGGCATAGCGGTCAATTTCGGGGAGACGGGCGATCGCCTCCGCGCATTCCTCAAGGTTATGGCACAAAAAGCCTGTCTTGCCGTGAACGATCACTTCAGACGTAGACCCTAGCTCCATTGCGATTACAGGAGTGCCAGCCGCCATCGACTCGATCATCACTAGCCCAAACGGTTCACGCCAGGTAATGGGAAACAGCATTCCAACCGCATTGCCCAAAAGTGCGTTTTTCTGGAAGTGGTTTGCCTCACCCAAATACTGGATTTGCTCACCATCGACCAGCGGCTTGATTTCCTGTTCAAAGTAGTCCACATCCACCACATCGACCTTGCCTGCCATCTTCAGCTTCCAGCCTGTTTGCTTGGCAATGGCGATCGCCAGGTGCGCTCCCTTCTCAGGTGATATCCGCCCCAAGAATGCCAAATAAGGCTCTTCATCTGGTTGAGGATAAAACTGATGGCTATCGGGATCAATGCCGTTGTAAACCGTTGCGACGCAGTTTAGGTCTAACCGTGGCTCCCGTTGAGCGTCAGAGATGCTGACGTAGGGTTGTTTTTTGGCGTAGCCAAACATCTTCTCGTTGTCAGGCGTGAAGATGCCGTGAAGTGTGTGAATTGTTGGGGTTTTAACCAGATTTGCAAAGGGCAGTACAGAGCAACCCATGTGAGAGTGAATGATGTCAAATTCCTGCGCCCGTTCGTATACCTGGCTCAATTGCAGCATTTCGTAGATGCCGTACTCCTTCACATTAGGAGCTAGACGCAGTGCTTGAGGACAAACAGATTCAAGCTTAGCCAGACTAATGGAATCGCCCGATGCAAATAGCGTCACCTCATGTCCCCGCCGAACCAGTTCATCGGTCAGCAGTCCAACAACCAGTTCAACGCCGCCATAAGCCGGAGGGGGAACTCTCTCCCATAACGGGGCGATTTGAGCAATCCGCATTACAAACCTCCTTAAGGAATATAAGACTTGAGCTAAATTGACCAGCCCTTCGTCTACGGAGTGCTTTCAAGCGACTCATTTGCTTGAGAGCTTATACATTAAAGATCGTTAAGCAAGTTTAATAAACGCTAAAACTTGTGACGAAGTGTCTGAAGTGTATGAATGATTTACTTTTTTTGACAATAGGTATATTTACCCTTAAGTATGCGGGAAATCCACACTTTTTGAGCGCGTCAATTAATACAAAAACGTTGCCTGGTAAGGCACTTAAGGCGATCGCTCGTAAATCCCAAGATCCCTCTCTAGGAAGAGTTTCAGCAGCAGCAAGATGGGCGAGAAACTACGACTTCGGGGTGAGGTTCTCCTGACTCGCGTTGAGCAGGAGATTGGGTGAATATAAATCTGTAAGCAAAAGCGGTTACGAACCGCACTGCTCTAAAAACTGTTCAAGATCCAAGAATTGTTGAAGGATTATTGTAGAGGTGACACTATGATGATTCGCTACTGGCAACCTTTCCGTGAGATCGAAACTCTGCGTCGTCAGCTTGATCACGTGTTTGACGAAATTACCAATTCTCAAAGCGATTCACCCGCCGCTTGGGGTCCTGCAATCGAGATGCAGGACGATAGCGACAACCTGATTCTTAGAGTGCAGCTACCCGGTATTGAAGGCAAGGATTTGGATGTTCAGGTGACTCGTGATGCAGTCGCCATTGCAGGCGATCGCCCACAACCCCAAGAGGCAAATTATCTGCACTCTGAATTCCGCTATGGCAAGTTTCAGCGTGTAGTCAACCTACCCGTAGCCGTACAAAACGATCAGGTGAGTGCAAACTTTACCAACGGCATTTTGACGCTGACCTTACCCAAGGTGACAGAGGCACGTAACCGAGTCGTTAAAGTCAATCTGGGTGAACTATCAGGTGCATCAACCCCAACGCTAGAAGCTAGCACCAACTCCGTTGCAGAGAACAGCAACAACTAATTGGTAATTAGCTAGACCTATAGGGTGGGCATTGCCCACCCTTTTTGTGTATCTGCACTGGCTGCTCCTTAAAGGGTTCACAAGCTTGTTGCTTCGTAAACTTGCGTAAAGTAGAGATAGGATCGTACTTTGCGCCTGAACTAGCCACTAATTCGCTAACAATGGATATTCCCGTTCTCTCCTCTACTGTTTTGCTGACGCTGTTGCTTTCGGTTGGGCTGTTTTTCTTTATTCGGGCTTCAACTAAAGACCGAATCCAAGTTGCCAAACTAGTTACAGAGCAACCTGAAGAATCTTTGCTAGAGCAGCTACAGGCGTACTTTATACAGCGGGCTTATCGAATTGCAGCAGTAGACGCAGCTAAGAATCAGGTGACGTTTGAAGGATTTGTTCGCCCCAGCGTGTTTCTAGCTGTTTTCCTGACGCTGCTAGCGGCGGTCGGTTTGCTTTGCTTGGCGTTGGTTTTGGCGCTGCTGTTACCCGATTGGGCAAACATCTTGCCGATTTTAGTTGTGTTTTCGCCGATCGCAGGCATCTTTTACTGGCGTAAGTCTGCCCGTCCTGAGCAGGTTCGGCTACAGGTCGCAAAGTTGCAAGGAGATGAGTCTGTGCAAAACCTGGTGACGGTCACAGCCCATCGGGACGAACTAGCAGAGCTACAGCGAAGCCTGAATTTGAAACCTTTAGAGGAAAGCTGAGTATGGGCTGGATGCAGAGTCTTTTAGCTCAAGCCGTACAAATTCTGCTTAAATTCTGGTAGATTTGCTTGCAGTGAAGGGTCTAACCCCCTTAAAGATATAGTTGAGACAGCCTTGAATTTTAAGGAAATGGGTGGTGGGGCGATCGCCCTTTCCCCGCCCTTTTTCCTCTCCTCCTCGCGCTACAAGAGGTGTGGTGATCAGCAAAGCAAAACTGGCTGTACTCAGGACGTGGCTCGACCAACTTAGCCGGGAACAGTCGACTGACCCGGCATATAAGGCTTGGCGAAAACGGTTTCTGCAACAGCGCTTGCAGCTAGGGTTACAGCTTGCTGTTGCAGCTTACCTGAGTTTCATTTTGCTAGAACTGGTGCTGACTGCCGCTCAGATCAAAGTGTGGGACCCGGGCTGGCTAGTCATGGCCAGTGTCGCGGAGCTAGGACTGATTGCCTGTCTGGTGGGAGTGCGATCGCCTCAAGGCAAGCACCGATTGGGACTACTCTTTTTGGGGGGTTCCTGGTCAATCACGCTAGTGGAGCAGGTTTGGGCAACGCTTAACGGGTTTGCCTTTCCGGGGCTTTTTGCCTGGACTTTGGTGTTGTTGACTCAGGCGACTCTGGTACCTGTCCGCTGGTATTTACACCTGATCTCTCAGGTTGGTTTACTGTCCTACTACTTCGGCGTAAACACCATTCTGAATCTTTACCCCAACGACGGTCAGCCCCTTTGGGACCCGATCCAGGTGCTTTACTTGCTCTGGTTTTGTGGCATCTGTGATCTGGCTGTTTTTTTGTATGAGCGACTGCAAAGAACTGAGTTTCAGACGCGACGTGAGTTAGAGGCTGAACAGGAGAAGTCAGAGCGGCTGTTGCTCAACATTTTGCCAGAAGCGATCGCCCAACAGCTTAAACAGGACCATCGCACGATCGCAGAAAGCTTTGCCGAAGCAACGGTTTTGTTTGCTGATATCGTTGGCTTTACCCAAATTTCAGCCGGAATTCCGCCGCGTGAACTGGTGACGCTGCTCAACCAAATTTTTTCCACTTTTGATCAACTGGCAGAACAACACAATTTAGAAAAAATTAAGACGATTGGGGATGCCTACATGGTGGTCGGGGGGTTGCCCATTGAGCGAGGCGACCATGTGGAATCGATTGCTAGCATGGCACTAGATATGCAAGCGGCGATCGCCCAATTCAAAACTCGGCAAGACCAGCCTTTCCGCATTCGCATTGGAATCAACACCGGTCCCGTTGTAGCAGGCGTAATTGGCAGAAAGAAATTTATCTATGACCTTTGGGGCGATACCGTAAATATTGCCAGTCGGATGGAATCTCAAGGATTACCGGGCTGCATTCAGGTGACAAAATCCGTCTATGAGCGGCTGCAAGACAAATTCTTGTTTGAAGAGCGCGGCATCTTGGAGATCAAAGGAAAAGGCAAAATGCAGGTTTACTTATTACGAGATAGATTGTTGTAGGACAGACAGTAGGTTTGCTCCTGCTGACTATTCAAATGCGGAGTTTTTGGCTAACGCATACCCACAGTAAAAACAGGTACTGCGTTTTGAACTGACTTTCCTGCCGCAGTTAGAACAAATCAAAACCTGTGGACCCAGTTTGCCATCTAGCTTGCCGTCCCGCAGGTCAATCTCAGTCATCTTCACAAACAGTTCTTCTTCTGTTAGATCTGTATTGTCTTTAATTAACTCCCACATTGCCTGACAGCTCAAAGAAAGTTTCTCAACCTTCTGCCGTAGGGAATGCATCTCATCATCCAAATTTTCTATTTTGTTGGCTACTCTGTGAACTTTAGAGTCTGTCTCTACTCTCACCGCTTCTTGTCGTCGCTCCAGGTTGCTAAAATCCATAGCTACAAGAAGTCCTTACTGATGGTCCCACCTTTATTCTAGGATCTGCTTAGGGGAGCGTTAAGGTGAAATTGGGGTATCTGAAGAAGGCGATCGCCTCCGCTAGACCATCCGAATCAATTTCTGATACCAATTTAATTTGAAGATGTTGCAAATGTGGGTAGGGGCGCGTCGCGATGCGCCCTTACAGAAGTTGATGAATCGCAAAATCCATTTAATATCGGTACAAAATTCTAATCAGCGATAATGGAGTGCTGGGTGCTTGTAGCTTTTGATTCGCTTATTAGAGGGATCTAACAGAATGTAAAGATGATAAATTTTTAAGGCGGAAGGACTTGGTTTCGTAGAGCGTGTACGCAAAACGAAGCATTAGGGGAAAGTGTTATAAAAAAGCGTTACATGAAAACAGCGTTACGTGAAAGCAGTATAGAAGTTGAAGAGAGTGAGGTTACGATGTCGGAGGCAGAAAAGCCCCTGACAGTGCCTAAAGAATTGCTAGGTGCGCCAGGTGACTTTAACCCCACGCTGCTGATGTTTCTAGCAGCAGTTGTGATGGTTGTGATCTCAACGTTGGGATATTGGCGCTGGCATTGGGTGGACTGGTGCTGTTTTGTGATTAACGTAATTGCCTTACACATGGTAGGGACGGTGATTCATGATGCCTCGCATCATGTGGCGCATCGCGATCGCATCGTCAACGCTGTGCTGGGACACGGTAGCGCTTTAATGTTGGGGTTTTCCTTCCCGGTGTTTACGCGAGTTCACATGCAGCATCACGCGAACGTAAACGATCCGGATAATGATCCCGACCATTTTGTTTCAACCGGCGGTCCGCTATGGCTGATTGCAGCTCGGTTTTTTTACCACGAAATTTTCTTCTTCAAACGCAAGCTTTGGCGCAAATATGAGCTGCTGGAGTGGTTTTTGGCGCGTTTGGTTGTTATTTCAATTGTTTATGTCTCTGTTCAACACCATTTCCTGGGCTACGTTCTCAATTTTTGGTTCTCCCCAGCAGCAGTGGTAGGGCTGGCGTTAGGGCTATTTTTTGACTACTTGCCCCATCGCCCGTTTCAAGAACGCGATCGCTGGAAGAATGCCCGAGTCTATCCAAGTTCCATTCTCAATCTGCTGATCATGGGGCAAAACTATCATCTGATTCACCATCTTTGGCCCTCAATTCCCTGGTACAACTATCAGCCTGCCTACCGCGCAACTCAGCCTTTGCTCGATGAAAAGGGCTGTCACCAGTCGTTAGGGCTGCTCCAGGGCAAAGACTTTCTTAGCTTCCTTTACGACATTTTCCTGGGAATTCGCTTTCACAGTCATAAACCGAAGCCTCAAGTGGAGCATGAGGTTCCTTGAAGCTATTCCAATAAATCTATAACGGTGTAGCAATCTAATACCAATTCCACAAATTAGGGCTACAGATGGAAGGGCACCTCGCGGAGCGAGGTGCCCTTCCATCTGAGAGATAACGTTATAGCTAGTCGTGTTGCGACACCTTCATGGATTTATTTTTACTCCTCGATAGCCCATCTCTGCTTTTTGCATTTCTTCCACCATTTGTTTGCTGCGGCGAATATAGGTGACGAACAGCAGAATCGAGAAGCCAATGACGAGCAGCCCCAAAACGTTGCCCGCAAACGTGTTGTAAAAGCCATGCAGGGCAGCAGCGATCGCCACGCCGATGAAAATAATGGCGCTGCGCCGTGAGGGGTTAATTGCTGCGAGGCCCATAAAATAGCCGACAATTCCGGCGAGAATGGCATGAAAGAGTGGCAGGGAAACAAAGCGAATCGTATTGGCGATGACATAGGAGCCAACGTCTAGATCTCCTCTGGTCAAGCTAAAGCGATAGATCAATGAGTAGGTTGCTCCTTCAGCCATCGCAAACCCTAATCCTGATGCTGCGCCATAGAAGGCAGAGGTGAGCGGGTCTTGAAGTTTTCCTGGACGCAGCAAAAACAGGTACACGGGTAAGGCTTTGCACAGTTCTTCTAACACCCCAACGCCCAACACGAAACCAATCATTCGGGGAATCATCCCTGCCCCAATCACGGCGTAGAAGGCGCTAAACGGCGGCACCTGCTGAAAAAACAGCAGCATTGGAATGCCAACAAAGGCAGTAAACAAAACACATTTCAGCGTATCGCGCCAGGAAAATTGGGGTGGCTTAATCAAGTTGTACAGCACCACGCCCCAAATTGAGGCGTAGTAGATTCCTAGCATCCAGGCTGTTTGCTGAAGGCTGGCTTTGTCGGGTGTAACTAGATCCACAACCAGAGGGAATAAGCCAAAAAACAACAAAATTTTGACTAAGTGGTTTTGGTACAGCCCTAGACTGATCACGTCTCGATAGGGAAAAACGGCCGCAAATTGAAACGTTCTTAGCGTTGCCAAAAAATCGTTGGTTTCGGGGCGGGGTTTTTCTAGCTCTGCTAGCTCTAGTTCTGACAAAAGTTCGGATGAATCATCAAACAGGGGTACAAATTCTGCGTACCAAGTAGGTACGTCTTCGCCGATCTGCTGCCCATAAACTTTGACTAATTGAATCGACTTGGCTCCATAGTCGCTAATCTGACGGTTGAGGAAGGAGACAAAAGTTTGCTGTGCAAGTGGACGAGTTGATGAAAGCAAGACTTGCAGACAGCTATCCATCAACAAGACTTTTGCCATCACCCCTCTGGGCTGTAAGGCTTGATTGAGCAGCGTGGCGATCGCCCCAGGATCACCCTGCTGGGCAAGTTCGACAAGACTGAATTGGGTCATGACCGACGAGTCCGCTGGGTCAAAGGGGGTTTAATTCAAAATATCTCATGCCTGGTAGAGCCTGGTAGGGACACAAAGCCATTCTAATTAGAGCCAGCTGAGTTGGGGCTAGCGGGCGGACTGGCTGCCGGGCGAGTGGGGCTAGCTTGTGGGCTAGTGGTTGGACTGGCTGCCGGGCGAGTAGGGCTAGCTTGTGGGCTGGTGGTTGGACTGTCCGCTGGGCGAGTAGGGCTAGCTTGCGGGCGAGCTGGGCGAGTTCCTGAGCTTGGACGATCTAGCGTGACAGGGGCTTCGATCCGCTGAGGTTCTGAAGCTCCTTCTGGTGTCCAAAATACGGCTTCCACATTGACGGTTGTAACGTCTGGGTTAATAGTAAACGAGCTTCTAAAGGGTACCGTTTCTCCTGGCTCTAGGGCAGCAACGCCCAGACTACTATAACCACCTTGAAACAAGTTGGGATTTTCAGCGGAGCCACCTCGGTAGGAAACCGACACGTCACTAACGGTCTGGTCGCTATGATTGGTAACGCATCCGACTACAAAATTACCGCCGTTTTCAAACGCTTCAGGATCAAACTGCACATTGGTCAACTGAACGGGGTCAGACTCAGGAGTAGACTCCACCTCACGGCAAGTTACCTGATTGGAGACGGTGATGCTTGATGTGGGTGCCGACGCGTTAGTGTTAGCAGGAAGATTGGCGGCTTGCTGTTGAGCAGCGGCTAGACTCTGCTGATAGGCAGGCAAGCGGTTTCGGGCTGTGGCATAGTCTGGGCTATCGGCGGGTACTGCTTGCAAGAGGGCGATCGCCTGCTCCCACTGGCTGACGACCAAATCCCAATCATCGGCAGATCGGGCTGTTTCTGCCAGCGTTTCTGCCTGTTCTGCCCGACTGGCTGCATTTTCTAACGGATTTTCTGAGAGGGGTTGCTCAATTTCATCTTCGTCGGCATCTAGTTCGGCTGCGGGATCAGGCGCAATCTCAGATGCCGAAGGCTGCAAGGACCTTTCCTGGCGCGAATACCAAATTGAGAAGCCAACAATCGCAGCAATCCAGCTTGCTACGACCAACAAAATTAGGTAAAACCAGGGCGATCGCCCCGTCCTCGTCGGACGCTCTGGTACAGGTGCGTCTACCGCGTGTTCCACCCCATCTGCATCCGTCCAGGTCAGTTGTTCTGCAGGAGCGGTAGGTTCAGCGTCAACAGGTGGAATATTAGGTTCTTCGTAGGCAACATATTCCAACGATTCGTCTGGGGTGAAGTTAACCTCATCATGGGCTGGAGTGACTACAGATGCAGGTTGGTCATCCAGGCGATCGCCAGTTCCAGATCCTGAATAAATTACCGGATCGGGAGCTAAAGTTTCTTCCTCTACTACCGCAGGTTCATTAATAACCGCAGGCTCATTTACAAGCGGAGATTCCTCTAAGTCCGCAAGGTCTTCTACAACTACAGGCTCAACTGTTGCACGGGGTTCTACAGGGGCTGCTCCGTTGCCAATGCGGTCAGCCGCAACGGGAGGTGGAGATACAGGTTCCGCTGGTGGCACGCGGCGGGGTGGGGGTGGAGGTGGGGGTGCCGCAGGTCGCCTGGAGACAGGAGGCTGAATTGAAGTCGTAGGGACAGAAGCAGACTCCAGGTCTGGTGGAACGGGTGTAGTGGGTGGCTTCAGAAAAATTTCTTCAGTCCAGACGGGGGAAGGGTTCCCAACTTGCCGACTGGCAATTTCAATCGATTGAATAGATTGGAGTCCCAGACTGGTGATCCCGTTTCGGACAAACGCAATCATGGCTTGTCGATTCGGAATTTGAGCAGACTCCAGCAAAACCTTTAAGCGATCGCCCTGCAAACCCACCGAAGCAGTCATCCCTTTCGGCTGAAGCGAGCGATTCATCAGGGTGGCGATCGCCTGGGGATCACCCTGCTTTGCCAGTTCTAGAAGATTCGACTGTGTCATAACTGATCCAATCTATCAATCGTTTTGTTTATCTTTTGCTCTACAATCTTGGCAACGGCTCAACCCGTCCAGCTTGCCTAGTTCCGTCTCCAGCTTGTCATTTTCCCGTATCTTTCAGCCATATGAGTATTGGATATCTTGCCCTCGTCCTCCACGCCCATTTGCCTTTTGTTCGCCATCCTGAAAGTGACTATGTTTTAGAAGAAGAATGGCTGTTTGAAGCCATTACCGAAACCTATATTCCCTTACTCCTGGCATTTGAAGGGCTGAAACGAGACGGGGTCGATTTCAAAATGACCATGAGCATGACTCCGCCACTGATTTCCATGCTCCGCGATCCCCTGCTGCAAGAACGTTATGACGCGCATCTGACTCAACTGGAAGAGCTGGCAGAGATGGAAGTTGAGCGTAATGTTCATAACGGGCATCTCCGCTATCTGGCAGAACATTATGCCAGTGAGTTTAACAAGGTGCGAGAGGTATGGGAGCGTTACGACCATGACCTAGTTACTGCCTTTAAACAGTTTCTAGATAGTAATAACCTGGAGATTATCACCTGTGGGGCAACTCATGGCTATTTGCCCCTGATGAAAATGTATCCGCAGGCGGTCTGGGCGCAGATTGAGGTTGCCTGTGAACACTACGAACAGAACTTTGGTCGCCCGCCTAAAGGCATTTGGTTGCCCGAATGTGCTTACTTTGAAGGGTTAGAGCGAATGCTGGCAGACGCGGGTCTGCGCTACTTCCTCACTGACGGACATGGAATTCTCTATGCCCGTCCTCGCCCTCGATTTGGCACCTATGCACCTATCTTTACTGAAGCGGGTGTTGCGGCCTTTGGACGGGACCACGAATCTTCTCAGCAAGTATGGTCTTCTGAAGTTGGCTACCCAGGGGCAGCCGAATATCGAGAATTTTACCGAGATTTGGGCTGGGACGCCGAATACGAATACATTAAGCCCTACATCATGCCCAATGGTCAACGTAAAAATACGGGCATCAAATACCACAAGATTACGGGCAAAGGCTTAGGGCTGGGTGATAAGACCTGGTATGACCCTTACTGGGCGCGAGAAAAAGCTGCGGAACATGCCAGCAACTTCGTCTTCAATCGGGAGCGTCAGGTTGAGCATCTTTATGGGATCATGCAGCGTCCGCCAATTATTGTTTCACCCTACGATGCAGAACTGTTTGGGCACTGGTGGTACGAAGGTCCCTGGTTTATCGACTACCTGTTCCGCAAAGCCTGGTTTGACCAGGGCACGTTTGAGATGACGCACCTGGCAGACTATCTGCGAATGCACCCAACACAGCAGGTGTGTCGCCCTTCTCAGTCAAGTTGGGGGTTCCGTGGTTTCCATGAATATTGGCTGAACGAAACCAACGCCTGGATTTATCCACACCTGCACAAAGCAGCAGAGCGAATGATTGACTTATCAAAGCGTGAACCTGTTGATGAGCTAGAGTGGCGGGCGCTCAATCAGGCAGCCAGGGAATTGCTGCTGGCACAGTCATCAGACTGGGCATTTATCATGCGTACTGGAACGATGGTTCCCTATGCGGTACGTCGGACGCGATCGCACCTGATGCGCTTCAACAAACTGCGCGACGACATTCTTCAGGAAAAGATTGACTCTGGCTGGCTAGAAAAAGTCGAAAAAATCGACAATATCTTCCCCCAAATCAACTATCGAGTTTATCGACCGCTCTAGAGAGAATTGGTGTAAGGCTAGAACTTTAGAAGAACTTTGAAGACTATAAAAGTCCCGTGAACTCGCGAAGAAAAGTTGGCATCCTCCTAAAGGAGTATGTGATATTTTATGTATTCCTACGGAATCGTTTCTCATACTTCATCAGGCGAACATCTCTAACTCCTTACCGTAGATTTTCTCAAGCTGCTGACCCAGACAATCAGTTGAACTTAGAGAGATCTACGGTTTTTCAATGGAGTTATGTTTGAGGACTAGTAAAATAGCCTGCGGCAACATCATCTTTAAACTGTTGCAGTCTTTCTTCCAATTGGACAGTTCGTTGTTCAATCAGGTTGTCAGTACTAAGGATGGGGCGCGATCGCAGCGCTAGCTGCTTCAGCCGTGATGCCGCAGATTTCACCCTTAGCCAGTGTCGAACAGTGGATACAGGTGTTAGCAAGTCTGTCTTCTTGCGAGGATCAAAGACACGCTGGGTTTGCATGGGCTGATATTCAACGCCAACTGACGCACACCAGTCTTGCCACTTGAAAGACAAAATAGTCGGGCTAGTTACCACGGGCACCCAGGGAACCCGCAAAGCATCCGCTACGATCGCCCCATGCATTGCCTCTGCCAGCACAACTTCGGTTTGCCCAATTGCAGTAATCACGGCTTCGGTTGTCCAGCGTGGGTCAATGTAGCCAAATCCGATTGCCTCGCAGACCGATTTCCAGCCTTCTCCTGCCAGTTCATAGTGAGGCATGAAGGCAAATTTATAGCGTTTGCGATCGCCAGGTTTAACCAATCGTCTGAGCAGCACTGCTCCATCTGTCACAGCCAACTCGTCTGCCAGACCTAAAGCTTGGGTTGAAAGCGGCCCACGTAGACAATAAATTTTGTAGGAATCATCAACCGCCGGAATGCCTTTGGCATAGCCTACCCCTGTTCCAAATACGGCTCTTTTGCGGGCGTGACGAGTTCGGTCAGGCAAAGTGTTATTAAACAAAGTGCCAATTCCTACAAACGCAGTGGTTGAGTCGTCATCCAACACCCCAGGAAGCAACTTTTCCCAGAGCCAGGGGTTTAAGTTGTCACCAAAATTTTGCGCCCCGTTGGGTAGCTTGTAGTAGCAAAGCTTCATCTATTGGATTTACCAGTAATAAAATTTGAAATTTTCTAGCGTCGTTAACCTGAGACGCAGTAAGCGATAAACTTTCTCCAAATTTCTGCGCACAAATAGCACACGTTTTTCTGATTTTGAGAGTTTAGGATGTTCGAGTGCTTTTTGCCGATCAAAATAGGCAAGCTTTTCGGTTGGATCAGCTTGCCCTTTAGAGATTCTGATTTTCTCAATTCGATCTTTAAAGAAGGGAAACCGATCCTCCGAATCAAACTGAACGGAGAGTTCAGCTTTTGCAGCAGCAAGCCCCATTGCGTTTCCTTCCCCTAAATAAACGCCGTTTAATTCAAAAAAAGCGGCGATCGCGTCCCAATGTTTGAGGAATTCAATTTCGCGTCCAGCAGATCTTTTAACCGTGAATAAGAACTCGTGGACGAACTTGACGTTTTCTAGATTTAACTCTAGCTTTTCTGCAACTTTTGCAATAACCTCAAAGTCTCGCTTTTTCTCTTGGTTATGCTTAATAATGCCAGAACCTGATCTGGCCGTAATTCCGCTATACCAATCAATTTCGTCTGGTACTTGTCCCAAAATTCGCATATCTGCATCGATAAAAATGCAGGTCTCAAATCGGGCGATCGCCTCTGCAATTACAAACCTCTTATCGTGATAAGGGTAAACTCCCTGTTGCTGATGTTTTATTGCCAAAACATGAGAACAATGTGCAAAGTCGCTGGGTTTGTCCGTTAGCACAACAAAAGTAGTGCCGGGAGAATATTGCTGAATATCGGCTGCTAAATCTAATGCAAGAGAGCGATATTTCTGTCCTAAAGCTAACGTACCAAAGCAGATATCCTTTACCTCTGACTTCACCATTCAGTCACCTGCTTTTGCACTAAACTTAGTTTTACTTAACTATCCAGAATAATGATTATTACGCCAACTCAAAAGTTCCCCATTAACATATCAACTTCGATTGATTTAAGACAAATTCAACCTGAAATAAAATAATGAAAGATAATCCAAACAAGCTATGTTTTATCGTTATTCAAGCAGCTAAAAATTCTTCCAAAAAGAAAAAATAGAGGGTATCTCGGTTGGAGATGCCCTCTATAAATTAAGAGTTAACGTCAGAAGAAACTAGAAGTTCATTTCGGCTGCCTGAACTTTTTCAACCTGCTTCTTCTTCAGAACTAGCAGAATTTGTGACAGCGTTACAGCTCCCATAAAAGCTAGCAATCCTTTAATCCGGTTGGGGCTTTGCAGCACGATTTCAACGTCTTTTTGTCCGAAACCACCCACATTAGGATTAGAAGTTAAGGCACTGCCCGCTGCTACGGTTTCACCCTCAGAGACAACTAGCTCTGGACCAGCAGGAATCGTATCCACCACTGCTTCGCCCTGATCCGGTTGAATCTTGACCTGGTATCCACCATCTTCAGCTTTGGTGACCTGAGCGATTGTGCCAGCAACAGAAGCGTTGTAGACCGCATTGTTGCTCTTTTCACCCGTTGGGTAAACTTGTCCTCGACCACGGTTGCCGCCTACATGGATTTGATATTTACCAAAGTAAACGGACTTGTCAGAACCAGGATCAGGGGCAAGGACAGGGAAAACAATTTCTTGATACTGCTCACCCGGAAGTGGCCCTACCAAAACAATATTCTCTTGAGTCTCACTGTAGGGCTGGAACAAATAGCTCTCTCCGACCTCTTCCTTCATCTCTTCAGGAATTCTTTCAGGTGGAGCAATCTTGAAGCCTTCTGGCAGCATTAGCACTGCGCCGACGTTTAACGGACCTTTCTCACCATTGCCCTGAACTTGCTGGACGCTGGTGTCGTAGGGGATCTTTACGACAGCTTTGAAAACCGAATCGGGTAGAACGGATTGCGGTACCTCAACCTCAGTAGGTTTCGCTCCCAGGTGACAGTTGGCACAGACAATTCGCCCTGTTGCTTCGCGAGGGTTGTCGTAGTTTTGCTGTGCCCAGAAGGGATAAGCAGCAGCAGTTTGAGGGAAAGCAAAGTCACTCGTGACTAGAAGAGCTAGCGTGGCGATCGCCACCAGCATACTTTTAGCAATTGCTCTGCCGCTCTGCGGCAAGATCGACCAGAAAATGGATTTCATGGGTTAAACGGCATCAGTAAATGTCAAAGGATCGGGAAGGGGATTGGCTTAAGCCCACCAGGGGTCTTCTCCGGTACGGAAGTCAGTCTCCGTCCAAGGAGTCAGAGAAATTTTGCCATCTTCAGTCACGTCAGCATGAACGAGCGCCAGCGACAGAGGCGCAGGTCCACGCACAACTTTGCCTTCGTTGTTGTATTGAGAGCCGTGGCAGGGGCACATGAACTTGTTTTCAGCCGCGTTCCAGGGAACGACGCAACCCAAGTGGGTGCAAACTGCGTTTAGCCCAAAACTTGCAATCTCGCTATCACTTTCGACAACCACATAGGTCGGATCGCCCTTCAAACCCTGGGTTAAGACGCGATCGCCCACCGCATGACTATTCAAGAAATCGCTGACAATCACATCGTTGCCGAGTGCGTCTTTGGCAGTTACTCCACCGCCACCTGCGCTGCTAGAAGGAGGAAGAAAATACTTCACGACTGGGTAGAGAGCGCCCAAGGCGGTGCCTGTGATCGTCCCAAACGTGAGCAAATTCATGAATTGACGACGACCCATATCGGGTACGTCCGGGTTTCCAGAGAGTTGAGCCATGAGTTGATCTGAAGTTATGCGTCAGGAATGAGCTTAAGTGAACGGTTCTATACGTGATCTAGGCGTGAAATTGTAACTTTTTAAGCCTGCTTTTTAAGCTAAAGCATTGCAGAGGATAGCATGATTGCGAATCAAATCGCCGCCCGTCAATGCAACACGTCCAGCAAGTCGATGACGAATTGCTATGAGTGGCGCAACAACGGCAGTTCACGTTTTTCTAAAAGTATTATTACATCTCTAGAATCAGTATCATAGCTTTAAGCAAAGGAGCCGTTTCTTTGTAAAGAAAGGTAAATAGATGATCCTAAAAGCGTCGCTTTTGCAACGAGTTGTGAAGCATTTAACCTGAAGGGAGCTATGACCGGACAAGACCTACACCAGCTATTGCTGAGCAAATGGGGACGCTCTTACGACATTCAACTGCGGCGGACGCAAGGCAAAATTTTTGTCCAAGTCATGTGGAAGTACCTGGAGCAGGCTTCTTTCCCAATGACGGAGCCCGACTACCTGGCGCACCTGAACATGGTGGCAGACTATCTAAATGCCTGGGGTAGCACTGAACAAGTGCAGGATTTTATTGAGCAAACCCGCGATCGCCCTCGCCTGGGAAAAGCGGTGAATATCCCAGTTGACTTGGGCGATCGCGCCTCCGAGTGGATTCTGGAAGAATTTTAAACGGGTTAATATCCTGTCGGTCAACGTCCAGTCAGCATCACCATTCCAGCACCGCCAAAATATAGCCCCAGCACCGCGCCCGCCAGCAAGCTCTGCGTAACTGGGTCGGTTGATGGAGTCAGCACTGCGCCGAGAACAACTGCTCCCAACAGCACATAGCGCCAGCCTGATAGCATCTGCTTGGATGAAACCACTCCAACCAAACCCAACAGTAGCTGAATCACCGGAATTTGAAAGGCTAGCCCCGTACTGAATAGCAACAGCAGCACAAACTCAAAGTAGCGATCGATTGACCAAAGCTGTTCGACTACCCCTTCCCCATAATTAATGAAGAAATTCAGCGCAGCTGGAATCAGGGCTAGATAGGCAAATGCCAAACCTGCTACAAACAAAATTGTGGAGCCGAAGACGATCGGTCCGATAAACCGTCGCTCTCGTCGAGTTAGTCCTGGCAGCACAAACTGGACAATCTGGTAAAGCACAAACGGACTGGCGACCAGCAAACCGCTGTATCCGGCTACCTTGATCGAGACAAAGAAATATTCGCCTGGGGAAAGCTGCAAGAATTTAGCGCCTTGCGCGGGAACCTCCAGCAGTTGAACAATTTTGTTCACCACTGTAAAGCAGCCGATGACACCCAACACTACTGCAACCAGAGCATAAAAAATCCGCTGCCGCAGTTCTTCCAGATGGTCAAATAGCGACATCTCAACATCGTCTGGAACTTCGTCGGAGAAATCGTCATCGTCCGAAGCAGCCATAGCTTTACGAGTTTGAGCCGTTTTAGCGGTAGAACCGTTCGTATTCAACTCTTCTGAGGATGAAGTCTCTAGTTCTGAAGGGGCAGTCATAGATTAACGTAAGTCAGACCTTTGCTAATCATTGTATCTGCCTTACCGAGGAATCCATTCTTCTAGAAGACATCCTATTGACCAATCTGTCTGAATCCTCTGCAGCAAGAAGAGCATAGAGGCGCAAAATTCCTTCGCCCTTTTACCCCAATCGTGGGAAAGCTACATTTTTGCCGAACCAGGAAGTGTTCACCGCTTTAACGGATTGCAACGAAGGAAATATAAAGCTGAGTATTTACATCGCTTTTAACGCAGTTCTAAGTAGCCAGCACTATATATTCAAAATTCTCGCTGCACAGATCAGGAACTAGGGCGACCAGAGTTTTACTTTTCTCTGAAGGTAAGCAATGTAAAAAGTAGGTGAAGCCACGTAGGTGCTTCTAAAAAGAAAGCTTTAAGATCCAAGCTTCTAGAGCGTTTAGCGGTTGTCCTTTTACTCTGTTTGAGGATAGCATTTCAGGTGGCATTCACGGCTCCTTCTCTCTTGCTCTCTCTAAATGCAGTCTTGGATTCTGCAACAGAATGCTCAAATTTTCGTCAGAGTTATGTGAATTCGTTGAAGGTTTTTAGAATCACAAAGGCTAGCTATTAGACAGGATATGAGCATCAGAACCGTAGGCATGATTACTGGATACCAAAGCGTCACTCAGAGTGATTGGCTGTGGCAGCAGACTCCAAACCCCTTTGGAATTTGGGGCAATATCCAAATGCTCGCGAAAGAGCCGCAGCCTGATTTTTTGCTGATGTATCAGTTTGACTTTAAACGTAGAGTTTCTGCTAAACAATCCTGGTTATCTAGATTTCAAAATAAGCAGGTTAAAACGGTAAATGTTGAACCGGATCTTAGAGGTGTCCCAAAAGGAAGAGTCATTTATTTGATGCGAGAACCACCCTTAGAAGAGGTGGTCAAGAGCAACCAGAAAAATTACAAAGCAGCTCAAAACTATTGTGGGTATATTTCAGGACCAGATGATTTTGCTCCTGTGCCCGATTATATGCCAGCTATCTGGTACCACTCCAACTCCTTTCGTGACCTGAATGAAATGCCTCCTCCAGTCAAGGTCAGCTCTTGTAGTTGGATTACTTCGGGAATCAACCGCACTGCTAATCACCGAAAGCGCTTAGATTTCTTACAGAATTTGCGCTCCAATGAGATTGACTTTGATCTCTATGGGCGTAATTTGCCAGAGACAAGTAATAGCTCGGGGGAGCTAAAGAACAAATGGTACGGAATGGCACCCTACTATTACAACCTGGCGATCGAAAACTATGCTGATAACGATTGGTACGTCAGTGAAAAACTGTGGGACTCTCTTCTAGCCTGGTGTCTGCCAATTTACTATGGTGGGCCTGCGGCTGATCGGCTTTTACCAGAAGGAAGTTTTCTACGATTACCGAGTTTGGACGAAAAAGGAATAGCTTATATCCAAGAAGTTACCTCTACTCCAGATGCTTGGTATGCCGCCAAACCAGCGATCGCAGAAGCTCGGCAGATCATTCTACACAAGCTGAATCTGCTGAACTGGCTATCTGAATTTGTCGAAAAATTTGACTAACTGCAATGAGTTGTTCTTGTTAATTCTCGTTCAAATTATTCTCGTTCAAAAGAAATTGAGAGCCTAACACCATGGACGGAATTTGTACTCTCGCTAATGATTATGTGTATGACCAGTTAGTCGCTTTGCTAAATAGCATTGAGGCAATTGCAGGTTCAGAGATGCCCGTCTGTGTTTACCCTTATGACAATAAAACTGAACGAATAGCGGCAGAAATTGCTCGTCGTCCTAATGTGCAGCTTTATGATGATCAAGATTCAATCCAGCATTGGGACCAGTACGTCTGCAAGATTTGGGATGCTCACCCTACGGCTCGCGATCGCTGGCAAAAAGCGGGTTATGAACCCTACCATCGTGTCGGTACTCATCGTCGCTTTTGTGCTTTTGACGGACCGTTTGACCGATTCTTGTACATGGATGCAGACACGCTGCTAATGAGTCCGGTCAAGCCAATTTTTGAGCAACTAAACAATGCTGATTGGGTTGTTTACGACTTCCAACACAAAGATCCAAGCCATGTCTACGATCTGTCCTCAAAGAAACTGAAGCAGGTATTTCCACAAGAGCGTATCAAGTCTGAAATTTTTTGTTCTGGATTTTATGCTTCTAAAAGAAACGTTTTTAGTCCAGAAATGCAGAGCTGGCTACTCACAAAATTACGCGATGGAGAAGCAGGAATTCTCTATGATATGGCTCCTGACCAAACCATTCTTAACTATATGGTGATGCGTTCAGGCATTTCAAGCTACAACTTTTCACTCCGTTTACCTGCTGAGGCTAGAACAGGTTGCTGTGTAACCTCACAAAATTTTAGTGAGCAAGATCATCTCCTTTATGATCGGGGAAATCGATTAACTTATATTCACTACATTGGGCTTAAATCCAAACATTTTGCTCGATTGTGTCAGGGTGAAAATGTTAATTTTCCTTATCAAGATCTTTTTCTTCACTATCGTTTTCTGCACGAGCCAGAGAAAAAACCTGTGTTGGTTGATGTCCCCAGACCTCAAAAGTCTTCTCCCAACTTAAAGAAACGAGTTTTACGCAAGCTTGGACTATCTTACTGAGGATTGCCTAATGAGTCGCGGCATATATATCACGGCTAATGACCGAGTGACCGAACAGGCGATCGCCCTGCTCAACAGCATTCGCTTTTACGATCCTGAAACGCCCGTTGTACTGATTCCTTATGACGATCAGTATCATGCTGTTGCTAATACTTTAAATCAGTTTTATGGGGTACAAGTCTATGAAGATCTAGAATTCATAGATCGGCTGTCTAAGAAACTTCATCAGTGTTTTGGCGAGAAGTTTTTTGCTCGCCCCAATCAGTTTCGTAAACAGGCTTGCTGGTTCGGACCCTTTGATGAATTTGTCTATATCGATACTGATGTCGTTGTCTTTGAAAAGATTATTGACAACACCAACTATCTAGCTGAGTACGACTTCATTTGCTCTGATTATCAGCACGCTGGTGGCATTACTAATGTCTTTACGTCTAGGGTAATCGAAGATCAGGTTTTTACTGAAGATGAGCTGAAAGGCATTTTTAATGGTGGATTTTGGGGATCAAAGAAAAATCTAATTTCTGAGGAAGATTTGTATAAAACTTTCGCAGAGTGTGCGGCTCATCCCGAATACTTTGATTTTTCTCAAAAAACGTCAGATCAGCCAATCATCAACTACATGATTCTGAAGCGCTTGCCTCGGCGCTTTAATATCGTTCGCAAACCTGGTAAAGGTCCAGGCAATTGGGCAGGAAGCCGTCACTTTGTCCGTCAAGGAGATATTTTAGTTGATCCAAATTTGAACCAGCCGCTGCAATATTTGCATTGGGCAGGCATTCGAATGGAACCAGGCTGCCCCTACTGGGATATTTGGGAACATTACCGCCACCTGGATGGGCCTGAACCAGCCCAACCGTTTGTCAGGAAGCCTGAGGACCCGCTCTGGCGGAAGGTTGTCAATCAAGTTAAGCGTGCTCTCTAGTGCATCTACCCGATTGTTTCAAGGTTTGTGCTTTTGTCGTACTTGTAAATCGCAAAAATTATGACAACTAGTATTGTGACAGGTGTTGCAGGATTTATCGGTTCTCACCTTACAGAAGCCCTGCTAAATCGGGGGGAGAAGGTGATAGGAATTGACCAATTTAACGATTATTACGACCCAGCCTTGAAGCGGAAGAATGTCCACTCTTTCGCAGCTAATCCTAACTTCCAGTTGATTGAGGACGACATTCAGTTAATCGATTGGTCAACACTGCTGACAGATGTTGAGTTTGTCTATCACCAGGCGGCTCAGGCTGGCGTGAGAGCGAGTTGGGGAGGTGGATTTCGCGCTTACACCGAACGCAACATTAACGCAACGCAAATTCTTCTGGAAGCCGCTAAAGAAGCCAAGCATTTGAAGCGCTTAGTATTTGCTTCTACCTCTTCGGTTTATGGCAATGCTGAAACCCTCCCTACCGCAGAAACGATTTGTCCCCAGCCTGTCTCGCCTTATGGAATTACTAAGTTAGCGGCTGAGCGGTTGTGCTGGCTCTACCATCAAAATTTTGATTTGCCTGTAACGGCTCTGCGCTACTTTACGGTCTACGGACCTCGGCAGCGTCCAGATATGGCATTTCACAAATTTTTTAAAGCCGTGCTGGAAGATCAGTCGATTCCAATTTACGGTGACGGGCAGCAAACGCGAGATTTTACCTTTGTCAGCGATGCTGTCGCTGCCAACCTTGCTGCAGCGACAGTTCCAGAGGCGATCGGAGAGGTGTTTAATATCGGAGGTGGTAGCCGAGTTGTGCTGACCGAGGTGATTGATACGATGGAGGCGATCGCCGGTCAACCGATTCGCCGTAACCACATCGGTTTAGCGATGGGAGATGCCCGCCATACAGCCGCTGACGTTTCCAAAGCAAAGAGAATCCTGGGCTACCAGCCCCAGATTTCCTTGAAGGAAGGTCTGACTCAAGAATGGCAGTGGATTAAATCGCTGTACGCCTAGAATCAAGCTTGCTGTTTTCGAAGCAACCATGTTAGGTAGCGTGACCGAGAACCTTTCAACAAAAAAGCGCACCTCTGAATAGAGGCGCGCTTTTTCATTCCAGAAGAATTAGCCCAGCAAAGACTTAGCTTGAGCCACTACATTTTCAACAGTGTAGCCAAACTTCTCAAGACAAACTTCTCCAGGAGCCGATGCACCAAAGCGATCGATGCTAATCGAGCTACCCTCGCTACCCAGATAGCGGCACCAGCCAAAGCTGGAACCTGCTTCTACTGCCAATCGCTTCGTTACAGCCTTGGGCAGAACAGACTCGCGATAGGCTTCATCCTGAGCATCAAACAGTTCCCAGCAAGGCATGGAAACAACTCGCACTTTCTTGCCTTCGCCACGAAGCTGCTCTGCTGCATCAACGCAAAGGTGTAGTTCGCCGCCCGTACCGATCAAGATCAGGTCAGGCGTACCGTCACTGTCTGAAAGGATGTAAGCCCCTTTAGCAGTGTTTTCAATTGAACTACCCGCCAAGTTGGGTAGATTTTGACGAGATAAAGCAATGAGGGTAGGCGTTTCACGGCTTTCTACCGCAACCTTGTAGGCACCAGAGGTTTCGTTGCCGTCCGCAGGACGCATCACGTTCAGGTTGGGAATCACCCGCAGAGCCGCGACGTGTTCAACGGGTTGATGGGTTGGACCATCTTCGCCCAGCGCAACGGAGTCGTGGGTCATGACGTAAATCACGCCAGCACGCGACAGAGCCGAAAGTCGGATTGCTGCGCGCATATAATCGGTGAAGACCAGGAAGGTTGCACAGTAAGGAATTAAGCCTGAATTGTGCAGCGCGATGCCATTGCAGATTGCGCCCATGCCATGCTCACGGACCCCAAAGCGCAAGTTGCGATTTGCATATTGTCCTGCCTGGAAGTCGCCGGATGACTTCAACAATGTTTTGTTAGAAGGAGCCAGGTCAGCAGAACCGCCAATTAGCTCAGGTAAAGCGCCTGCGATCGCATTTAAGGTTTTACCCGATTGGTTACGCGTCGCATCCGCTTTGTCATCGGGAGTGTAGGTGGGTAAGCTCTTTGCCCAATCTTCGGGTAGCTTGCCACTAAGCATCCGCTCTAGTTCAGCCGCTTCTTCTGGATACTCGGACTTGTAGTGGGTGAAGAGTTGATTCCACTCGGCTTCCAGATCTGCACCTCGCTGTACCGCTTTGCGGAAATGATTCAAGGCATCTTCTGGAATCACGAAAGGTTCGTATTCCCAGCCCAAATTTTCACGGGTGGCCTGCACTTCTGCGCTGCCTAATGCAGAACCGTGAACATCGTGGCTGTTGGCTTTGTTGGGTGAACCGTAGCCAATGGTGGTCGTAACTTTGATGAAGGAAGGCTTATCTGTAACCGCTTTTGCCGCTTCGATCGCCGCTTTCACTGCATCTAAATCGGTGTTTCCACCCTCGACGTGCTGCACATGCCAACCGTATGCTTCAAACCGCTTGGCTACATCTTCTGTAAACGAGAGGTCTGTGGAACCGTCAATAGAGATATGGTTGTCGTCGTAGAGCGCAATCAGTTTACCTAAGCCCAGGTGCCCTGCCAGGGAGCAAGCTTCGCCGGAAACTCCTTCCATGTTGCAGCCATCACCTAAGATCGCGTAGGTGTAGTGGTCAACGATGGTGGCATCGGGCTTGTTGAAACGGGCAGCTAAGTGAGCTTCTGCCATTGCCAAACCGACTGCGTTAGAGATTCCCTGACCAAGTGGACCAGTGGTCACTTCTACCCCAGGAGTCATGAAGTTTTCCGGGTGTCCTGGCGTGCGAGATTCCCACTGGCGGAATTGCTGAATGTCGTCAATGGTGACACTGTCGTAACCCGTCAAATAGAGCAAGGCATACTGCAACATGCAGCCATGACCAGCAGACAAGACAAAGCGATCGCGGTTAAACCAATATGGATTTTTAGGATTGAACCGCAGGAATTGATCCCACAGCACAAAGGCCATTGGCGCTGCGCCCATAGGTAGCCCTGGATGACCAGATTTAGCTTTTTCTACAGCGTCAATTGCCAAAAAGCGAATTGAATTAATGCAAAGTTCTTGGAGGGATTGAGTTGCGACAGCCATGATCTCTTTTACTCAACGACGGGTTATCACTTGGATCAGAATGAGCTAAAACTGGGTACTCTGGATCGCCTTAAAGCTGTATGTCCATCATCCCACTAGCCGGATCGACGGGCAAGAATCTCTCAGAATAGAAGCAATGTACAGGGCAAGGCAAATACGAAGCAATATAAACAGTTATGAGCAATAAGCAATTCTACTTACTGCTCATAATCTCAAGTCTATAGCTTACTGGGCAATTGATCTAGGGATTTGTCGAAGCCCTAACTCCAAAGCTTGCAGCTTTTTGCTACTGTCTGAATTTCTTAAATGCTAGCGTTACATTGTGTCCACCGAACCCAAAAGAGTTAGAAAGAGCAACTTCCACTGCCTGTGCCCGACTGTGGTTTGGCACATAGTCCAAATCGCACTTAGGATCAGGGTTTTCTAGGTTGATAGTTGGAGGAAGTTGATCATTGGCAACTGCCAGGACGGCCGCAACAGACTCAATTCCACCGGAGCCGCCGAGCAGGTGTCCGGTCATGGATTTGGTTGAGCTAACAGCAATTTTGTACGCGTGTTCGCCCAGCACCGTTTTAATTGCGGACGTTTCATTTGGATCGTTGACCGGTGTGCTGGTGCCATGAGCATTGATATAGCTCACCTGGTCAGGAGTCAAGCCTGCATCTTTCAAGCAAAGGGAAATTGCTCTGGCGGCTCCTTCTCCTTCTGGGGCAATATTGGTCATGTGGTAAGCATCACAGGTCATACCATAGCCAACAATCTCAGCGTAGATCCGGGCATTGCGGCTGAGCGCGTGTTCGAGTTCTTCAATCAGAAGAATGCCTGAACCTTCACCCATGACAAAGCCATCGCGATCGCGATCAAAAGGACGGCAAGCGTGATCCGGATCATCATTTCGGGTCGAGAGGGCCCTAGCTGCAGCAAACCCTGCTAACGACAGGGGCGTAACCGCCGCCTCAGTGCCGCCGCAGATCATAGCCTGAGCATAGCCTCGCTGCACTAAACGAAAGGCATCACCGACAGCATTAGAGCCAGAAGCACAGGCTGTCACTGGGCAGGAGTTTGGCCCTTTTGCACCTACATGAATAGCAGTCAGCCCAGCTGCCATGTTCGCGATCATCATCGGGATCATGAACGGGCTACAGCGGTCAGGTCCGCGAGTCAGGTAGACCTCCTGCTGGTCTTCCAAGACTTTTAGACCGCCAATTCCAGTGCCGATAATGACGCCAACCTGCTCGGCATTGAGATCGTTAATTGCAAATTTGGCATCGGCGATCGCCTGCTTGCTGGCAGCCAGACCAAACTGGGAAAACCGATCCATCCGCTTTGCATCTTTACGATCCATGTAGTCATGCGGATCGAAGCCCCTAACTTCTCCTGCAATTCGGCAATCATGCCGCGAGGGGTCAAACAGGGTAATCGGACCGATGCCGTTGCGTCCGCTTAGCAACCCCTCCCAGTACTCGGCTAGGGTGTTGCCAATTGGCGTAACTGCACCTAAACCCGTTACGACAACACGCTTAAACTCAGAATCAGAACTACTCATGACACCAGCTTCAAGGGTTCAAGTACCCAGGCACAAAATGACGAATAAAGATTGGAAGTAGGGGGCTTGGAGCGTTCACCCTGCTACTTAATAAACATAGATCTATGCCGCAGCCTTGCTGTTGATGTAGTCTACCGCAGCCTGAACCGTCGCAATTCCTTCTGCGGCTTCATCAGGAATTTCAATATCAAACTCTTCTTCCAGCGCCATTACCAACTCAACGGTGTCTAAAGAATCGGCACCCAGGTCATTTGCAAAGCTAGCTTCTGGCTTGACTTCGGTTTCTTCAACACCAAGCTGCTCAGACACGATCTTCTTAACTTTCTGAAAGATTTCTTCTTGACTCATAACAATTTCCTACTTGTTCCTAGTTAAGTATGGCGAACACACACAGATTGTTGACCCAAATCCTCTGGTGCTGCAAGCAAACTTTTACTCACTCCAAGCCAGCCTACAGGGTCATTACTTAGCAGCAAACAGTTTCTAGTAGAAGCGGGTACGAAACTATCGTGACCTGATCTACAGATTCACCAGATTTTTGAGCATCTCTTCATCTTATCTGAAAGCGTCACCGGGTTAGCGGTATGCAACAGATGATTGTTGGCGATCGCTCTCTACCCCCTTACTTTTATCTCAAGGCAAGCAGTTTATGTCGCTTCTATAGACAGGTCTGAAACCTGCCTAAACCTGCCCATCGCTTTTAAGAAAAGCTTTGATACAAAGTCAGCCCCCCAGTGCCAGGTAAATAAGCGATGATAAATTTAGGGCGACACTCAAATCCATCGAGTGTGTCAATTTAACCCCTGTCCGTTATCCATGACGCTTAAATACGCTTACTTTCCGGGTTGCGTGGCTCAAGGTGCCTGCCGCGAACTATACCTTTCAACTGCGGCGCTGACTCAAGCTTTAGGAATTGAGTTGGTGGAGCTGAAAAAGGCCGCCTGCTGCGGTTCTGGCACCTTCAAAGAAGATTCTCAGCTTTTAGAAGATACGGTCAATGCCCGCAACATTGCTTTGGCAGAAGAATTAGACCTACCGCTCTTGACTCATTGCAGCACCTGTCAGGGCGTAATTGGGCGGGTCGATGAACGGCTCAAAGCGGCCCAGCAGCATGATCCTAGTTACATCCATCAGGTCAATGGACTGCTTGAGCATGAGGGATGTTCTCCTTATAAAGGCAGCACAGAAGTCCGACATTTACTCTGGGCATTGGTCGGTGACTATGGACTAGAGGCGCTTCAGCAGCGAGTCACCCGTAAACTATCGGGTCTGAAGTGTGCTGCCTTTTACGGCTGCTATTTATTGAGAACGCAGAAGCACTTACCCTACGACGATCCCTATAGCCCGGAGTCAATGGAGAATGTGTTTCGGGCAGTTGGGGCAACGCCAATCTACTATCGAGGGCGGACTCAATGCTGCGGTTGGCCGCTCTCTAGCTACGCTACAACTCAAGCTTTTGAAATGGCGGGAGGACATATTCAAGAGGCGATCGCTGCGGGTGCTGACTGCATCGTGACACCCTGTCCCCTCTGTCATCTCAATCTAGACTCTCGCCAACCCGAAGTTGAGCAAGTCATTGGCAAGAAGTTAGGTTTACCCATTTTGCATTTGCCGCAACTCGTTGCGCTTGCTTTGGGAATCAGCCCTAAGCAACTTGGGTTAGATCGTCATATCGTCTCGACTCAACCCGTTCTACAAAAGATCGAGAAGGCAGGAGTTACTTAGGTAAAGCGTGGCTAGCTGTGTATTAATTCAATCGTACTAGCTACTCCTCTAGTGCCCATTTCAAAATTTGTCTGTCTGTAACTTGTAAAGAGCGGTAGGGAGTTAGTTTCAATTCAATATTTCTTGATCTAGCCTGACCAACAAGTTTTGATGCCGATTTAAGCAAAATTTGCGACAAATCGAACTTTACAACGAGGGCAGCATTGCTAGGTCAGCATGGGAACCTGCTGCAACTTCAATTTTACTTGGTTTGAAGTTCCTGATTTGAGAAGCATTAAGTCCCCTTTTTCTGCAGAGCTCTACAAAAAAGGGGGACTCAATCTCTTTTTAGGGAAACTTTGTCCTAGTGCAAGCTCAGATCAAATTGGTATAAGCTAGTAAAAATTATTACTAGTCAGCTATGGTTCCTCAGTCAACCAACCCAGAGATTAGCCAAAAATCTTTGAGGCAGTGGCAGCAGGTAATGGCTCCTTATGGTTTGGGCTACCGCATCAAGCTGCTCTCCCAACTGATGGCAAGAAAATTTCAAGAGCGCCTAGATCCATTCGGGCTGACTCCATTCCACTGGGTAGTGTTGTGTTGCCTATGGGAGGAGAATGGTCTAGCGACCTCTAGCATTGGTGAAAAATTGCAGCAGGTTGGTGGAACTTTGACAGGCGTTCTAGACCGCATGGAAGAACGAGGTCTGGTACGACGAGAGCGCGATCGCCAAGACCGTCGAATCTGGCGAATCTGGCTAACTGAAGCCGGAGATCAACTCAAGCAAGAGCTACTGCCGATCGCCCAAGACATTCGAGAAGAAACTCTAGAAGGAATGTCTGAAACAGAGCGCCAAGTGCTATCAGGGCTAGTTGATCAGGCGATCGCGAATTTATCAAAGACTCACTAGAGTACCGTTGATGATTGCGCGGTTGACAGCTTCGGTGTCATTAAAATCAACCCAAAAATCAGCCTTTTCCAGCTAGGTGAGCAAGCTGCTTCATGTTGACTAGATGAAGCACATCGCGATGCGGATCAGTCGCAATCCACCCCTTACTTTCCAGCTTTTCCATGATTTTGGTTGCTTCTTCAACGCTGACATCTGTTACCTCCGCCAAATCTTTAAGCGGAACGTTGAAGATCTCGGTGCCCTGCTCAGAAGGATGACCATAGTCTTCGCCGAATGCAACCAACGTATTAGCCAGCTTGATAGCGGGTGGCTGATGCCGTAGCTGAAACCGAAGATTGTTTTGCCGCAGCCGCTTCACCATCAGTTGCAGCATTCGATGATGGAGCTGCGAATCTTTGAAAAGAGTTTGAATAAACCGTTGAGCGGAAATACTCAGCAACTTGACTTGAGAAAGCGCCACAACATCGGTTGAGCGAGGCGACTCGTCTAAAATTGCCATTTCGCCAAAAAAATCGCCCTGACCCAAGATTGCCAGCGTTACGACCTCTTCACCTGCATGACGACGAACCTTAACCCAGCCCGACTCAACAAAATAAACTGCATTTCCCCAGGCATCTTCCATGAGAACGGCTCTGTCTGCTGGGTAGTCGTGCTCAACAGCAATAGACAGCAGCCATTCTAAAGTTTCTGGGCTAGCGGCGTTAAAGAGCGGGAAAAGCTCACTAAAAGCTTCGGTCTGCATGAAAGGCGCTTAGGTAAAACTGACCGGACATTGATTATCTGACTATGCTACCCAAAAACATCTAAAAACTTCTAGCTCTTGAGGATCATAGATACCCGTAAGCTGTCAACTAGATGTTACAGATTGCCTGCACCACTAGAATATCACGGGGTTGATGTGTCGCCACCTTTACGGTTGGCTCAGCAAGACGGCTTTTTGTAGCCGCGATCGCAGCGCTTCTACATAAGAAGCCCAACCCACGACGATTGATTGTCCATGCGTCAGTGTTTCTGGCTCGATTGCATCAGGAGTGAAATGCAGTGGATTACCTGCCAAGTCGCAGCAAACTAAGCCTGCAGCTCTTGCTAGAGCAATCGGTCCAACCGTATCCCAAAGCTTGACTCGCCCACTTAGATAGACATAAAGTCCTGCTCTGCCACAAACAACTTCCATCACTTTCAGTCCAAAGCTGCCAATGGAGGTAAACTGGGCTTCTGGAATCAGGTGAGTCATCGCTTCCCCATAGCGTCGGCGATCGGTGCTGCCAATCAGTACCGGACAAAACGTTTGAGAAGGAGGAGTTGGCTCCTTAAGAATTAAAGGGTTTTGAGTGATTTGATCAATTGAAGTAACTGCATCTGAAGTAACTGCATCAGTCGGAGTACGCCCCGTACTCTGAAACAGCCCCAAACCCAATCCACCCCAATACATTTGGTCTAAAGCGGGAGCGTAAATCCAACCGGCTGTAGGTTGGTTTGCTTCTAAAAGTCCTACCATAACGGCATAGTGAGGCTTGCCGTGAATGAAGTCGCTGGTTCCGTCAATTGGATCAATAAACCAAAACCGAGAATATTCTGACCGAAAGGATTGTCTGGAGTGAGCGTTTTCCTCTGTGATGATGCCATCTTGGGGAAATAAGTTGGCAATTCCTTTAGAAAGCTGCTGGTCTAGCAGGCGATCGACGTTGGTTACGTAGTCGTGGCGGCTTTTCTCAAACACCTGCAGGGGTTGAGTCGCCATTTGTTTTGCTTGCTGTCCACAACCTTGCACCAAGTGGTGAATTTTGAGAAGTCGCTCAGCATCCATCGTTATAGTCACGGTTGATCTAGTCTGGTGAACAGGTAAACATCATCTTGCTGGTAGCTAAGCTGAAACAATTCTAAACTTTTGAGCTGGCTTAGCAGGCTAGCAGAAAATTCTCGATTTTCTCGCTTGCGCCTACCTCCAGGGTGGCGCAAGTTTAGCAAGATGGACTTGAACTCTATCAGATCCGCTGTAATGGTAGGGATGTTAATTCGTTCAATTAAGACACGGTGGGTAAGGTGAGGGGCGATCGCCGCTGTCCTCCAGTTGGCTGCACCTGCGCGATCGCCATCCGCATAGATCCAGTAGAACAACGCCAACGGGTACAAAACCCAGGCTGCATGATCGCCTAGAATGTGAAACCCGATTAGCGTACAAATCGGCGGCTTAACCTTGGCTGCTCAGGTAAATCCCCTGGTCAAAGATATCCAGGTCAAAGGCGTTGGACTGAAACAGGGCATGTCGAGTGCTGCTACCGATAAAAAAGACTAAGCTGCTGAGTGCGATCGCCCAACCGCTGGCATTAACGCTCACTCCAAACTTGTCAGCAGAAATATCCTGATAATCCAAGCGATTTACCTTTGACCGACGATGAAACATCTAGGCTCTAGTCCAATGACTGCATTAAAGTGTTGTCTGACTTCGGTTTGAGAAAACTCTTTGACTGATTAAAGAGACACTGTCGCTGTGCCAGGTCATCATCAGGGGGAATGATAAAGAGCTTAAACACATCAGAAACGTAAGTAGGCTGATAGTCACTTAAATCAAGATTTGCCCGTTGCATCTCCTCATCCGTTGTCACCAGCAGCAACCGTTGGTCACGCTTAAGCTGCATCTGTGTCTCACAGGGTTTCTTAAACCGTTCAATTCGATCAATTTGGCTATAAAAATTGAGGCTAGGCCACGTGACACCAAGGGCCGCAGGCAAATCGCGATCGCACTCCTCACAAAGCTCTTGCTGCAACACCTGAGCAACTGGAATCAGCCGTCCCCCTAAAACCTGCCCGTCTAGCGTTGGCAGCAGCGGATCAACTACCGTTAGTGCAAACAGGCTAAAGGTTCCAACGCCAACCAACCACGCCCAAAGGGGCTGCACTCGAATCAGGCTAATGGCGATCGCCACTGTCGCTAATGAGTAAAGCAAAAACCATTGCCAAATGATTTGAGTAATCTCAGCAGTTTGTAGGAAGGGCTGATCGACCAGATGCGGAACGAGCGTGAACCCGACAGCTAGCAGAGCATAGACCAGACTGATAAATCCTAAACAGAATTTAAGCGATCGCTTCGGTTCCGAGATCTGCTGTTCCCAGGCTTGAGCGCACAGATAAGCCAGCGCTGGAATGCCGGGATAGACGTACCACAGCAGTTTCGTTGCAGCGGCACTCATAAACACCAGCACCATCACAAACCAGATCCCCATAAATAAACCAACCTGTTGGTTAGAGTCCTGTTGTCGCCAGTAGTCTAACCGCAGCCACTGCCGCAAAGATTGCCAATTAATTGCACTAGGAATAAGAACTAGCCAGGGGAAAAAGCCAATTGCTACACAGAGTAAGTAGTAGTACCACGGACCTGCCTGATTTTGATTGACGCTGACAAACCGAGTCACATTGCTGAACACAAAGAAGCTGTTGATGAAATACCATCCGTTTGCCTGAAATGCTAATAGGTGCCAGGGCAGCGTAATTCCAGCAAAAATTAAGATTCCCCAGCCCCAAGGCACACTAGTTAGCTGTTTTTGCCAACGGTTAACCCAAACTAGAAAAATTCCGATAATCAAACCGCTTAAAATCAGAGCCAGCGGCCCTTTTGCTAAGACCGCAAAGGCAAGCAGCCCAAAAAAAAGCAAATAGCCAACCTTTTGACGGGTGCTATAGGCCCAGTACCAGCAGTAGAGCGCAGCCGTCATGAAAAAAACCAGCAACATATCGTGCTGCCCAGTTCGCCCCAACGCAAAGGTAAAAGGATTGGCCGCGATCATAGTAGCTGCTAAAAGCGCCATTCGCTGAGTAGCAAAGCGAACCGTAAACAGCCAAGTGCTAAGAACTAGGGCGATCGCCGAAATCGCAGAAGGTAGCCGAACTGCCCATTCCCCTACCCCAAAAATAGGGAAGCCAAGTGCAATTAGCCAGTGCAGCAGAATAGGTTTGTCAAAGTAAAACTTACCATTGTAAACAGGCGTAACCCAATCTTGACGGACCCAAATCTGGCGGGCAACTTCTGCCTGCCTTGCCTCTGTAACGTTGAATAAGCTGTAGCTGCCAAGTCGCCAAAGGAAAAGGAAAACGCACAAGATAACCAAACCCATCACCGCGAATAGTGTACGCCTCAATAGGAGGTTTGAGCGATTTGCGGTAGTCATCGGTTAACTAAACTTATCTACAAACTTCAAGCCTAACAGTCCCACAAAAAAACACATGAAAAAACGGGTTAACCCGCCTTGGATTAACCCGCCTATTTGGGAACGCTTAAGGAAACTACTTTTGCAGCACCAATTTGACGTTGGCATTTTGCAGACCGGGGCGCTTGACTTCTGCCAGGGTCTTGTTCACAGCGTACTTCTGGTTGATTGAGTTGATCAGCTCGGTCTGGTTGTGCTTTTTAGCAACGCCCCAGAGGTCAGCGATCAGGTCAAAGGAACCATCAGCATTGCGAGACCAGCCCAAGTCATACTCACCTTCGAGAACAGCTACGATGTCAGAACGAACGCGCTGACCATTGTAGCCACGCACATCAGCTTCGGTCTTAACTGAGATACCCAGGTCACGCAGAGAAGCCTTGAGGATTTCTGCATCGGTGATCTTGGTGCGCAGAGTGCTAAAGTGAGACATTTGGATTTCCTCCTGTAGAGAAATTGAGAGAAACGACAACGTTTGGGTATAGAAAGCGCCGCACGGCTTAGCGTTTGGAAGGCAAACTGTTACGGCTGTTTTGTCAAACTGCTAGCTTATCGCTAGCCTTTCCTCCTGTTGGGAGCAGGAGTGAAAGCCTGTTAGAACTCAAGTCGCTGATATTCAGCAACTGAGGACGCAGCAGGTCGCGCGCGCTGCCTAGCCCAATCTCTCAGGGCTGTGACCTGCTCACTCATCGTCTTAGAAAGCGGTAGAGTAGCTCGAATTGCAGCAATAATGTCCAATTGGGTAAATTCCCGTTCTTGGGCAAACGCTTCGTACATCGCAGCAATGAGAGCTTGCTCAATTTCTGCTCCAGAAAATCCATCGCACGTCATCACGAGCTGGTCTAGATCAAACCGGGCAATTTCCCGACGACGCTTGGAAAGATGAATTCTGAAAATTTCTTTACGCTCTTCAGCATTAGGCAGATCGACAAAGAAGATTTCGTCAAATCGTCCTTTTCTGAGGAACTCACCAGGCAGACGCTCAACGCGGTTGGCGGTTGCCATGACAAACACCGGAGACGATTTTTCCTGCATCCAGGTGAGGAAGGAGCCGAAGATACGGCTGGAAGTGCCACCATCTGAATCAGCAGATCCTGTACTACCTGCGAAGGCTTTGTCAATCTCATCGATAAACAAGATAGTGGGAGAGATTGATTCTGCCGTTTTGAGGGCGTTACGGAGGTTCGCTTCGGAGCGACCCACCATAGAACCGTCGTAGACTCGTCCCATGTCTAACCGCAGTAGAGGCAAACCCCAAAGGCGGGAGGTCGTTTTGGCGATGAGAGATTTACCGCAACCTGGAACACCTAGAATTAGCATCCCTTTTGGTTGGGGAAGACCATATTCTCTGGCGCGTTCAGTGAAGGCGTTAGAGCGCTGCTTGAGCCAGTGCTTGAGTTCCTCCAAGCCACCGACAGAATCGAGGGTTTCGTCTTCTTCGATGTACTCCAGAATGCCGTTGCGCCGAATGAGCTGCTTCTTTTCAGAAAGAACTACATCTACTTCAGCTTCCGTTAAACGGCCCGCTGTGACCTGAGCCTTACGGTAGACTTTTTCAGCTTCGTCACGAGTTAGACCCAAGGCCGCCTTCAGCAATTTCTCCCGAGTTTCCGTAGTGGTGCGACGGGCACGAAGCTGCTCTAGCTGTTGAGACAAAACTTGATTCAGCTCTGCCATGTCGGGCAGCGGAAAATCTAATACTGCAACTTCTTTTTCCAACTCGATTGGAATTTGCTGAACGGGAGACATCAAAATTATGGTTTTCTGAGTTCCCTTAAATTCTGCGATCGCATCCCTCAAGCAGCGGGTTACCTCGGCGCTATCAGAGAAAGGATGCAGATCTTTAAAGATGAAGATACTTGGCTCTCGCTGCCGAATCGTGTGTTCGATAGCAATCTGAGGAGAGAGCGTATTGTGCTGTGATGCGTTTCTAGCTCCAGCCCCGTACTCAATCAGTCCTCGTGTCATCGTCCAGACAAACACTCGTTGTTGAGGTTTGGACTGTTGGGCGATCGCTGCAATCGTCTGTTCAGCCCGCTCTTCTTCAGAAGTCACGAGATAGATCAGAGGATATTGAGCCTGGATGAGTATATTTAGCTCTTCTTTCATGATCATCGACCTTGTAGAGACAGTGCGGACATAGTAAGCAGACAATCAACTTAAGCTTAGAGTTGAAGACCTGAGAGTTTAGCTACTTAAAGCAGCAAACATTCAAGCTCAGGTAACACTCGCTAGCACGGAACCAACTCTTCCTCACCCTGCTGGCTAGAACCAGAACGTTGCCCTTGAATGGCTGGTGAGAGCCCTTCTTCAACTAGAATGCTGGGCTGCTCCTTTAGGGAGATCATTTTGCCTTCCTGCAGAACGACCGAGCTTGAGCACTCAGGGCAGTCATAGACTTGATAGACCTGTCCGTGAGACATTTCTACCTCATCCACCACATCTGAATGTGTCAGATAGAAAACAATTGCTCGTTCTGCAATTGCTGACATCGGCTCGGCATCGACTGCGGAACGAATCTTGAGCTGACGATGAAGCTCTGGTGGAAGGTAAAGCGTAACTTTGTGCTTGTCTTGCATAGAACGACTACATGGTTAATACCCGGGTATGGTTGTCAGAATAATTGCCGCAGTCGTGTCCTGTCAAGACAGCAAGACGCTATGACGGCATTATTGTTACATTCCTTTACAAGCAAGCGAGGTCCTACCCTAATGCATCTATCTCTGGTGCGATTATTTGGAGCGATCGCGTCTCTTAAGTTCTACCGCTTTGCTTTGCTATCGGTTGGGGTGGTTTCAACAGCATTGCTTTTAGGGTGCGATCGCCTGCTTGTCCCTGAAAGTGGTTGGGAAACATACCGAAATTCACGTTACGGTTTTGAGTTTCTCTATCCCAAAGACTGGATTGCTGAACCGCCACCCGACAACCAGGATGGGCAAGTTTTTCGTGCACCTGACCGCCCTGGTGTGAAGGTTGCAGGCTGGGCCAGCCAAATTCCGGCTGATTTAGGTGAAGGGACTGAGGATGAAGCGACAGAACCAAATAGCGTTTTGCTCGATCCCATTAAGGAGAATTTTGTCACTGAGCAAGGATTGTCTGGAGAGCTAGAGGTGCAAATCGCCGCAGAAACTAGCTCACTCAATCTGACGCTGGAGCACGAAGGCGTGATCTATCGCTGGCAGGGGCGATCGCCCAGTCAGCAATTTGAGGATTACTACAAATTTTTTAGCTATGTTGCCAGCCATTATCGTGTTTTGTCTGCAACAGAGCCTTGATTTGTTCATGTTTTTGAGAATTAGGATGGAAGTAGTGATACGGCTAGCCATTCATGGGCTAGTTGCAAATCAATTCAGCAGGTATTGAAACACATGAGTAAATCGCGACGACACCAGGACACCTTAAAGGGGCGACTGCTTCAGTACATCTGGCTGGCTATCCCATTAGGAGTCGTCGGGTTAGTAGCCGTTTTTGCTCTGATGCAAGGGCGAAACATGCAGCAGAGCCAGGAAGAGCCAGCTGGACTCGTTGATGAATTTGTGGTGGATACGCCTGGTGCAACTTTGCCGCCTCTTCCTGAAGGAATTGCCTTGCCAGGCACCGCAATTCCCGATTTAGGACAAGAACACGTCCCGGCTGACCAGCAGGTTGAATACAACTCAAATCCACCAACCTCTGGCCCACACCATGAAGAGTGGGCCCGCTGGGGAATTTATAACGAAGCTCCTTCAGATGAACAGCTTGTTCACAACCTGGAACACGGTGGCATCATCATCAGCTATAACCCTGCCCTGGTTGAGGCGGAAGATCTGGAGCAGATTAGACAACAGGCAGAGGAGTTAAGCGCGATTAATCCTCGAATTATTGTCACACCACGCTCAGAAATGCCAAAGGCGATCGCCCTGACTGCTTGGGGCTACCTGCAAGAGCTAGAAGCTTATGACGCTGCTGTAGTTGATGAGTTTTACAACGCTCACATTGCTCGTGGCCCAGAATGCCAGGACGGGCAGTGCCCTAATTAGCCTTGAGAGATACCGGGGAAAGTCATTTCTTGTGGGGCGAACGGCCGTTCGCCCCTACTTAAGGCATTGACTAACGGTAGCTACAACGGATTGTGATAGAGAATCAAAATCATATCCGCCCTCCAAGCCAAAGACAGTGCGTCGGGTGATTTGCAGACAGAGTCTTGTGAATACGCCGTAATCCTCTGGTTGGAGTGCGATTTCTGCTAGCGGATCGGCTTGGGTCGCATCATATCCAGCGCTGACAATCAGCAAGTCAGGTTGGAAGGTACTAAGAAACGGAATTACTTTTTGCTCAAACAAGGGCTGGTAGTCTGCCAGGGTGCTACCCCGTTGCATCGGCAAATTCAGCACGTTATTAAAAGCGCCCCGTTCGTCCGCATCGCCAGTACCGGGGTAGAAAGGAGATTGGTGCAGTGAGCAGTAGGCTATCTGGGCATGGTTTTCGGCGATCGCTTGAGTGCCATTGCCGTGATGCACATCCCAGTCAAGGATTGTGACGCGATTTACCCCCGGTTGCTGAAGGGCGTAGTGAGCGGCGATCGCTGCATTTGCAAAGATGCAAAACCCCATGCCTCGCTGGGGCATCGCGTGATGTCCGGGTGGACGCGCCAGCACAAAGGCAGGTTCTCCGGTTGCCAGTGTTTGATCAATGCCGTCCAGCCAAGCGCTAGCCGCAAGCAGAGCAACATCATAGCTGCGGGGGGAAACAATCGTGTCTTGATCGATATAGCCACCGCCTCGGTTAGCTAGCTGTTGCACCGCAGCGATGTACTGCTGGGGATGAATTGCCTCTAAAGCAGCCATGAGCCGATCGCTTTGAGCGTGGATAGGTGTGGGCGATCGCCAATCCAACTGATCAGCCCAGGGTGCAGCTTTGAGAGCTTTTGTGATGGCAGTTAAGCGACCTGGTTTCTCAGGATGATAAACGCCAGTATCATGATCCAAAAATTCATCGGAATAAAAAATAGGCAGCATAGCCTCAGTCCAAAAGTTTAATTTTAGAGCCTACTTAAAGGGAGGGTCGTTTGGGCGATCGCCTGACTAGCAAAGGGTTAATGGAGGTTTGGGCAGGTTAATCTGAATTGCCAAAAGTTAAATATTTAAAGATGCATCATAGAGACTTTATAGATTTTGTCCTCGTTCTAGCAACACAATTTAGATTATTGAAGTCGTTAGAATTGACGGGAATGCATCTTCTTCGAGTACTGAGGGTTTTAAATACAGGTATTTCTCTGAGTTAGTTTTACCTGACCTAAGTGGTTCCATCAGTGGTTCCATCAACCGACCAGCCACCCATCGACGATGAGCCAAATTCCACAGACCCATCCTGCTACCACTTTAGGGGGACGCTACAAAGTCATCAGCCAACTGGGTGCTGGTGGGTTTGGTCAAACTTTTTTGGCGCAAGACCTCCATTTACCAGGGCATCCTCGCTGCGTCGTTAAGCGCTTGCTGCCACAGACGAGTGACGACAAAAGCCTGCAAATGGCGAGACGCTTGTTTGACACCGAAGCCCGAGCGCTCTACCAGTTGGGCAGCCACAACCAGATTCCGACTTTGTTTGCTCACTTTGAGGAAAATCAAGAGTTTTATCTGGCTCAAGAATTTATTGAAGGTGAATCGCTCACCCACCCGCTGAGGAAAGGAAAAACCTGGCCCGAAGATCAGGTAATTGCCTTATTGCGAGATATTCTTCAGGTTTTGGTGTTTGTGCATGAGCAGCAGGTGATTCACCGGGATATCAAGCCCTCTAACCTGATGCGGCGGCGCAAAGACGGACGAATTGTGCTGATCGACTTTGGTGCAGTGAAGCAGGTCAGCACTCAAAGCGCCAATCCTGACACAGGCATCACTGATTTGACGGTTTCGATTGGGACTCAGGGCTACATTCCAAATGAACAATTAGCCGGCAAGCCGCGCTTTAGCAGTGACGTTTACGCAGTTGGAGTGATTGGAATTCAGGCTTTAACTGGCATTCACCCAAAACGCCTGGGAGACCATCCTGAAACTGGAGAAATAGACTGGCGCGATCGCGTCCCCGAAGTCAGTTCTGAACTTGCAGAAATTTTGGAATGCATGGTGCGCTATGACTTCCGCGATCGCTACCCGACTGCCGTAGAAGCCCTGGAAGCCTTTCAAGAACTCCCAGTTGGGGTGACCGAGTTTTTACCGCCCCTACCTGAATTTGTCGACACACCACTGGAATCTTCCTTTTCAGGTACAGAGACGACCGCGTCAGAGCTGATATCCGCCTCCACGAGCGTGTTTAATCCTTCCGACACGACCGTTCAAATTTCAATGCTATCTCTAGAGTCAGAGACGGCTCCCTGCCAGATTCAATCGGATGAACTGAATGGAAATGGGCTTGAGAACCCTGAGCCAGCATCCACTCCACTCCAGGCTTCACAGAAGAAAGAACGGTCGTTCGGCTATAAGCGGCGATTGGCAAAGCTTGGCTTTGGGTTAGGACTGGCTGGGCTCGCCACCGCAGGTACAACGTTCGTCGCGATGCAGACGGATGCTTTTTTGCAGCCTGTTAGCCCTCCGATTGAAACGGTTGGTTCTCATGCGGGCACTCCCGCTATGCCAATGATTCGCTCCCTTGCGGCTCCAAACCTGCCTGCACCAGAAGAATGGGCAGCAAAAATGCAAAGCCGTGCCGATCGCCTGCTACAGAGTGGGCAGTTTCAACAAGCGCTAGAAGCATACAACGGACTACTTGCCCTTGAGCCAGCGAATGCTAAGGCGTACTGGGGACGTTGTCACAGCCTTACCTATTTGCAGCAACCTGCCGAAGCTGCTGTCGCCTGTGACGATGCCTTGGCGATCAACCCCAATTATGCTGAAGCTTACTGGAGTAAAGGACGAGCTTACCGAGAGCAGGGGCGATCGCTCCAGTCGCTCAGGCTATTTGAACGGGCAACCCAACTAAAGCCAGACCTGGTTGGGGCGTGGGTTGATATGGGCATCACGTTACAAAGCTTTGGGCGATCGGTGGAGGCAATTTCGGCGCTAGACCGAGCGATCGCCCTTGATCGCAATTCCGTAGAAGCTTGGGCTACTAGAGGGCAAGCGCTGTGGAACTTGGGTCGCTTTGATCAGGCGATCGCATCTCTCGATAAAGCCTTACAAATTCAGCCCGATCATCCACAAGCTGGCCCTTTACGTCAGCAAGCACGAGAACGATTGGGTTATTAATAGCCGTTAGTAATTAGTAGTAGTAATTAGTAGAAAGTAGTTACCTGTCTTTTTAGGCAGGTTGTTGGAGGCGATCGCTCTTAATCCACTCCGACACCCCTTCAATATTGCCTGTACTTACCAACAGAACTCTGCTTTTCGTTACTAACTATACAAGAGTAAGTGAGTCAAGCTCTTAACCTGCAATCAACAGCCGAATTAGATTGCAGACAAGCGCAACGAAATGGATCTCGGATCGAGCATTTGTCTCAATCTCAGCAGATATTTGGACTCTTAACTCAGGTTAGTTAAGAGACTGTTGGACTTGACCCACTTTTCAGGAGACAACTATGCCTTCAGTTGAAATTCCCGCGCATCAAGCAGGTGACTTTTTTGTTGATTACGAAGAGAAAGTATTTCCCGATGTGCAGGCAGAACCGGGCGAAAAAGCTCTCGTAACATTCCACACTGTTGCATTTGAAGGATCGATTGGTCTGGTCAATCTACTGCAATCGCTGCGTCTGCTGCGTAAAGGGTTTGAGACTTCAATTTTGCTGTATGGGCCCGGAGTCACCCTGGGCGTTCAGCGAGGCTTCCCAAAAATTGGAGATGAAGCATTTCCTGGACACCAAAACTTCAACAATCAGCTCAGCAAGTTTATGGCTGAAGGGGGAAAGGTTTATGCGTGCCGCTTTGCCCTGCAAGCGCTGTATGGTCATGGTGAACCGTCTCTGATCGCCGGAATTCGCCCGATCAGCCCCCTCGATGTGTTGGACTTGGTGCTGATGCACCGCAAGGAGGGAGCCTTCATTTTAGACACCTGGACACTGTAGGGAAGAGGTATTGGTCATCGGTCATTAGTGATTGGTCACTTGTCATTGCTTGTTTATCATTTGTGACTTGTCATTCTTCATTGGCTTCTACACTTGTAAATAACTAATGACAAGTGACCGATGACCCGACTTAACATCACTCACTATCTCCCCCGTTAAGGAAAATCTATGGATTACTCACGAACTGTTAGGGCGGCTGCGGTGCAGATTAGTCCAGTGCTGTTTAGCCGCGAGGGAACGGTTGAGAAAGTGTTAGAGGCGATCGCCCAAGCTGCCAAAGCAGGGGCAAATCTGGTTGTATTTCCAGAAACTTTTGTTCCCTACTATCCCTATTTCTCATTCATTCAACCCCCCGTGTTGATGGGTAAGGAACACATGCGGCTTTATGAGGAAGCTGTAGAGGTGCCGGGAGCAGTGACAGAGGCAGTGAGTCAGGCTGCTCGGGCTGCCAACATCGTTGTAGTTTTAGGGGTAAATGAGCGGGAGAATGGTTCCATCTACAACGCTCAACTCATCTTTGATGCAGATGGAACACTTGTGTTGAAGCGGCGCAAAATTACGCCAACTTATCATGAGCGGATGGTATGGGGGCAAGGAGATGGGTCGGGGCTAAAAGTGGTGAACACTGCGGTGGGAATGGTTGGTGCTCTTGCCTGCTGGGAACATTACAATCCGCTTGCCCGCTATGCTTTGATGGCACAACATGAACAAATTCACTGTGCTCAGTTTCCTGGCTCAATGGTGGGACAAATCTTTGCTGACCAAACGGAAGTCACGATTCGCCATCACGCTTTAGAGTCAGGTTGCTTTGTGGTGAATGCAACAGGTTGGCTCACACCTGAGCAACTTGCCCAAATTACGCCAGACGAAAAGATGCAGCGGGTGTTAACAGGTGGCTGCCACACTGCGATCATTAGTCCGGAGGGAACTCACCTTTGCCCCCCTGTGACAGAAGGGGAGGGGATGGCGATCGCCGATCTAGACTTCTCTCTTATCACTAAGCGTAAACGAATGATGGATTCGGTCGGTCACTATGCCCGTCCTGACTTACTTCAGCTTCGTCTCAATATCGATGCAAGACCGTTTATGAGCGCAGAGATGCACCATCAGGCAATCCCTGCTGAACAATTGCTGAATGGAGAAGCAGCTAACGAGCATGAACAAACAAAACTTGATTACGGAGTTACAGTCTCACGGTTTGCGATGGATTGATTCAGCCGTTGGTGCATCAGGGCGTAAGGGTGGTGCAGGGCCTTCAGACCATAAAGCAATAACTATTGATGACACGACGGTGATGGTACCCATTTTCACCGATGGAGCGGCTGAATCACCCTATGCGGTTGAAGTTGGGGATGCTCAAGTGCTGCCAATACTGAAGCTAGACGGGAAGGCGATCGCCCCCATCTCATTTCCTACACAGCCAAAGTTTTATAGTCTCACTACTGCTGACGGCATTCCTTATTGGAAGATTGCTTTGCTCCATTCTCATGATGTGCTGGCAACTACCGTACTGCAAACCTGTATGCGCTATGGCGATCGCGCCACAGCCTGCCAGTTTTGCGCCATTGGTCAATCTTTGGCAGCAGAACGCACGATCGCCCGTAAATCACCTCAACAGTTGGCAGAAGTGGCAGAAGCCGCTGTGCGTCTGGATGGGGTGAAACACATGGTGATGACGACAGGAACGCCAAATACAAGCGATCGCGGTGCTGCTTATCTAACTGAGTGCGCCAAAGTGATTAAATCTAGGGTAAATCTCCCAATTCAGGCACAGTGTGAACCACCCGATGACTTTATCTGGTTCGAGCGAATGCAAGCGGCTGGAGTAGACAGCCTGGGAATGCATTTGGAGGCGGCTGACCCACAGGTTCGAGCCAAAATTATGCCAGGTAAAGCAGAAGTACCGCTTGAGTATTATTTTGAGGCATTTGAGGCGGCTATGAAAGTGTTTGGTCGGGGACAGGTGAGTACTTACCTGTTGGCAGGATTGGGCGACTCACTTTCTACGTTGTTGGAAGTCTCGCAAAAGCTAATTGATGTCGGTGTTTATCCTTTTGTAGTGCCGTTTGTGCCGATCAGCGGTACTCCTTTAGCAAATCACAGACCACCCAATAGTGAGTTTATGTTTGCGCTCTATCAGCAAATTGGAGCAATGCTGCAACGATCGGGACTGGCTTCTACGGAAGTTAAAGCAGGTTGCGCCAAATGTGGTGCTTGTTCTGCTCTTTCAACCTTTGAAACGTCTGCTTAGTCCTCCGTAACCATACACTGCAATATCATTCATGACTACCTCATCCTACACTTACAAGTTAGCGGCTTCAGCTTCTGAATATGAGGCGTATTGCGAATTGCGGCAAATGATTTTTGCAGAAGAACAAGGCTTGTTTGAACGGAATGATGAGGATCAATGGGACGCGATCGCCTATCCTATTGTCACTCTCAACGCATCAAAACAAGTGGTTGGTGTAGTGCGAATTTATGAGACAGAGCCAGAAGTCTGGTATGGCGGCAGGCTTGGTGTTCATCCTGATTACCGTCGTGTTGGGCAAATTGGGCGTGGTTTGATCTACAAAGCTGTAACCACTGCAAACACCTGGGGCTGTCGTCAATTTCTGGCAACCGTGCAGCTTCAAAACGTGAAGTTTTTCCGGCGGCAGCATTGGCACTCACTTGAAGAAATAGTGATTTGCGATCGCCCCCACCACATGATGCAAGCAGACCTGGAATACTATCCTCCCAGCAGCGAACCTCGTCCCGCTATTGGATATTGGAGATTAGGAATGAGAGAACTAGAAGCCTCATAACAATCAATTGTGAAACTCATTGAATTGGTAACAACCCTACGTCAATCCATCGGGGTGCTACAAAAGCAAGATATCCAGCTTGCCGCTAAATACCTAAAGCAATTCTCACCTTCACTCCCGATCCCTAATCCCCAATCCCCGAACCCCCTCATTGGTGATGACTGTGCTGCCATCCCTGACCGGGATGGCTACCTTCTCCTAGCAGCAGAAGGGATGTGGGATGTACTAGTGGAGTCAGAACCTTGGTTTGCGGGTTGGTGCGCCGTTATGGTAAACGTCAGTGACATCTATGCAATGGGAGGTCACCCGATCGCCGTTGTAGACACCCTATGGGGCACATCTGCAACAGTTATAGAAGCAGTCTGGGCAGGGATGACGGCTGCTTCAAAAGCTTACAGCGTGCCAATTGTAGGCGGGCACAGTAACTATCACAGCCCCTACAATGCGCTGTCGGTGGCGATTTTAGGACGAGCAACTCACTTGCTCAGCAGCTTTAATGCTAAGCCGGGAGATACATTGCTGCTGGCGATCGACCTCCAGGGTAAGGCACATCCCAAATATCCGTTTTGGAATGCTGCTACCTCTGGTGCTTCCAATCGTCTTAGAGAAAACTTGGAGCTATTGCCAAAACTAGCAGAGACAGGACTTTGTGATGCAGCTAAAGATGTCAGCATGGGAGGTATTATTGGCACTCTCCTGATGCTGCTAGAAACCTCTAGATGCGGTGGCGTGGTTGATTTAGAGGCGATCGCTCCCCCCCCAGACTTAACCCTAGAAAAGTGGTTGCTCTGTTTCCCCAGCTATGGCTTTTTGCTCAGCGTTCGTCCCGAACATGTTGCAGCCGTTCAAACCTGTTTTCGGGAAAAAGAATTGAGCTGTGAGGCGATCGCCCAAATTACGGATTCTCAACGATTAATCTTGACTCACAAAGGTGAAACAGAGATATTTTGGGATTTTACACAAGAGAACTTGACAGGGTTTGCACCAACTGGATGATTAGGTTACTCTTGATTCGTCAAAATTTTCCACCCAAGGCAATTGGAATCACTCTTCAATAAGTTGTTGCAGCTAAAGAATAAAGACAGTGATAGAACTCCCTTAGAAGATTTTTTCACTGAAATATTCGCTTTTCTACTCAAAACGCGGACCAGCATTCTGGTTGATCTACTTAATCAATTCACCATCTCATCCATTAAGCAACCAGATTTTATCTACCTCTCAACCCAGGAGAGTTTTGATACCTTGGCAAATCATGCTCATGCGAGTAGACCAGATGTGTTTATTGAAGTGGCATCAGGTGATCAGAGAGACATCATTTTTATAGAGTCAAAAATTGGCTCAGCCGAAGGCTGGGAGCAGTTGAAGCGGTATGCGGAACATCTAAATCATTTGCACAATATCAACAATGGTATTTTGCTATTCATTACAAGGGATTATGAGCCGAAGAATCAGGATGAAATTCTAAAGATCTGCGATCGCACAAAAATAAAATTTTTACAGCTTCGTTGGCATGAGATATATCATTTTCTAAGTAAATACCAGGAAGATTTTCTACTCAAAGAAATTAAAAGCTTCATGGAGATTAATAATATGTCTCAGAGCGGTCAATTTAGCGCGATCGATATTTTAGCTTTGACGAACTTCTCGAACGCAAGAAGCATCATGGATGAGACATTATTAGGAGAAGTCGCTGAAGTATTTCGATCAGTCTGTGGTTCCATGTCTGAAATTGGAACTGCCTCGACTCAACTTAGACAACATAACCGATATATTATCAGCAGCGATCGCAGAGGTGATATTTGGGTTGGGCTAGGTTACTGGATGAATCCATCCGTTACGACAAATTATCCTGAAGTTGGTATTTTGATTGAGGCAATTCCAAATGCTACAGATCGAGAACAGATTTTGAAAGCAATGCTTGAGATTGTACAATCTAGCTCTGGCAAGTGGCGTGGCAACAACTTAGCTCAAGTAAAAAGCTGGGCAAGCATCATGCAGGTAAAACCTCTACACACCTTTATATCAGGGGAAGATCATGTGGCGTCAGTGAGAACGTATTTCAAAGAAACTTTGGCAGACGTTTACAGGATCAGACAGGAATACGTACATCTCCCCTGGAAATTCTAGTTAACGATGAACTCACTTCGGACTGCCTTTTTTACCTATTCGACAAAGCCTAGAGGCAGCGTGGTGCATACGCTAGAGGTGGCGGAGGCTTTACAGGAATTGGGGCACTCTGTTTGTGTTTATGCTTTGGATAAAGACGGCACAGGATTTTATCGATCGCTCCAGTGTGATTATGTTTTGGTACCTGCAAAAGAGGTGATAGGCGGAATCGACCAGTTAATCAAACAAAGAATTCAGGAGTTTGTAGACTATCTGAGCCAGGAAAAACCAGTTTATGACTACTATCACGCGCAGGATTGCTTAAGTGCAAATGCTTTGTCGGAGCTGCGATCGCGCCATCACATTCCTCACTTTGTGCGAACGGTGCATCACATTGATGCGTTTAATAGTCCTTACCTGCAAACCTGCCAGGACCGATCGATTCGGGAACCTGATTTGTGCCTTTGTGTAAGCGATCGCTGGCAAACTGCCCTACAGGAGCAATACCAAATTCATGCCCCCAAAGTAATTAATGGTGTGAATACGACTTACTTTTCCTCTAATTATGATGGTTCTGAAGCCGATGTGAAAAAGCTAGGACTGAGCGGTCGGCCAATTTACCTCACCGTCGGCGGCATTGAGCCTCGCAAAAACTCGATCACTCTCCTGCGAGCCTTTGCTCAAGTGTTAACTCATTATCCTAATGCTCAACTGGTGATTGCAGGAGGGGCAACGCTGTTTGACTATCAGCCTTATCGCGATGAGTTTTTCCAACTTGCTGAAAGGTTAGGAGTGGTGATCGCCAAGTCACTCATCTTACCGGGAGTCATCTCCACCGCTGAATTGCCTGCTCTTTATCGCATTGCCGATGCTTTTGTTTTTCCTTCCCTCAAGGAGGGATGGGGACTAGTGGTGCTGGAAGCAATGGCTTCTGGTATTCCCGTAATTACTTCAAATATTGCTCCATTTACTGAGTTTTTGTCTGAGCGAGAAGCACTTTTGGTTGATCCAGAGAGTGAGGAGGCGATCGCCCAAGCCATGCAAACCATTGTTCAACCTCAGATAGCCCAGTCTTTTAAGGAGCAAGGCATTCAGGTGGCTAAGCGCTACACCTGGAAACAGTCTGCCAAGCTCCACTTAACTCACTATCAACAGCTTTCAACTTCTCCAGTCCCTAACCCTCAATCTCACCATGCCAGAAATCCGCTTTCAAATTGAACTACCCGACGGTTCTCAGGAAGTTTGCTACTCACCTTCTCTAGTTGTGCGTCAGTATTTTGAGGAAGGAAGTGAGTATCCGTTAACAGATTTTGTTGAGCGATCGCGCACTGCTTTGAATATTGCTAGCGATCGCGTCAAAGCAAAATACGGCTTTTCGTGTAGTTTGGCGATCGGGCAACTGCGCCAGATTGAAACAATGGCAACAAAATATGCAGAGTTACCTGACCCGAAAGTGCGACTGATCAAATTTATCGAGAATTAGAAAAATCTTTCAACGAAATACTGTCACATTTAGAACAATTGAGCCATCGCTAAACTCGTGCAATCCGTGGTCATTCCGTTAAAAATGAGGCTGTCTGTTATACATTAGGCTGAGTGGATGGAGCAAAGGGATTGCCCTTTGGGTAAAGCGCATGACAGATAGCGGCAGGAGCAATAGCCCCTTCAGGCTGATGTTGGTTGACGACGACCGGGCTTTTCGGGCGGGGCTACGGATTTGGCTAGAGCAATTCTCAGACTTGGAAGTGATCACTGAAGCAGGAGATGGAACTGCTGCTCTGCAAGCGCTAGCAACTTATAGCACGGCTTCTGCATCCTCAATCGCAATTGATTTGGTCATCCTGGATTTGGGATTGGGCAGTGCTGATCCTGAGCAGATTCAAGGGCTAGATTTGTGTCGGCAGATTTCCTCCCAGTATCCGGCGATCGCCATCCTCCTGCTCAGTTCCATGACGGAACCTGTGATGCTAGCAGCGGCACGGCGATCGGGCGCGAGAGGATATTGCCCTAAACATACTGAAGCAGCGGAACTAGCAGCAATCATTCGGCAGGTTGCAAGAGGTGGATTTCGCTGGGTTCAGCCTACAACAGAGGGACTTGCGGCAGTTGTCGCTTCCCCTACTTCGGGTTCTGTTCGATCGCAACCTATCGTGAAGTTGCCGACTCCATTTGCTATTTTTCGGCGAAATTTGCGGCTGTCAGGATTACAGCAGATTGAGTTAGCACTGTCTGATGTAACAAACCAACTGCAAAACTTAGATTTGTCGCTGCTGGATCGGGCAGTTTTAGCAGGGCAACAGCGCGAACTGCGGGCTTCTCGCTGGCTGGTGCGACGGTTATTGGCAACTCCGACTGTACTAGAACCGTCAGATGCAGTGACGCCGCAGTCAGATGCAGCACCGTCGGATCGCCCTGCTCGACAACTTGAGCAAACCAACGCAACTCAGCCTTCCGGGGACGCAGAACTCACGGTGATAACGCCATCAGAAAATGGATTAGCTAATGCCCGTAATTTGCAGGCAGCGCTGTTTGATGCGATCGCCGCAAAACTGCAAAGCACTCTGCAAAACCAAACTAAAACACCGCTAGAAATTGATATTCTGCGAGAAGAAAAAAAGCGGGAATTGCTCTATTTAATCTTGCGGCAGTTAGAGGAAATTTTGGATGAACTGCGCTTTTCACAGGTGCAACCTGGACAGTTAGAGGAGAAGCGATCGCTGCTTTTGCAAGACCTTTGGGGAGCCGTAGTTACAGATTTTTTTGGCAAATATTACACCATTTCAATAGGCAACGCCGAAATAGAAGTAGCTAGCACATTACTTCAAGATGTTGAAGTTGTGCAGAGCGCCATTCTGGATAAAATCCCATTTTTTGACGATTTGCTGTCTCATTTGCTCTTTCAAACGCCACTAATTCTCGAGGGGATTCCCTATGTACCTGGCTCACCTGAAGCAATGCGACGAGCGGAATCTATTCTTGAAAATCTGATTATTCAGGTTGCTAATGCTGTGGTGCAGCCCTTACTCAACCGCTTTGCCAATGCAGAAACAATTAAGCAAAACTTTTATGAATATCGCTTACTTTCAATTCGAGAAGTAGAACGATTTAGAAATAACTTGTCCTGGAAATATCGCTTAGAAAAATACTTTGGCGAACCTAAAGCAATCTTTGAAAGCCAGTATCCCCTGTTTATTCTTTATGGTCGTGGCATTCAGAGAGTAGCAGTTTATGCGCCTCGTGCCCAAGAGCTAGAGCAATTATCAGGGCTTCAGTTTACGGTGACTCTAGCGTTAGAAACCCGTGATGCGATCGCCCCTCGCTTCCGTTCCGCTATTTCTTTTGTCGGCACTGGGCTAATTTATGTACTGACCGAAGTAATTGGTCGCGGCATCGGGCTGATCGGTCGCGGCATTCTTAAAGGGGTTGGCACCGCCTGGCAAGACGGCAAATATAACCGCAACGAACGCCAAAAGTAATAATGATCTTCTGAAAAGGGTCAAAGATAGAAGGGCATCCCACTCCGTGGGATGCCCTTCTATCTTTGACCATAATTTTTAATTTGCTGTCCTCTGATAGTCTGCCTTTCAGACTAGGCAGTGACCAAAATCAGTGGGTTGAGTGAAGGACATCACCCATTTAGGGTATTCTCCATCACCTAAAGCTCTCTGAACAATCACAGGCGATCGAGTAGCTGCGTCACTCGACCGTTGAGAAGAATGCTCGATAGTGAGAGTCAACAACCCGGAGTCCTGTTTCGTCGAGAAAAACCGTTTTTAGCACTTTTAGAGGTTATTCATGAAATCTTCGCAAGATTCCCAAACTATTACGCTTTTCTCCAAACCAGAAGCAGGTAAGGTCGAGCAAACCATCACCTCTACTGAGTCGGGACGGGTGAAGTTTCAAGGAAGCTATTGGCCCGCTCAGTTTTATTATCCAGATTCTCACCTGTCTGCAAATCCTGAAGAAGTTGTAACTATTGTGGGACGGCAGGGAATCACTCTACTCGTCGTGCCAAAGGGTAGCCCACTGCCCGGTGAGTTTTCCTCTAATGCCCCTATTCAATCTGACAAAGACGATCTTCGCAGCTCTGAATGGAGCCAGAGGCTCAGTTCTAGACTGTCTGTTTTGCTGAAACTCAAGCGAAGTGATGATGGCGATCGCTACCTCTTTCAAGCGTAATCTTAGTTAGCTGATGTTAGCTGTATAACCGTAGAATGGGTTAGCGCAGTGTAACCCATACAGAAGTTGGGTTTCGCTACTCCGCCCAACCTACACGATTCCTTGCTCTAAACGTCACGATTCAGCAGCAAATTCGTGTAGTGCCTGAATAATCTGTACGTTTGCTTTGGGAAAAGGAAATTGTTCGATTTCGGCTAGTGTTACCCAGCGGATTTCGTCACACTCAATCGGTTGGGGTTCGCCGCTCAGGTGGCGGCAGTGATGTACATTCAACGTGACGCGAAAGTGAGTGTAGGTGTGGTCGATAGTAATGAGGCGATCGCCCACTTCCACCTCAATTCCCAGCTCTTCCTGAATTTCTCGTTTAATGCAGGCTTCTACCGTTTCTTCTGGCTCAATTTTGCCACCAGGAAACTCCCAGAGTCCGCCGAGCAGCCCTTCTTGACGACGGCGATCAATCAAAATTTTGCCCTGATCATCCCAAATGACGGCGACGCCAATCTTTTTGTGGGGCAGGGGAGCGCGACTTTCAGAGAGAGGCAATTCGTTTTGCATGTTCAGATTGTGAGCCAGACAGGATTCATTCCAGGGACAGAGCAAACAGGCTGGATTTTTGGGTGTACAAACTGTTGCTCCCAAATCCATCAATGCTTGATTAAAGTCACGCGGCTGCTGTAAATCCAGCAGATCTGTAGATAGCTGCCATAGTAGCTTAAGCGCTTTACTGGGCAATCGCTCTAGTGCAATCAATCGGGCTAAAACTCGTTTGACGTTGCCATCCAAAATCGACACGGGTTGGTTGAATGCTGCGCTGAGAATGCCCCCGGCAGTGGTGCGTCCAATTCCTGGGAGGGCGATCGCCTCTTCTAAATTTTTGGGAAACTGCCCACCAAACTTTTCCACAACCTCCTGGGCTGCCCGGTGCAAATTTCGCGCCCGAGCATAGTAGCCAAGCCCTTGCCAAACTTTTAAGACCTGCTGCTGGTCTGCCTGCGCTAGCGCCTCGACTGTAGGAAACTGCTCTATCCATCGCTGATAGTAGGGAATTACGGTTTTTACCTGAGTCTGTTGCAGCATGATTTCGGAAACCCAGATTTGGTAGGGGTCTCGGGTTTCCCGCCAGGGCAGACTGCGTCCAGAGGTGGCGTACCAGGTAAGGAGCGATCGTCGCAAACTCATCAACGGCAACTGCTGCAAAGTCTCCATAGCAGAACTCGACAGGTCTGCACTCAAGCCTGCCGAGTCTGGGTTAATATCTACAGATGAATTTTGATTTACCGAAGCCACCAGAATGACGCACCGCTAAATAAATTACCTGCTAACTATTCAGCGTCGGAAACTGCTTCGCTCGCTTGTAGAGACCGCTCAAACACCATCCGCTGCTCTGCGTTGCGGAGGAAGTAGCCGCTGACCATTGCCGAAGCCAGCAAACGTCCTAAATGCTCACGACTGGTTGTAATGGCAACACCAAAGTGCTCCGGTGGGAGGTTTCCCAACAGCCCCATGATGTTCCGTTCCATGACCTGAAAGACTTCAGAAGAACCTGGCTTAGAAAGCTGAGCAATCGTTTCTGGATTCATCGACTGGACATACTGCCAAAACTGGCTACCAGATTCAGCTTCGTTACCAAAAAACTCTGAGACTTGATTTGATGCGTTGTTCACGTTAGGAACCTCACTCAATCGGATTTATCACCTACACCTAATCTACCAATCCCCCCCTCAGGCATGAAGTGGGCGGAACCGAACTAGCAGTGGCGGATTTGCCTACCTAGGTCAGCTACCTGCTGGTGCAGCAGGGCTAGGAATCGGGGTGGCTGGAGGGCTAGCTGGGATGCGTGTAGTCGATGCGGTTGGTGGGGCGCATTCTCCTCGTTGAGCAGCAGTTAGTCCGTTTTGCGGTTGGACATGGGAGGCAATCGCCGCTTCCTGAATCCAGCCTTCTGCCCCAGGTTGAAGCAGCGGTGTAGCCGGTTCCGGTGCCGGTGCCGTTGGTTCAATCGGGACAGGCGATCGGTTGCCTGCATCGGGGCTAACTGTCGAGCTAGATATTGGGCTTGCTGTCGGACTGTCAGCAGTACCCTCTTCAGGGGGCTGCCCAATCGAGCCTTCAGCCGTTGGGACAGAACAAACCCGCAGCCTTACCCATCGCTCTTGTCCAGACGCACCTTGCCGGCTCAAAACCTGAAGGACACTGCCTGAAGGAATCTCCCCGGTTGCAGTAGATGGTGGGGCAGGAAAGTCATCAGCAGTGCCACCCGGAGCGGCACTCCCAGGGTCAGCAGTAGAAGATGCAAGCTGAGGCAGCAGCACCAATGGCTCGTTGCCACTTAGAGAACCCGGTGAGGGCGATCGCTCCACTCGAATGTAAGAACCAACCTCCAGAGAGGCGATCGCTGCTGTAGTTTGCTCAGGAGACTCATCTGAAACAATTGTGGGTTCAGACGAGGGCTGAGCAGGTTCGGAATTTGGGCCTAGGCCAACCAAAGGAGCGATGCGGTTGCCAATCGACGGCACCAGTAGCGCCAGTAGCATTCCCCCCAACCCTAACAGCACTAAGATCCCTAACAGCAACGGGAAGATGCTGGGACGCCGTCGCTTAGATGGTTCCAACACTTGAGTCTTCAGGGTTGAAGTGGTTGCATCAGATTGAGTTGGCTGAATCCGCGCTCCCCGACCTGTCTGCAGAACGGTTTTAGCAGGCATGGGTTGGCGTGGCGGCTGCACCGCTGACATCAATGCACCCGGAGCAATGTTTAACCCCTGCTCGCTCAGCCGACAGTACACTAGCCCAATTGTTACGTTGTCGTGTCCGTTGCGGGTGTTGGCAATCTCAACCAACTGCTGACTCACCGCAGCCAGGTCAAACTTACCGTCTAGCACCGGCAAAATAGTTGTATCCCAGCATTCCTCAACGCGATCGCCATCACTTAAGCCATCAGAACAGAGCAAGAAAATGCAGTCTTCATCCAACACAAACCGCTGCACTGTCGGATGCAGACTATTAGAAGACCCCATGCCCAAAGCCTGCACCAGCGAACCAGAACTCGGCTGCTGCAAAGCTTCCCGATAAAATCCGTAGCCCAGGCGCACTTCCCGTGAGGCAATGTCATCGTCCAAGGTGATTTGGTGACAGCCCCAGCGAGTAATCAGATAGGCGCGACTATCACCCACATGAGCAGTATAAAGTTCGTGGTTTCTAACCAAACTCATGACCAGCGTTGTACCCATACGCTGGCGATCGAGCCGTTTTTCACTGTCGTTGCGCTGGCTGATCAGGTCATTCGCAGCACAGGCAGCTTTTTCAATTTCAACCGACAGAGCAGCAGGCGATAGGGATTCTGGGCGCAGCGGCTGCATTCGTTCCCAAATTGCCTCGATCGCCAGGTTCGAGGCGACATCTCCCCCTTGATGACCACCAATTCCGTCACAGACAATCACCAACGAAGAATCAGGAGCCGCTGTTCCAGCAGTCAGGGTAATGGTCTTGAAGGTGCCACCGGGCGGGTAGCAGGCATCCTCGTTGCGCTGGCGGCTTGGTCCCTGGTCTGTGCGAGTCGCAACTTGAATTTGCCTCGACTGATGCTGTCCTGCTAGTGACAAGCCTTCATCTAGCCGATCAACAAGCTGTTCGCCGCTGCGAATAGTTCCTTGAATTAGATCTTGGCAGAGCTGCCGGAGGAAAGGGGCGATCGCTGCTTGAGCCGTCTCAGCCCATCCTGCCCAGAGATGACCCAATTGAGGCAACGTTGGCGGATTGCTTCCATGCTCGGGGTGTAGCTCTAGCAAGCGAATTAGGGGTCCTTCCATTCGCAGCAGATCAGGCTCCAGCAAACTGGTTCCAACCAGCTCTAGCGTTAAGGGTTGCCAGAGTTGAGCGATCTGCCACAGCCAATTGATTTGGCGCAACCCTGTTGCCTGTTGCCACACTTCGGTCAGGGCAGGTAACAAGGAGGGAATGGTTGCTTCAGTACCAGCCTGAGTAGAGAGAGGCGGCACAAACAGGGCTGCCTGTTCCAACAGCAGAATGTCTGCTCCAGACTGATCTGCCTGCACCAGCCCGTAGACCTGAGGAACGTGGAGCCGATAGGGGGAAAGTCGCAGATAAGCCGATATCGATTGAGGAATTTCCGTCGGAGCCTGGGAAACTATGCCCGGTTTTGCATCCAGGAAGATCCGAGGACTCTTACAGATATAACGATTTGCCAGCACCTCTCCAGGTTGATAGGCATCGGCATCGTGTCCCACTGCCCAGAGATAATGCCTCGGCAAAAAGGTACGGCATTTCTGGCAGAACCGATGACCCTCCGGATTGGGAGCCTGACAACTATAGTTGGGGCAATAGATTGTTGCTGTGGCGTTTTGCATGAAGCCAGGAATACAGCGGTCTTCTCAGGATATCTCAGACTTCCGCCAACAGACCATCTTACACGTGTTACACAAACGGGTATAACCAGGTTTGGCTTAATTCTTGCGAGCAGGATGTGCTATCAAAAATCAATTACATCCCTAGATAGACTCGTCAACAGACACTTTTGGTAAGCCCATGCTGTAGTTGCGGACGCGGCTTTTGAGGTTATAGGAAATCTTGCCTGCTTGCAGTAGCGATCGCACAAAATGCTCTAGATCAGAGCCAATTCGACGCAGATTGTAATCAGTCAGGTCTGCCCCGGCAGAAGCAGCAACTAACTCATCAAACTTGCGATAAACCTCCTGGAGTGCCTCATCATTCCAGAGCAATTCGTTATCTGGGTCAACATCTAATGTCAGCTTATCCTCGCTGGGTAGAAGCTCATCGTTAGCAGTGTCAACTTCAGCCGTAAAGATGCGGATGTGCCGGGTAGTGGACTTAAGCAGCATAAGAAATTAGGGTGTTCACACGGATGCGGCAGGATTCTGATTCATTCTAAAGCGTCAACGGGGCGATCGCAGCCCTTTAACCCAATCTCTCTCATCACCATTTCTGAACTCTTCAATCAAAATCAGCAAATTTTGCAAACTTTGCTCAGCAGACCGAACAGATTTCTCCGTAGAATCCGCCTTCTCGAAGCAAAGAAAGCTACTTAAAATATCAAAATACGGGTCAACCTTTGCGGAAACTTCGTCATTCGCACTGTGTCTAACTCTGGTCAAAAAATTACAGAAAATTAATACCTCATGTTTTTAAGCTGCCTGCTTCTGTTTGCGATCGCCTTCTGTTTGGGCCGCCTCTTCATGCAAACTACCGAAGAAATTCCAGCCCTTGTTGTTGGAATGCTGGCAATTACTTTCCTCGTCGCAGGAATCATCATTGCCCCCACACTTATTCAGGTCGGTTGCCTAGTAGTGGCTGTAAGCTTAAAAAAATTCATGCTCAAACAGCAGCAAGCTTAGGGATGAGGAGTTGAGGTTTAGGGACTGGCGGACAGGTGGGAAGCCTTCATCCTTCATTCCTACCCCAGTCTCTAACCCCTGCTCCCCCCTTCCAATTCCCAACCCCTTCATCCTTGCCCCATCCCTATCTCTCGCCTTTAACAGTAGACTGGAAACGGCCGTGTTCGGTTTGCCAGCAGAGGGAGCGATCGCATGGGCAGCTACGAGTCTCAAAAGCGACAGAGGCTTAATATTGGTGCCGTATTCAGAAACCTGTCCTTGATGGCGACGGGTGGCACTGTTTTGCTGGCGTTATTTACGGTCGTGGGCGTTTGGCGTAGTGGCGAACGATTTTTTGAGAATGTGCAGGCAATGTTTACCGCACCGCAACCCCCTCCCCAAGTGGATGTGCGATCGCTCGTCGTACAGCAAGTACGCGGAGTTAGCGAGTTGACCACGGCGATTTTTGCGATGGAGGCAGTTGTACCTGCGAGTCGCGATCGCACTCTGGGTGGCTACACAATCGGCAAGACGACTCTGCTTTACATCGCCTACGGAGAAGTTCGGGCTGGAGTTGACCTGGCTGAGCTAGACGAAAATGATATTCAGGTTACGGGTGACGCTATTCGCCTGCAGTTGCCATCACCCGAAATTCTGGACAGCAAAATTGATGTAAACCGCTCGAAAGTCTATGACTATGACCGAGGCTTTTTGGGTTTAGGTCCAGATGCTGCCCCTGATCTTCAGCAGCTTGCCCAGCAGGAAACGCTGCAAAAGGTAGTAGAAGCGGCTTGCGCTCAAGGCATTCTTGAAGAAGCCAACGTCAAAGCAGAATTGGCGGTTAGCCAACTGCTGACCACCGCAGGCTATGCCAACTCTTCTGTTGAAACCCAAACGCCCGCTGATGATGCTTGTGCAAAGCAGTAATCTTCTGCTCAAACACGGTGCCAAGGCTGCGCTTTTGAGATGTTTGAAGCCATGTTGCAAAACCGTGGTTTTACCTGAAAGTTGAGATAAGTTTTAGGTGAGGCTTGAAGCGGACGTGAGACGGGTGGGTGAGGCGATCGCCATTAGTTAAAAACGCTTTGGTTGAGTTACGTATCGCTTGAGCCGTCTTCCACCCCACGGACTGTCTCAAGGAGAGGTTATGAGCTTCAAAAGAATTTTGGTTGCCATTGATCACGCTGCACTCAGCCAACCGGTGTTTGAGCAAGCGCTGGAGTTGGCTCAAACCAATCGCTCCAAGCTACTACTTTGTCATTACCTGACGGCAGATGTTGTGACCACATCCCCCACTTTTGCGGCCGGTGAATTGGGTTTGTCGGCTCATTTTGTCAGCCAAACTCATCAGGCACAATACACCTATCTAGAGCAACAGATCGAGGCGGCAAAGGCGTTACTCAGTCACTACGGTGAAACTGCTACTCGCCAAGGCATTGCGACTGAAATCAGCTACCGAGTTGCTGATCCAGGGCAGGGGCTTTGCGAAATCGCAAAAAATTGGAATGCTGACCTGATAGTAGTTGGACGACGAGGACGAAAAGGTCTGACAGAGGCAATTTTGGGCAGCGTCAGTAACTATGTGCTACACCATGCCCCCTGTGCCGTGCTGATCATTCAAGCTCCAACTGCTCAAACTTCTTTGACTAAAATGCGAGTGGAAGGGGGCGATCGCCAACCGGCATAAATTCAATCACCTGATCAACGCTAGTTTTGACCGTATCGCAAATCGAGTCTAGCAACAGATCATTTGCATCACACCCAAACGGGTTTTCGATGTCATCGCCAATCTGATCTACCCCAAACAGAATGAAGCTGACAATCACTAGACTGATGCCAGTTAGCCAGCCGATATCGTCAACCAAGTGAAACGGCAAACCCACACAGTAGATTAAAATTAAGCGCTTTAAATAAATTGCATAGGCGATCGGAATGGGGGTTCGTAGAATCCGTTCGCAACTGGTCAACCCTTCAACCATATTGCTGAGCATTCCGTTAAGTGCCACCAGCCGCATCGAATCCAGATGATTATGCTGAAACTGCTTCTGAAGATAATCACCCAGCCACAGAGTAATTTCTAATGGAGAATTGCTAGAGCCCTCTAGCACTAGATTTTGTGTTTCAGCAATGAGGTCGGAGACTTCATGACCGACCGACTCTTGCCGAAGATGATGTTTCGTCGTCAGAGCAAACGTCGCTAATAGACGCAGTACCATTTGTTTTTCTGTTTCGTCGGCTGGCTCTGGGGCTGCGATCCCCAATTTAATTTCTCTAGCTAAGTTCCGAATGTTAAAAACCAACTGTCCCCAAGCTTTGCGTCCTTCCCAGTAACGGTCGTAGGCTGAATTGGTGCGAAAGATCAGCAGCAAACCCAGTACTAGATTAAAAACGACATTGGTGGTCAAGTCTCCCAGTACTTTCAGCGAAAGTAGGGGATAGAAGTAGTGCAGAAGTGAAACAAGTAAGCCAAACATCCCAAATAGCAGCGATCGCGGCAGCACCGTCAGCGCTACCGAGCCTTTCAAGCGGAACGCTTGGGCAAACCAGTTGAGGGTCATAGAAGGTTACAAGACAAGCAATGCTTCATTCCTTCAACCTACCGTATAACAGCGTTTCAAATTTAGCCCCTGCTGATTGAGCAGATATAGCGATAGAGTAGATCTGCTATCTTCTCGGATTTTGCATGAGTGGTTCATTTGAAGGCGATCGATCTGACCCAACTCGGAAACAGGAATCTTCACCTAAATCTTCCTCTGATCCGAAAAGCGATCCTGCCTTTGAATCAGACCAATCTGCTCAAGCTAAAGCTGAAGAAAAATTTTTAGACGATCCCTTCGCAGTGGTGGCTGATTCAGCAGAAGAACAGCAAACAGGACAGCCTGAATTGGTCGTTCCCGAAGTCAAGGCTGCTTTACCGCCTCTCGCGATGGTAGAGACAGCGTTTCTTGCCAGCACGGCTAGCTTGCTCTGGCTCGTCAGCTATTACCTCAGTATTGGTGCCTGGATGCGGATTTTATTTCCCACTCCAATCGCCTTAGTCTATCTGCGTTGGGGACATCGAGCTGCCTGGATGTCAGCGCTAGTAACAGGTTTACTGTTATCCGTTCTGATGGGCCCCTACCTGAGCCTATTATTTTTCGTCCCTTATGGGCTGTTGGGCGTACAGCTTGGAGCATTGTGGAAGCGACAGGCTGGCTGGACGATGTCAATCGGCACCGGAACGCTAATTTCTACCTTTGGCTTCTTCTTCCGAATTTGGCTGCTATCGACCTTCCTGGGTGAAGACCTCTGGATTTACTTAACTAACCGAATCACAGATTTCACCGAATGGATCTTAACCAAGCTGGTTGATTGGGGACTACTTGGAATTAGCGCCTTGGGACAACCTGACTTGACGGTGATTCAGCTTGTGACGATTGGGGCCATCATCTGTAGTGATCTGGTTTACCTGTTCACGGTCCATTTGGCGGCATGGCTCCTCTTGGAACGGTTGGGCAACCCGATTCCAGAACCTCCAAGCTGGGTGCAGGTGTTGCTGGAAGAGGAAGGATAAAGGATCCAAGGATGAGGGATAAAGAATGATTCGGGTTTACTCCCAGCTTGAGTGGGGGCGGGAGTGGTTGCAACAGTTTGAGGGGCGATCGCCTCTCTTTGCCTGCGTGCTGGGCTTTACAGAAACGGGATTGATCCCCGGGATTTCAGCAGCGGGGGCAACTCCAGCAGATCGGGAATACACGGCGATCGCAGATGCTGAGTTTCTCTACAATGGGCCTCAACCTGCTCCTCAATATCCACTGCCACCGCTACACGCAGGTGCTTCTCCTGTTCTGATCTCTCGTGCTGTTGTCGCAGCCCAAAAAATTCCCCTATACCTATTTAGTGCTGGGTTGCCGCACCTACCTTCAGTTCCCTGTATTGATCTAGGAGGAACTCCAGCTCGCTGTTTAACCCAAGGGAAAGCGTTAGATCACGCAACCGTGCAGCACTTGCTGCAGCAAGGACTAATTTGGGGTGAAAAGTTGGCAGCGCAAAATCCCCAAGGATATCTAATCTTGGGAGAATGTGTGGTTGGAGGAACAACCACGGCTCTATCTGTGCTGACAGCTCTGGGTTGGGATGCTGCGGGTAAAGTCAACAGCAGTCACCCAACCTGCAATCATGACCAAAAGCTAGCAGTTGTCACGGCTGGGCTAGCTCAATCAGGTTTTCTTCGAGAGGCGCATCGATTAGATAACTCTCCTGATCCCCTGGCTGTCGTAGCGGCAGTGGGCGATCCGATGCAGGTGGTGGTGGCAGGGATGGCAATTGCAGCCAGCCGCACCTGTGGCGTTTTACTGGCAGGCGGCACTCAAATGCTGGCAGTTTACACGTTAGCAGAAGCCATTAGCCAAACGCGTACTCATCCCTGGAACCCTCAACAAGTTGTAGTGGGTACAACACGCTGGGTGGCTGAAGACCCAACTGGCGACACCGTGAAATTGGCAAAACTTCTAAATGCACCCCTGATGGCGACACAGCTTAATTTTGCGAATTCTCGGTATGCTCAACTGCGGGCCTATGAGCAGGGGTATGTCAAAGAAGGCGTTGGCGCAGGCGGATGTGCAATCGCCGCTCACCTCTACCAGCAATGGAATCAAGTTAGGCTGATGCAAGCGATCGAGGCTTTAGCAGAACGTCTCGAATGCGTTCAAAGTGAGTGAGTATTCAGATTGAGTATTCAGAGTTAGTGAATACGCTGAGACAGCAATTGCTCTTCTAATGCCGCAATCCGGTTGTAGGCTGCGGTCAATTGAGCCGTTAGACGCTGAATTTGAATCTCTGGAGCGAGGGCGCGATCGCCTGTTTGGCTGTCAGATTCGGGGTAATTAGAGTCGACCAGCACATCTTTGTGTTCCATTGAGCTATCCACCGTCCGACTACGTTGGTAATAGCTGCGCCCTATGCTAATTCCAGATGCAGCCAGGAAGCTGCTATCTGATGTCGTTTTTGTGTCAGACAGAGCTGTTGAAATTTTGTTGCCGAGCTGCTCAATAGTCTGGTGCAGTGCGTCAACTTTCAAACTTAAGCCCGTAACTTGTTCCTGAAGGGAATCCATGCAATGCCCCATTTTTTGAATTGCTTACAGTCCATACTAAAAAAGCATTGGGCATATCCAGGTTTATTCCTGAATCATTTAACGTTTAGCCCACGCTTGGGATGAAGAAATTAGAAGTCAGCCGTCGGAGTACCATTTGGGTTTTTCAGAAAGCTGTTGCAAAGAATCTAAGTATTCCTAACTAGGAAGTAACTTGAAAACCCTAAATTTCATCTTCATCAGATTACTCATCTATCTTACCTGCATGATTGCTAAAATCCGTCTTCTTCACGAAAGAACATAAATACTGAAGTGCCGTCCAGATATTGGTTTCAGGTCATCGCTAAGTATAGAAATTAAAAGTTTTAAATTGAAATACTTGGATTCTAAAAATAGCCGTCGAAAATATCTGTAAAACTGCTATTTTTGACCGTTTAGTCGAGTTATTTCGATCTGCTATGAAGTTGTTAATCGCGCGTAAAGCGATCTACATCAACAATTTATTGCCGCTCAAAATTATTCCAACAGAGTCATCCTTTCTAAGGGATTGAGTATTTATGCATACTAGAGTTCGTTTATCCGTTTCAATGGAGAGAGCAGTGTACTGATGTAAGTTTTAGAATGCTTTGGACAGATGAGAGGGGCAAGAAATTAGAGAGGGCTGCATCAGAAAACGTTAAGTTTTCAGGATTTTTACAGCCTGATGCAACCCCAGAATTTGCGATCGCCTTTGATACCCGCTCTGAAACTGAGCAAGAAGTATCGATGAGTTGAAAGGTGCTGTTTCTGCCTAATACCTACTTGCAGGTTGTGCCACTGCCGTTCCTTTTGCCGCCTAGATCTAGGTTGCGCCTGACAGTGAAGTGGTTCAGGGCTATTACTGGCGAGACAAGGGCTATCCTGAAACAGGGGCGATCGCCAGACGTTTTGAACAACGCTAACGGTGATTGACCCGATTGGCTTTGGCGTAGAACGCAAACAGTAGAAAAAACAGTAGGAACAGGAAGGCATGATCAAGCGGCGATCGCTTTTGGCAGGCGCAGGGGCACTGGCACTCGCTCAACTCCTGGCAGGATGCAATAGTCGCAGCAATGCGGCCCTGCGGGTGCGGTTGCTCGATGGCTCCGTTCCGGTGCAACTGTTGCGAGCCTTTCAGCGTGACCTGGAGCAACAGCTTGCTCTAGATTTTTTGCCTCAGCCCCAACTTTCTGACTTATATGATCTGCTGCAAACCTGGAAGCAAGCTGAAGCCGAACCCGTTCGCTCAGGCTGGAGGGAAAGAATCCCTTTCCTCAACTCAAACCGCCAACCTGAAAACGTGGCGGATCTAGTGACTTTGGGAGATTACTGGTTAGCTTCGGCAATTCGACAGGAGCTAATTCAGCCGCTTGAGTTGGAGACTTTGCCGGAATGGGAAAAGCTGCCGGATCGCTGGCAGGCACTCGTTCGACGCGATCGCCAGGGACAGCTTAACCCTGAAGGAGAACTTTGGGCTGCTCCCTATCGCTGGGGCAGTGCTGTAATTGCCTATCGGATTGAGGAATTTGAGGAACTGGGCTGGACACCTACCGACTGGCAAGACCTGTGGCGACCAGAGCTAAAAGGACATGTGTCACTGCTGGATAGCCCTACAGCCGTGATCGGAGTGACCTCTAAGAAGTTAGGACAGTCCTTCAACCCAACGGATTTGGGTGAAGAACTGCAAGCTGAACTGCAAGCGCTCCACCAGCAGACCAAGTTTTACAGTTCTGACAACTATTTACAACCGCTGTTGCTAGGAGACACCTGGATAGCGCTGGGCTGGTCTACGGATGTGTTGCCTGTGCTGGAGCGCGATCGCCGTATTGCTGCCATCGTGCCAGAATCGGGCACCATTCTCACTGCTGATGTCTGGGTGCGTCCGGCAGCAGCAAAACCTGTTACCCGCACAGGGGATGAACTTACGCTGGTCGAGCAATGGATTAACTTTTGCTGGCAGCGCCAAAATGCAGTCAATCTCTCGCTGCTAGGTACAGCCGCTTCCCCAGTGTTGACCATACTAAATCGTACCGATCTGCCTGCTCCGATTCAGCAGAATAGTGTGCTGTTACCCTCTGCCGCAGTGCTGGAGCGCAGCGAATTTCTTGAACCGCTATCAGAGGGGGCGATCGCCTTGTATCGTCGCCTCTGGATAGAAGTGCGAGAGAAGGTTGAGAGATGAGGGATGCAGAATGAGGAAATACCTCCTTCCCCTAGCCCCTCCCTTCCGTCAGCCATAATTGAACAAATCGGATTAAACAAAACTGCTATGGCTGAATATCGCAAAATTGAGTACCGCATTGGCAAAGACGGCAAGATTGTTGAAACCGTACTCAACGCCTCTGGTGCAGACTGCATTGAGACGACTTCAGCGATAGAGCAAGCATTAGGTGAAGTGGAATCTCAAGAACTTTTGCCGCAGTACTACGAGACTGAGATTGATCTTGAAACAGATGAAACTCAATCTTTAACTCAAATGTAGGTTGGGTGAAGCAAGGCGCAACCCAACGAAAGGCCTTTGGCAATTGCAAGTGTTGGGTTCTGCTGCGCTTCACCCAACCTATTGGCTCTTGGTCTTTAGAGTTTGTCTGAGTACTTCATGATTTAGCTTGAAGCACATTATGGGAGATGATTCTAGCCTTATAGGATTTGACTATGTCCTAACGTTAGGTACTATTGCGCTATTTCTGGGCTTTGTTGGGTCGAGAAAACAACCTGCAAAGAACAATGCTCAGAGCCAGGAAGCAATTACTACCCCTGTTCCTCCTGCCTCTCACACTCAGGAAATGGCAGATGAAATGGCTGCATTGCAGCAGCAATGTTTGCGACTGAGAGAACAACTTCAGCAGCAAAAAACTCAACTCACAGCCGACTTTCAGGAGGCGACGTTCGAGCAAATTCAAACGCTGCTAACAAACTACCCCAGCGCTCAAAAAATGGCTCAAGCAAAGCCCGATCTGCCTGCCAAAAACTTGATTGCACTGTTCACACCATTAGAAAATTTGCTGCAAGGTTGGGGTGTTGAGTTGATTGGTTCTGCTTGGGAGCAGGTTGCTTATGATCCCCAGATTCACCAGCCCGATGAGGATGACGTTACGGTCGGGGAACAGGTTTACGTTCGATTTGTGGGCTATCGGCAGGGCGATCGCATTCTTTGTCCCGCGAAAGTCAGCCGCACGTTGCCGGGAGGGGCACAGTGATTGCGATCGCGGTTGATTTTGGTACCAGTAATACGGTCGTCAGTATCCTAGAACCAGATACGCAAACGCCTAAATCCCTTAGATTTAGTGCTATTTCCCGGCTGTTTCGCCTGAGTACGTCGAAGGGGGAGCAAGAAATTCCGGTTGTGCCAACGCTGGTATTTGTCAAATCTCAGGAACAGTGGGTGATTGGCGAACAAGTGCGATCGCAACGATTGGGGCTGACCCAACCCGATCGCCTGTTCAAAGCCTTTAAGCGCGATCTTGCCGCTGACTTTCAGCCGCCACCCCGTCAGATTGATGGGGTAAGCTACTCAGCCGCCACAGTATCCGAGCAGTTTTTGCAGCAAATCTGGCAGCAAGTTTTGCACCAAATTCAGCCTGATCAAGTCATTTTTACCGTTCCGATTGGAGCTTTTGAGCGTTACCTGGGCTGGTTTCGTGAAGTCGGGTCACGCTTGGGCGTAGCTGAAGTGCATCTGGTAGATGAATCGACTGCTGCGGCGCTAGGTTATGCGGTGCAGCGACCTGGTTCGCTCGTGCTAGTCATTGACTTTGGGGGTGGCACGCTTGACCTGAGTTTAGTTCGCACGGCAACCCAAGGAGATGCGATCGCAGGCAAAGAACAGGCAGCTATTCGGGCGGAGGTGCTGGCAAAATCGGATGCTTATGTGGGTGGTGAGGACATTGACCAGTGGATTGTGGAAGATTATTTGCGTCAAGTTGGCTCGTCGCGACAATTAATCGGGGAAGTTGGCTGGCAGAATTTGCTGGCGATCGCCGAACGCCTAAAAATTCGCCTATCTGGAACCGAAGTCGCTAAAGAAAGCTGGCTCGACGAGGAAAGTTTTACGTCCTACGAGCTACAGCTTAGCCGCAGCCAGCTTGAGGAAATTTTAGAAGTCCGTCAGTTTCTAGAACAGTTGCGGCAGGCACTCGACGAAACGCTGGCGATCGCCCTCAGCAAAGGTATTGCCAAATCAGACATCGAGCAAGTGCTGCTAGTTGGCGGTAGTTGCCTGATTCCGGCGGTGCAGCAACTCATCGTTTCCTACTTTGGGCGGCAGCGGGTCAAAATGGACAAACCCTTTGAAGCCGTTGCCCACGGTGCTTTGGCGCTTAGCCAACTGTCTAGCATAGAGGACTACCTGCACCACAGCTACGCCATTCGCCTCTGGGAACCTTACAGCAAAAACTATTCCTACTTTTCGCTGTTTGCTCAGGGGGCAAAATATCCCTGTCAGCGTCCAGAACCTCTCACGCTTCAGGTGGCTATTGATGGACAGCGAGAAATTCGTCTAGATATTGGCGAAGTGGCAGAAGTCGCCCAGGCAGAAGTTGCCTTCGATGCTCAAGGCAGAATGACCAGTGCTCCTCTCCGTAAACAGGAAACCTATCGCTCGCTCGACACGCAGCACGACCAGGTTTGCGTTGCTCACCTTAACCCACCCGGACAAGTGGGTATCGATCGCGTCTCAGTTCAATTTGAAGTGAATGAACAGCGGGTACTGGTTGCAACAGTGGAAGATTTGCTGACGGGTGAGGTGTTGGTCAATAAGGGAGCGATCGCCAAATTGCAATAGCTGAATAACAGCCCCTAAAGTACTCATACCAAACCCGTCTGTGGAGTAGCGGTATCGGTATGGGCGTAGCATTCGGCAAAAGAACTGTGCTTCAGTGGCAGGAATTGTGACTAATGCTTCGCCCGCACACCAAAGAGTTCTTCTTTACGAAATGGATTTCGTATCAGTCGTAACTTTGCAGTGATTTGCAGCGATTCGCGGTAATTCTATAGTGCTCCTCAGTCATTGCGCAATGCTCCTGAATATTTCCGCAGTGCTCCTCAGTCATTCCGCAGTGCTTCTCTGCCATTCCGCACTGCTCCTCAGTGATTCTGTAGCGCTTCTCAATAATTCCGCAGCGCTCCTCAAGAATTTTGAGGTGGAGCGCAATTGAATTGCGGTGAGCAGCAGTTGTGGATTGAGCGTTAATTGCCTCAAATCTACATATCTTCTGACTTTCTCAAAGTACCAAAGCTAACTTTTTCAGGCTGCCGAACCTGAGTTAGCTAAATAGAGTGTTCTTAGGTGAGTGCAACAGAGAAATGTTAGCTCATCTGTAGTTCATTCACCCGTTTTTTCTATTGAACGAGTGCCCTATGAAAGACAACAACTACTCGCCTCGTTTGCTCCAGCCCATCAGTACAGTTCTTCTGATTGTAGGCACTCTCCTGCTTCAAGAACTGAATAGAAGCGCTTTATCGCTAACGGAATTCACCTCACCAGTAGTGCAGCATTCTACACCGCAGCCCATTCTACTGCCACAACCTAATGCAGCACCTCAATCAATTTTGCAAAGAGTACAGCAAGAATTATCACAACAGCTCAATATCGATCGCAGCGAGGTGCGAATTGTCAGAATTGAGCAGCTACGTGGGCAGATGATTGTCTTGGCATACCCGTCTCAGGAGAATCTTGCACTCAGGAGCTAACTGAGGGCTGGCGCATTACTGCATCAGCCAATGATCAAACTTGGGAATATCGCGCAAACGCTGATGCCCCGCAAGTGAAGTCTGAATACTCCACAACAGAGTTTAGCCGTTTTTTGCAAACCGCTCTTGATCGAGTTCTTCACGCTACTGCACGACAATCTAACATTCCAGTTGGGCAACTGCGCGCTACCCAAATCGAAGAACGGGAGTGGGATGGCTGTATGGGCATTAGTGAACCAGAAGAGGTTGGATGTGCTGCAATTGGAATTACGGGCTGGCGCATCGTTGTCACGGACGGCGGACAGCAGTGGGTTTATCACACTGATTTTGATGCAAGAATAATGGCTTTCAACGCGAGGGAAAGCCAGGTGAATCAGTACCATCTGCCATAGCGCTATGTACCCGGATCAGAAAACACTGCCCAACTCAGTTGTCCTGATTTGAAAGACCTGCCATGATCAGGAATTATGCTGAGATTTTTGCTTGCACTGCTGCTGCTGATTATGACCTGGACAGGAAGCCTTCTTCCTGCTCAAGCTCAGGCGATGGAAACCCCGTCTGCTGCTGAGATAGAAACGGTTGAAACGCTCCGCGACCAGGCGTTTACCGCAACTAATGAAGGAAAGTTTGCGATCGCAGAAGAGTCTTGGACGAAGCTGATCGAACAGCTACCTGATAACCCTGCTCTCTGGAGCAATCGGGGAAATTCCAGGGTCAGCCAGAACAAGCTAGAGGAAGCGATCGCCGACTACAACAAAGCGATTGAACTGGCACCGGATGCACCCGACCCATATCTGAATCGCGGTACTGCCTTAGAAGGATTGGGTCGCTGGGAAGAAGCGATCGCCGACTACAATCGCGTTCTGGAACTGGAACCCCAAGACCCAGCTGCTTACAACAATCGCGGCAACGCCAAAGCCGGATTAGGGCAATGGGAAGAGGCGATCGCCGATTACAGAACGGCGGCTGACATGGCTCCTCAGTATGCATTTGCGCGGGCGAATTATGCGATCGCCCTCTACCAGGTTGGCGAGACCGAAGAAGCAATCCGCACCATGCGAAACCTGGTTCGTAAATATCCCCGCTTTGCCGACATGCGGGCGGCTCTCACGGCAGCCCTCTGGGTCAACGGGCAGCAGGGCGAAGCTGAAAGCAACTGGGTCGCGACCATTGGCTTGGACTCGCGCTACAAAAACCTTGACTGGGTAGCTCATACGCGCCGTTGGTCACCCGCCTTGGTAGATGCACTAGAGAAATTTTTGACATTGAGCTAAGTCTAAACAGGAACTAATCCCCGAATACCGAGCGTTTAGTCGTAGTGACGTTTCCTGCCTCATCAAACTGAACCTCGAAGCCGACCCAGGCTAAATCGCACATGCCGTGGCATCCGCCATCGTTTCCATAGAACCAATATGATTCTTGCCACCGGGTGCTGCTAGATTCAGGTGAACCAGGCAAAACGGCTGCAACTTCTGCTTTGCTCATTCCGGGTGTAATTTGCTTAAACTTCTGCTCTGAAAAGCCCTGCGGTAGTCGAGTATCAATCAAGGGATAGAGCGGAAAATAGCTCTCTGTACGGGACCACAATAAAGCCAACAGCAGCAAAAAACACGTTCCAAAAACGGTTAGGACTCTCACAGTTTCCTCCTTGTCACACCACTAAAAACTAATACTTCTTGAATCAGCGATCGCCCTATTAAGTAATCGCGCTAATTCAGCAATTTTTTGGAATTAGTTGTTGCAATTGGTTTTGCAGAAAAGCTTGGTGAAACCGAAAACGGCGTTCTAGAGCAACGGTCAGCAGGGCGAGGCTGAAAGCAATTCGTTGCGGCTGTTGGATTAGATTCACGTTATAATACCAATTCTTCAAAGTAAGGCTACAGATGGTACAAAGCTTTTGATGGGTTCAAAGACGAAGGATGGCAGGGGTATACAAGCTAGAGATTAGTGAGAGTGAGGAAGACCTCAAAGGGTTACTGAGAGAGCAGAAAACTGCATCAGGCAAAGAACGGATACAACTGCTGTATCTGCTCAAAAGTAGGCAAGCGGCAACGATACAGCAAGCAGCGCAATTGCTTGGACGCAACCGGGTCAGCGTTCAGAAGTGGTTACGGCGCTATCGAGCAGGAGGACTCAGCGAGATGCTGGAGAAAAAGGAACCCTGCGGTCGCCCCCGTGCGATTCCAGC
>NZ_JACJPC010000013.1:0-36199 GCF_014695875.1 Leptolyngbya sp. FACHB-541 | reverse complement strand
TTCCCAGGCTCTGGGTTTGAGCCATCAGCAACATCTTGCTCAGTATAGGTTACGCGCCCTCGCTTGTATTGTTGGGTTATCCGATCGCGGCAGTGGAGTATGAGTGACTGCAACCTTAAGGTTGCAGTCAGAAATTGAGATAGGGTTGACTGCTAGTGCAAGATTACCCGATCCCGATGGTGGCTGGCTGATTCAAGCAGTTCGTCAGGCGAAATTAGCAACGACGCATTACCCGCCGAAATGACTGCTATTTCATTGCCCACAAGGCTTGTAACATTCTTGTAGAGATATTTATAACACTTTCGCCAACAACATCGTCTGAGGGTGATAAGCAGCGGGCGATCGCGGTTTTGCCGTATTAAGCATTACCTACATCTTCATAAAATTTTCTGCTTGTAGTTTCATAACCTGCCTACCTTTACAGCGATTTCAGCGCAGCCACTAAGCGGCTGCAACGGTTGAAGGATCTGCCGATGAGGACTAAAGTTGAGTTTATAGCCATGCCTTACTTTGGTGAAGTACTGAGCTTTTCCAAGTTCAACTGTCTAGCCAAGGAACATTAAGTGTCAAAGCACAGTATTGTCGTCATTGGAACTTCAGCGGGTGGGATGGAAGCGCTGAAACAGTTGGTAGCTCATTTACCCTCTAACCTGTCGGCAGCAATCTTTATCGTCTGGCATATAGCTTCAGAATCCACAAACAAATTGCCTCAAATCCTAGAGCGGGTAAGCTCCCTGCCTGTGGCACAAGCAATTAATAACGAGACAATCCAACCGGGACGGATTTATGTTGCTCCCTCTGATCACCACTTACTCATTGAACTCGGTCAAGTTCGGGTAACCAAAGGACCTAAGGAAAACCGCTTTCGTCCCTCCGTCGATGTCTTGTTCCGCTCCGCTGCTCTAGCTTATGGATCGCAGGTTATAGGGGTTGTTCTGACTGGACTTCTCAATGATGGAGCATCTGGATTATATGCAGTGAAGGAGCGAGGTGGAAGAGCCGTTGTTCAAGACCCAGTTGATGCACTTCACCCCTCGATGCCAATTCAGGCAATGAAAGCAGTACCAGTCGATTACTGCGTTCCAATTAAAGAGATGGGAGCTTTATTAGGTCGCCTCAGCAACGAGGTTACCCAAGAGAAAGAGGAAATGCCAATGTCTGAACAGATGAAACTTGAGGTCGCGATTGCAGGAGAAGACAATGCCTTTAGGTCAGGCATCATGAAGCTAGGGAAACTTTCGCCCTATACCTGTCCTGAATGTCACGGGGTTCTTCTACAACTTAAAGACGGAGACTTAATCCGCTTTCGTTGCCATACAGGGCACGCTTATTCCCTAAACGCGCTGCTTACAGAAGTGACAGAGTCGATTGAGGCATCACTTTGGAGTACGCTGCGCGGGATTGAGGAGAGTGAATTATTGATGAACTATCTTGCTGAGCATCTTTATGAAGCAAACGATAGTGGTACAGCAGAACTTTTGCGGCAAAAATTGCAGGAAGCTAGCAAGCGAGCTGAGTTAGTCAGGCAGGCGATAAGAAGCAACGAAATTCTCAGTGAAGAAAAGCTCAGTAGCGATGGTGCGTCTTTTCATAAATGACGAGAATCTCACGGAGATCTCGTGAGCGAAAAGAGCCAGATGACTGATAGCCTGGGGATTACAAGCCTTTGTGTCGTAAAGGGGTAGCGAAGCTGCATTTAAGTGCCACGCGATCGCCCCTCTCCATCTGGGCACCCTGACCACATCGTTAAGGTGCCTTTGCTATGGATATTCGATTAAAACGAGTTTTAATCCCCTGTACGATCGCCGCTGTCCTAATGCTGGGCATTCCCTACGCTGGCATCCAGTACTTTAAGAGCCCAGGGCATCTGGTACGACAGCGAGGGGAATCCACACGCTGATATTTGGGTTGAGGAGTAGGGGCGATCGCTTCAACTGAGCTAAGTTTTATACAATAGCTGTTAGGCTGTTTCAGCATCGTTACTATGAAATGCCCAAAATGTAACACAGAGATGGAGAGAGGGCATTTTACTCTCCCTAACAACGTCATTTGGTATCCCGGAGATCGGAAGATTGGAATAGTGAAGAATCAGGTTCGGCTCGTGGGACGGTGGAACTTGCTCGGAACTCAAGCGGAAGGTTACATCTGCCAGAATTGCAGGTGGGCATCCTTCCAATATCCGGGAGGCTAGATCGTTGTAGTGCCTAACTTTTACTACGGTGGATGCCGAGTAGGGGCGATCGCTCTCTGCGTCTAAGCACAATCTCTACCCCAACATTTTGCGTTTTCCCCCGAATGGAAGAAACGCGAAAACTTCCCTATAAGCCTTGATGGAAGAAATTGTGTTCTCTGCTACGACCATGCGAAACATAGAAGATGAGCTTTCTTTTCAAAAGTCTTTGTTATCAGGACTAACAGTGCTTTTGGTCGAGAATGAGCCTGGACTGGCAGAACTGCTCACGTTCATTCTTGAGGGGAACGGAGCCAGAATCATCCTAGCCGGTTCTGCTACTGAAGCACTAAATCAGTTGGAACAGCGGCAACCAGACGTTTTGGTCAGCAACGTTAGGCTACCTGATGAGGACGGAAGCTGGTTGATTGAGCGAATTAGGCAGCTAGAGGAAGCATGGCGCGAACTCCCAGCTATCGGTGTAACTTCCTACCTTGGAGAAGTTGATGCCCAAGGAGCGTTGAGAGCCGGATTTCATCACTTTTTGTCCAAGCCGCTAGACCCAGATGAGTTGGTTCAAGAGGTACTTAAGCTTACTGGGCGACAATGACGGAATTTGTGGGAATATCAAATTCTCCTACAAATTCCGTCAAGGTTCCTGATCCATGTCCCTCGATGCTGATTTCAGTCTGGACAGTTTGAAGGTGCTGGTCGTAGATGATGATGTTGACAATCTCCAATTTCTCGCTTTCCTATTCGAGACTTATAGTGCAGAGGTAGCAGCAGTTAGCTCTGCTGATTACGCATTCCAGGCAGTTCTGGAGTGGCGACCAGACATTCTAGTCAGTAATGTGAGTATGCCTGACGTAGATGGTTACATGTTAATCCGCCGAATTAGAGGATTGACGGTTGAGCAAGGAGGGCAGGTGCCTGCGATCGCACTAACAGCTAACGCCAAAGAATCAGATCAGTTACAAGCGCTTGCAGCAGGATTCCAGCAGCATTTGGCTAAGCCTGTTGAGCAGGATGAGTTATTACAAGCTGTGTTGGCGCTAACTGCTAACAAGGCTACTGAGGCTCTTTAGACTTTGGAGAGTAGGAACTGTCTAATTCAACAACAGGGCTTGGAGTTGAATTAGACAGTTCCAGGACAGTTGTCACTTAACGTGCTTTTTAGGTTCTTCCCAACTTTACCGGCACAATCACTAATCAATTCGTGCAGTGGAGTTATATCTCAAGATAGATGAGGTGCTACATTTAATTCCTACTAAATTAGGTGTAGCAGATGCTATATCGCACCCATGCTCATGCAGATTCCACCTCAAAGTTCTCCATCTCAAACAAGGATTGCACTGAAACAACCAGCGTCTGGCAAGCTCGTTCGGGAACTTCGGCAACTAACTGCATTGAGCCAAGAACAATTTGCTGCCCTATTGGGCGTTGCTTACAGCACGATTAATCGCTGGGAAAACGGTCATGTTCAACCTTCCCTACTTGCACTCAAACAAATCAAAGCTCTTTTAGAAGAGATACACCGTTCCTCATCTGGTGAGAAGCAAGAATACAGCCAATTACTTCTCCAGCAGTACTTTCCAGTAAGGACGCAAAACCATGAGGTGTGAGGCTGACCCAGTTGAGTTGGAGCGCGTTCTCATTACAGAAGAATTGCTTCGGCGAACATCCAGAGCTCCTGCTTTAGAAGCTGAGAATAAGGCGCTTCGTACCCTCGCACGCCACCTGGCTCAATCATCACAAACCATCCTCAACGAGCTGGTGACACTTGCGAAAGACCTCTGTCAAGGTGGAACCGCTGGAGTCAGTTTGCTAGAAGTGACTGCGAGCGGAGAAGAGGTCTTTCGCTGGGTGGCTTTAGCCGGAGCGTTGAACCAATACCAGGGGGAGGCAACTCCAGTTAACTGTAGTCCCTGTGGAGTTTGCCTGGAGCGAGGAACACCTCAGCTTTATTTCTATCCAGAGCGATACTTTACCTACTTGCAGCAAGCACAACCCGCAATTGTTGAAGGGTTAGTCGTTCCCTTGTTAGCTGAGGATCGCTCGTTAGGCACGATCTGGATTGTGTCTCATGATGAGGAGCGGCACTTTGATGCAGAAGATGTGCGCCTGATGAGCAGCCTTGCCGACTTTACTACTGCCGCACTCCAAAGCAGTTGTACTCGTCAAATTGCTGAAGCCACGATCATCGAGCAGAAACGTAATGAAGCCCAACGCAGGCAGGCAGAAGCCGTACTGAGAGTAAGCGAAGCCCAGGCACGGCTCGCGATTAAGGTAGGACAACTGGGTACGTGGCACTGTGACCCAAACACAAACTTGGTTGAACTAGATGAGCGAATGCGCCAGATTTGGGGTGAGCCAGAGGATGCTGTCACGATTCCCCTTCCCAAGGTGATTGAGCGCATTCACCCGGACGATCAAGAGCGTGTAGCAGCCGCTGTTGGTGCAGCCTTGAATCCTCGGTCATCAGGTACCTACGATATCGACTATCGTATTGTCTGGGACGACGGAACCGAACGGTGGGTGTCAGCTAATGGACAAGCACAATTCGAGGGCGAGGGTGAGGCTCGGCATCCTGTCGGGTTCCTCGGCACCGCACTTGACATTACAGATCGTAAGCAAGCAGAAGTCGCGTTAGCCGCTCAAGAACAGCGATACCGCCATATTTTTGAGACGGTGAGTGTTTCGATTTGGGAAGAAGATTTCTCCCAGGTCAAAGCAGCAATCGACCAACTCAAAGCAGCAGGTGTTGAGGACTTTCATCAATACTTTGTGGAGCATCCCGAATTTGTACAACAGGCAGCAAGCAAGGTACATCTGCGGGATGTGAATCAAGCATCGCTGCGGATGTTTGGGGCTCAAGACAAGGCAGAATTGTTGAGTTCTCTGGAGCAAATTTTCGTCCCTGAAACTCAGGAAGCATTTACCCGAGAGCTTTTGGCAATTGCGACTGAAGCTCCCTTTCTTGCAACAGAGACGGTGCTGCAAACACTGCAGGGAGAGCGCTTTGATGTTTGGGTGACAATTACTTTCCCACCTAAGGCAGAACCCTATGACCGGGTGTTGGTTTCCCTGCTTGACATTAGCGCTCGCAAGCGAACAGAGGCAGCGCTACGCAATAGTGCTGAACGATTAAGCGTGGCATTAGCAGCGTCAAAACTTGGGGATTGGAGTTGGGATGCGGCAACAGACCTTGTGACGTTTTCAGATCAAGCCGCTACCATCTTTGGCGTTCCACCTGGTCCGCATCTGACTTGGGGGCAGATTCAAACTCTATTGCATGAAGACGATCAAGAGCAGGCACGCTTACAAGTTGAGCAGGCGATCGCCCAGCAGAGTGACTATGACATTGAGTATCGAGTGATTCAGCCGGGTGGAAGCGAACGATGGGTTGCCGCGAAGGGACGTGCTCAGTATGGAACTTCAGGGCATGTGGTCGGAATGCTAGGCGTCGTACAGGACATCACCGAGCGCAAACAGACAGAGCAAGAACGAGAACATCTATTCGCCCGCGTGCAGTCTGCCAATCAAACGCTGCAACGCTTCATTGAACACACTCCCACGGCTGTAGTGATGCTGGACAAAGAGATGCGCTATCTCTTTGCCAGTCGCCAGTGGATGCAGGAATATGCTCCAACTTATGGCGATCTCAAGGGGTTATCTCACTACGAGGTGATGAGTGATACTCCTGACCGTTGGCGAGAGGTTCATCAACGGTGTCTAGCTGGGGCGACGGAGCGCTGTGAGGAGGATTATTATGTTCGGGCGGATGGTTCAAGTCACTGGTTACATTGGGAAGTTCTTCCTTGGTATGACAGTAGAGGAGACATTGGCGGCATTATCCTCTTTGTTGAAAACATTACTGAGCGCAAGCAAGCGAACCAGGAGCGCGAAAACTTGCTAGAACGCGAACGGGCAGCGCGAGAAGCAGCAGAGACTGCCAATCGAGTCAAAGATGAATTCCTGGCAGTACTGTCCCACGAGTTGCGGTCGCCCCTAAACCCAATTCTGGGTTGGTCCAGGTTGCTGCAAACGAAAAAACTGGATGCGGCTAAGACAACAAAAGCGCTGGAAGTGATTGAACGCAATGCCAAATTGCAGTCTGAGCTGATTGAAGACTTACTCGATATCTCCCGCATTCTAAGCGGTAAGCTCAGTCTCAACGTGGGTTCAGTAGATCTAACTGCGACGATTCAAGCTGCAATGGAAACCATCCGGTTGGCAGCAGAAACTAAATCTATTGAGATACGGACAGCTTTTGCACCAGATGTTGGGCAGGTCTTAGGAGATGCGTCTCGGTTGCAGCAAGTGATCTGGAATTTGCTCTCAAATGCAGTTAAGTTCACGCCCCTAGAGGGACGGGTCGAGATTGAGTTACAACGCCTCGGCGCTTATGCTCAAATCATTGTCCGTGACACAGGCAAAGGCATTTCCCCTAACTTTTTGCCCTATGTGTTTGACTACTTCCGTCAAGCGGATAGCGCCACTACTCGCCAGTTTGGGGGATTAGGGCTAGGACTTGCAATCGTGCATCACTTAGTCGAATTGCATGGAGGAACGGTTGAGGCGGATAGCGCTGGTGAAGGACAGGGTGCAACCTTTACCGTTAAGCTGCCGATTATGCTATCCCAATCACTAGGCAACCAGGATAGCGATCTGATTGAGCAGTCCTTGGAGTTAAACGGCATTAAGGTTTTAGTAGTTGACGATGATACTGATACGCGAGAGTTTGTTGCCTTCTTGCTAGAGCAGGCTGGAGCAAGCGTAACAGCCGCTGCCTCAGCGGGTGAGGTTCTTACTGTTTTGCCTCAGCTTAAACCCGACGTTCTGTTGAGCGATATTGGGATGCCTGGGATGGACGGCTATATGCTACTCCAACGGGTCAGAACCCTTTCTTCTGAACTGGGAGGGCAAACTCCAGCGATCGCCCTCACTGCCTACGCCGGGGAACTTGATTATCAGCAAGCGATCTCAGCCGGATTTCAACAACATATCGCTAAGCCTGTCGAGCCAGAGAAATTAATTAGAACCATCATGTCACTAAGAATGACTCACACATTATCAACAAAAGAAACTGGATAAGGCTGATGCTGTTCTGCCTCCATTGCAACCTCTTAGCCCCTCTTGCTTAATAAACCGTGACTGAAGCATCACCTAAATCTCCATTACCTTTGGCTCGCTTACCCGCCAATGAAACGGAACGATTGGCAGCACTGCGGCGATACAAGATTCTGGATACGCCGCATGAAGCCGCGTTTGATCGCATTACCCGCTTGGCAGCGAAGCTGTTTGACATGCCGATTGCGCTCATTTCGCTAGTTGATGAATCGAGAGCGTGGTTTAAGTCCTGCGTTGGTTTCGGGGCAAGTGAAGTGCCGCGTGACGACACGCTTTGCAGCTTTGCAGTATTAACCGACGAGCCGCTGATTATCCCCGATGCTCGACTCGATGATCGTTTTGCCTGCAATCCTTTTGTGCAAAGTGAACCAGGGGTGCGGTTCTATGCCGGTGCGCCTCTGCTTAGTCAGGACGGCTTCAATCTAGGAACGTTGTGTCTGCTCGACAGTCAGCCCCGTGATCCATTAACGACAGATCAGCAAGCTACCCTGGTTGACTTAGCCGCGATGGTAGTCGATGAACTGGAACTGAGATTGGCGGCTCATCGAATTGCTCAGGTTGATGCCGCGCTGCTAGAGGTTACTCAAGGGGTGTCCTCGGTCACAGGTGACGCTTTTTTCGATGCACTGATCCAGCATTTTGCCAAAGTTTTAAACACTGATTATGTCTACATTGGCTTAATCGAAGGTGATGACCCGAAACGAATGAGGACGATCGCCACCTGCGCTCATGGTCAAATCGTCGAGAGTCTGACCTATCCGTTGCAAGATACACCCTGCTGGCAAGCAATTGAGCAGCGCAAAATTTGCTGCTACCCGCGCAATGTGCAGGCTTACTTTCCCCATGCGCCTCTGCTCAAGCCGCTCTCGGTTGAAAGCTATATAGCGGTTCCCTTCTTTGACGCTAACGGCACCCCTTTAGGATTGTTAGGGGTAATGGATGGTGAACCGTTAGAGCATGTGCAGCTTGCAGAATCGTTGCTGACAATTTTTGCTGAGCGGATTGTTACTGAGCTAGAGCGTCAACGAACCGAAGTGGCTCTACGTGAATCCGAAGAAAAATACCGCACGTTGTTTGAGTCGATCGACGAGGGCTTTTGCATTGTGGAAATGATCCTCAATGTCGAGGGAACACCAGTTGATTACCGTTTCGTGCAAATGAATCCAGCGTTCTTTAGGTTAACCGGATTGCCTAAAGACGCGCTGGGCAAAACGGCGCGTGAGCTTGTACCTGAACTTGAAGCCTTCTGGTTTGAAGTGTACGGCAAGGTGGCGCTGACAGGCGAAGCCATGCACTTTGAGAACTATTCCAAACCAATGAACCGTTGGTTCGATGTTCATGCCTCACGGGTTGGCGATGCTGAAAGCCGCCGCGTCGCCCTCGTTTTCAACAACATCACCGAGCGCAAACGGACAGAAGAAATTTTGCGCCGCACCGCTGAACTCGATGCTTTCCGCGTCTCTCTTGCCGACGCACTCCGCCCGCTTGCTGACCCGGTGGAGATTCAAGCGACAGCTAGTCGTGTGCTGGGCAAATATCTCGGTGCGAACCGCGTAGCGTACTTTGAGGTTCGCGGCGCTGATTACGTGGTTGAGCGTGATTACGTCAATGGATCTGAGGCACTCGCTGGTAGTTACCCGATTGATGCGTTCGGACCAAAGCTGCTCGCGGCGTACCGCAGTGGTTGTACTGTGACTGTACCCGATGTAGCAGCCGATCTCAACCTGTCTCCAACTCAGCGAGCAGCCTACACCACGATCCAGATTGGTGCTTATATTGGCATCCCGCTCATCAAGGAGGGCGAGTTCGTTGCTGGATTGGCAGTTCATGCGTCTAGCGCGCGAACTTGGACAGCGGATGAGGTGGCACTGGCAGAAGAAGTCGCCGAGCGCACTTGGGCGGCAGTTGAACGCGCTCGTGCTGAAGCCGCCTTGCGTGAGCGTGAACAACGCCTATCCATCGCCACTGCAGCAGCACAATTAGGAATATTCGAGTGGAAAGTGCCAGAGGATATCACGATCTGGGAGAACGAGAGACAGTACGAACTGTTCGGACTCACGCCCGCCGATGGTTCAGTTTCTGCTCAAGAATTTTTCGAGAACTACCTGCATCCAGACGATGCCGAAGCTCTCACAGCCAAACTGACAGAAGCGATGCAAACGGGCAGTTTGTTTCAAGCAAGTTACCGGATTTGTTGCAAGGACGGTATAACGCGCTGGCTCGAAGTCAACGGACAGTTTGAACTTGCTGCCGACGGTTCACCGCTACGATTCGTTGGGGTGAATGCCGACATTACCGATCGCAAACAGGCTGAAGCCACAATTGTGCAACGAGAAGCGCAATTTCGCCGATTGGCGGACGCAATGCCGCAACAAGTTTGGATTACCGATGCTCAAGGAAACACGCAATATGTGAACCAGCAATGGACAACTTACACCGGGCTGACACTGGAGCAGACTCAGGACATTCACTATGCAATTCAAGTGATTCACCCGGATGATTTTGAAGCAACAGGGCAACTGTGGAGTACCGCGCTTGCCACGGGGCTGCCGTATCAAGCTGAATTTCGCCTGAAATACCAGGCTGATCATACCTACCGTTGGTTTCTCTCCCGCGCGATCGCCATTCGTGACGAACAGGGACAAATTGTGCAGTGGTTTGGTACCAGCACGGACATTGAAGAATTCAGACGTGCCCAAGCTGAGCGCGAGCAACTCCTACAGCGAGAACAAACCGCGCGAGAATCTGCCGAGAACGCTAACCGGATCAAAGATGAATTTCTGGCAGTGTTGTCCCATGAGTTGCGATCGCCCCTCAATCCGATTCTGGGTTGGTCCACTTTACTTCTGGGTAAAAAACTAGATGAAGCTAAGACCGCCCAAGCGCTAACAACGATTCAACGCAACGCCAGGCTACAATCTGAACTGATTGAAGACCTTTTAGATGTAGCCCGGATTCTGCGCGGTAAACTTAGCCTTAACGTAGCTGCCGTTAATCTTGTTTCTATCATTCAGGCAGCAATGGAAACAGTACGGCTAGCAGCAGAAGCCAAATCAATTCAAGTAGAAGCAAGCCTTCCACCAGATGTGGGTCTGGTTTTGGGTGATTCCACTCGGTTGCAACAAGTGATCTGGAATCTCCTCTCAAATGCGGTGAAGTTCACGCCCAACGGAGGTCAGGTAAACATCCGATTAGAAAGTCTTGGCTCCCATGCCCAGATTACAGTGAGTGATACCGGGCAGGGAATCGAGCCTGAATTTCTGCCCTATGTGTTTGACCACTTTCGTCAAGCTAACGCTGCAACTACGCGGAAGTTTGGTGGATTGGGGTTAGGGCTAGCGATTGTACGGCACTTGGTCGAATTGCACGGGGGTACGGTCAGAGTTGAAAGTTTAGGAGTGGGAATAGGTGCAACCTTCACCATCAGACTTCCACTCATGCCTTTACAGACAATCCCTCATCAGAATGGTCGATCGTCAGAGTCATCTTCTAATTTGAACGGTGTTCAAGTATTAGTGGTGGACGATGAACCCGATTCACGGGAGTTTATTGCTTTTGTGTTAGAGCAAGCTGGAGCAAATGTGATGACAGCAACGTCTGCCCATGAAGCATTGATAACGTCAATTCAATCGAAGCCGGATGTGATAATTAGTGACATCGGGATGCCAGAAGTAGATGGCTACATGCTGATGCAACAGGTGAGAGCGTTGCCGCCAGATCAGGGCGGACAAGTTCCAGCGATTGCCCTCACTGCCTATGCTGGGGACTTCAACCAGCAACAGGCACTGCAAGCTGGATTTCAACAGCATGTGTCAAAACCAGTGGAACCAGAAGTATTGATAAGGGCGATCGCAAGTTTACTCAGGGACCCTAAGTGTTGAGCAGAAAGCTTTCTACTACATCGCACCTCTACCTTTACGCCTTATTCAGCCTGCCTCACTAGGCGCTGCACCAGAATGTACTGATGGGATAAATGGGGTCTTTTATTAATGGATGTTGTTGGTGAAAGTGTTACGAATGCTTGTACAGATGTGTTACAAGCTTTATGAGCAATGAAATAGCAGGCATTTCAGAGTCTGTCGTATTTGCGTAATCTTACTTGTAGTACATCTGCCAACGGCATCTATTCATAAAACGACCCCTGGTAGAAGAGCCAGCCCTTTTTTACAGCTATTCCTTAAGGTACAACTCTTGCCCGTTGTAGGCGTAAAGGTAGCGAAGCTGCATCTAAGCGCCACGCGATCGCTGAGATGCTTTAGTAGCAATGAGTCCAGCAAAAAAGTCTAGAATTTTGAAACTTGCCCATAAATGATAGCTGAGTTGCTTGGAGATTTAACGGTAGAATCAGCCTTTCACGCCTTTTTTATATAAAAACTTGCCCGTAAATGGTTGTTTTTCGGGATGTTTTAGCGAAACGACAAAAATTTTTCTGAAGTCCCGTCGCAGTATGCGTTTCAAGCGTTGCGTGGCGCTTGGATGCAGCTTCGCTACCTTTGCCCCTAGTAAGTCTTTTTACTTCACTTCCCCAGCAAAAAGTCAATCATTTTCTTGCCGTGATCAAGCGCTTCTTTGGGGTTTTGCCACTTGATTTTGGAGTTGAAGGGGGGATTGCCCTCCAGGTTGTAGCTAACCGTCCAGACTTTTGTTTCTCGGTTTTGAGTAGCTTTCAAAAGATACCCATGATAGGAAACTTGGTTTTCGGGTTCTGGCTCTCTATTTGTAGTTCCATCCGTCATACGATTGCTTTTTAGTCTTGGCTGCTACTCAGTCCTCAGAGTGAGTAGTAGATAGGCTTTCGTCCTTAATCTAAGTACTGCATCATCCAAAGGCTTACACCTTTGGGTAGAGTCTTTTCCAGTAGTTCACCCCCTGGAGTACATTCCTGTCTTACGAGAGAACATAAAAGCCGCCTGATCAGCCTTGATGAAGGCAATTGTGTTCTCCACTACGGCTATGCAAAACACAGAAAACAAGCCTTCTCCCTCTCTAGCGCCTTTGGCAGGGCTGACAGTGCTTCTCGTTGAGGATGAGCCTGATATTGCTGAGCTTTTTACGTTCATTCTTGAAGAGTCCGGAGCTGAGGTTATCATTGCTAAATCTGCCCTTGAAGCTCTAGGAGAATTAGGACAGCGGCGACCAGACATCTTGGTCAGCAATGTCAGGCTTCCCCAAGAGGATGGACGTTGGCTGATTGAACAGATCAGGCATCTGGAGGGCACTTGGGGTGAGCTTCCAGCCATCGCTCTAACGTCCTATACGAGGGAAGTTGATGCTGAGAACGCATTAAAAGCGGGCTTTCAGCGTTTTATGTCCAAGCCACTAGACCCGAATGAGTTAGTTCAGCAGATTCTTAAGCTTGTTGAGCGAAAATGACGGAAAGAGGAGCCTTTTGTGAGAATATCAAATTTTGTCAAGGTTCCTGATCCATGTCTCCAGATGGTGATTTCAGGCTAGATGGTCTCAAGGTGTTGGTTGTAGATGATGATGGTGACACTCTCCAATTTCTCGCTTTCCTGTTTGAGACTTACGGTGCAGAAGTAGCAGCCGTTAGCTCAGCGGGTGACGCATTTCAAGCAGTTCTAGAGTGGCGACCAGACATTCTAGTGAGTGATGTGAGAATGCCTGACGAAGATGGTTGCATGTTAATCCGCCGAATTAGAGCGCTGCCGGTTGAGCAAGGGGGGCAGATACCCGCGATCGCACTAACAGCAAATGTCAGAGAATCAGATCGAGCGCAAGCGCTTGAAGCAGGGTTTCAGGAGCATTTATCTAAGCCTGTTGATCAAGATGAGTTATTACAAGCTATGTTGGCGATAACTGCTAGCAGGATCTGATAGCACAATGCCAGCCCCTATTAGGTCGGAACTGGCACTGCACTAAGTATTTATAGCAATCTATAGTCAGGGTTTTTATAAAAGCTAACCCCGTTTGAACAACAGCGAAGAAACTTCGTCATCCGTAAAGATAGTATAAGTTATATGAGAAGCTTTTTCCGTCCTTAAGGTTTTCTTTACATTTTCTATGTCTTTTAGGGGATGTGGTCTAGAGGTGAGCGACAAAGAAATGTGCAAGAAACGGCAAGTACTCCAGGCGATCGAACTTTAACAGTTTCAGGTGTGTGCACTGGGTTTGCAGTTGCAACAAAATCTGTAAACATAACTTTAGAAACAAAAACAATAGGCTCCCGATTCAGCTTCACCTCTGATTGGGAGTTTTTTCTACAAGCCGTGATGGAGATGGCTGTTAGCAAGGCTACTAATGCTCTTTAGATTTTGGGGAGTAGGGACTGTCTACTTCAATAACAGGGGTTTTAGCTGAGTTCTCTAGCTCCAGCAAAAATTCAAGATAATTGATCAAGTTAGCTACGTATTTAACTAGATCCTCTATTTCCTGTAGGGTTGCATCTTGTTTGGCTAGTAGGGCTTCATAGTGATCTTGGGAACTGTTCATTTGTCATGCTTCTTTCCAAGCCTTCTTGAAAATTACAACAACCTACAACGGGCAAGAGTTGTCCCTTAAGGCATAGCTGTAGAAAAGGGGGTTGGTCACAGTCTTTAACGCCCTCTAACTGCCTGTGGTTGTTTTCGCTAACCTTAGAAAGGATCGGTTGAACCAGCAAGATTAGTCTGATGCATGAAATCTCAGATAAAACGCTTCAAGTTGCGAGAAACCATGCTTTGCTGGCAAAACAACACGGGGAACAGGTACGGAATATCGCAAATCATCTCGGAGAAACTGGACGCATTACTGAGGCACACAGAGAGCAGGTAGAGAACTGCGCTGACCTGATGTTGCAGTCTGCACAGGGAATGCTTGATGCAATAGATGCTGCATACAAGTATCCGAAGAACTCAGTAAAAGCGTATACATTAGCAATTGAGCATCATATTCAAGCCAATCAGTATCATATGATTGCGAATAATTTGCTGATTGAATATTGGGTTGGATGAAGGCTATCGAAGGTCGAATTACAACATTTTGTTAGTTGCTTTAATAGCACAACGCCAGTTCCAAGCTAATAGGAACTGGCATTGTGCTAAGCAGTTATAGCGCTTAGCGTCCTTTGACTTGTACTCTCTGGAGCAATTCTTCAAGGCTAGCAGCCTGCTGGCGGTAAGCATCTGTCTTTGAGTACCGTTCTAGCTGCTCTATGCTAATCCTCCCTCTTTCTGCTAATGCAGTTACTTCCCAGGGACGTAAAGCACTCAGTTCTACCCTTTCAACGAAGTATTCATGAGTTTGACCTCGTTCTGCATTAAGCGCTATGACTTGGCGTTTAATGGTTTCTAAGTCGTGAAAATCAGCGCTTTTGTCTGTGACATTTGAAGACTTGATTCGGCAAGCTAGTTTGAAGAAGGTATCTTTCATGGTTACAAGGGTACAAAGGCTCAAAGCCAACGGTTTGCAGTGGAGCACTGTAAGGAGGTAAAGATACCTTGCACCTAGGGTAACACTCTGTAACAAGAATGCAACACAAACTCCTGCTGAACCAAAACTAATGTGTTTCAGGCAGATGTAACTAACTGCTCAGCACTAAACCAATCTTCCTCGATTGAGCGGTTCTTCTCATCTGTAAAATAAACTCCGTATGCCCAATCTTTAGCTTCTGGGTAGAAATCAAGACCTACAACATAACCAGTTGAACCTTTAGATGTTTTGACCTTCTGCCCGATGTTAAATATAGGTTTTGAGAACTTAAAAAGTTCTGTATCAACAATTTCAACAGATATCCTGTTCACTACAGTTACCCTAAATAGTCCAATTTCAATTCAACTCTAGAGAGTGGTCTATATAGTGTCTTCCTTTGAACAGAATCAATGAAGTTTGTATAAAGCTTCATTGATTTTGTAAGAAATTGTGATTGCACTAAAGCCGCTCTATATAATAGAAACTTCCTACTTTTGTAGCAAGGGATTTGTTTCTTAAGGGTGTAGAAAAAGTGTAGAAGTGGGCTGTCTACACCCTTCTACACCGTAGAAGGGTGTAGACAGGAGACGTAGAAGGTGTAGAAGCCCTGATATATAAGGTTTTAGGGCAAGGTGTAGAAGGTGTAGATGTAGAAGGTGTAGACGTAGAAAAGGGGCTGTCTACACCCCCTTTTGGCACTTGTCAGAATGTTGTCTACACCTTCTACACCCGTCTACACCCCTTCAGTTTTTGCTAGTTGAATCAGTCGGGAAGCCATTTGAATTTTGTTGTCTGTGCTGTTTCCTCGATCTCTAACCAGCCATCTTTTACAAGCTTGGTTAACTGTTCCTCTAATCGTTCGGGTTGCGAGACTTTGACTTTCATCTGAACAATTTGCCGCTTCGTGTAGAACTGATCGGGATGCTTTTCAAACCATGTAATCAGAATTTGTTCATCGGTTTCAGTTGTAGTTTGAGTGATTGGTTCAGGCTCACAGATTACCTCTTCAAACAGCTTTTCTAGCGTTTCCAAGTCGGTTCCTGATGCATTGAAACTAAACCCATCTGCGCTATCTTCTGGCTCGTCTAATCGCGCTACAACTGCCTCTAAATGTTGCGTTGGCTGGGTGCCTGATTGTCCTTTGCACAATTCGGGGAAACGATTGAGGAGCCACACGACCGGATCAGGACTACCCCATTGATTCAATTCAGTTAACATCCACTCTGGCAGCGTCCATTCTTCCGTTCCTTCCTCATTGCCCTTGCTCACCAAGTAACGACCAGTGGGCGATCGCTGTCCTAGCTCGTCTTCCTCATGGATTGCTTCGACAGATACCCGTTCCACTCTCCAGGCTTCGTCAATGCCGCTCAACCCGTGAGCCTTGCTGGTATCGGCTTGGGAAATGCCAATCACGCAGCCTTTAGACTTTGCCCCTTTCATCAGCACTATTTTCAGCAGCGGTTGGATCTTGATGTCGTATTCTGCGGCTGCTGCAAACATTTCGTCAAATAGCCAGGAGTGACCAGCAAGCGACCCTTTGGGAGACTGGGCGATGGTGTCTCGCACTTCATCTAACGCAACTGCATAGCCTTCTGGGGAATCCTCGACTCGGGACCAGTTCACTTGTCTGGGGTAATCATCATCCGTGGTGAAGTAGCTAACTCTATGACCCAGAGCTGCACGGGCAAGTGCTAGCAGCAGGGCAATGGTTGTTTTGCCAGATTGCGACCGCCCCCATGCCCAGACAAACGGCTGATTCAGCAATTTACCAAGCGGAAAACCGCTTTGAGCCATTGATTTAAGCAATGCCTCCATTCGTTTGCCTACGTCGCTGTAGAGGCTTAAATCAGGCGCTTCAATCTGCCTGTAAGCTTGCCCCGGTGAAGCAGCTTTTTGAGGGTTTGTGTAGCGCCCTAAATGGTTATGCACATTGATTTCTGGATTGAGGGCAAGGTTAACTGAATGGAGATCGCCTTCCTTGTCTGCTCCGACGGCTGGTAGAACCGCACTTGGTGGCTGAAGCTGGGTCGGTGGAGCGGAACCGGTTGGCTCTGCTGGTTCAGCCGCGATCGCCGCCTTCACCTCAACCAAGTCCAGCGCTTTAACGTCACCTAAAGCCATTCGACGCACCATGTAAGCGTAGCCTGCAAGCCTGTCTTGAGCTGGCAGTCGCTTCAATAAGTCAGCGATCGCCGGTTCATCATCAACTAGGACGGCATACTCAACCCGCTGTTCATAGGGCAAAAAATCCATCACCCGCATTAGCTGCTGCTCTCTAGGGGATACCTCCTCCCCTGCCAGTCCAAAGAGGCTCAGAATGTCCCCTGCACCGATTCGGCTCCCTGGCAGCAGGCACAGTTTGCCAGAGGTCTGGAAGTCTCGCCAAACCGTGCCCAGGTAGCTAAACCCAGCAATGCCAGCCATCACTCCCACACCCGGCAGTGGAGCCACAAACGGCAGGGAGATGGCGATCGCCCCTAAGCTAACCAGTCTTGCCCCATCACAATTGCTGCGCTCTTTCTCTGCAGTGCGCTGCAAAACTCCAACGCGATATCGCAGCGCGTCTAAGATCTTCCCCTGAAGTAAATAGTCTTCAAAATTCATCGGCGTTAGTCTCTAAAAGCATTAAGTAAGAGCGGGTTTCCCCGCTCCGTTCAACAGTCAATTAATCAGCTATCTTGGTCTTGCGAGTGCGATTGAAGTCCTCCACTGCATCCCAGAACATCGAGCCTGCGAGCTCAGCCGCTACAACCGACAGAATGAACCAGACCAGGCGGGAGATCGTGACTCCAAACCAATAGCCGAAGGGATGGTTTTGATAGCTCATGATGATGTCCACGGCATAGGTGGACAGGATCACAAAGCCTTGCTTGCGAATCTCCAGCATCCCCGCTCGTTTGTATTGCTTCCAGCGGACACCGACAATATCGATCGCCTTCTTAGGCTTATCGGGTAGAACCTCACTCTCCACCTCTCTCAGCCGCTGCTTCGCAATATTGATGGCAATGCCTCTGAACACCCGTGCTTGAATGGCATTAATCACAGCGCTGAACAGGAACGAGAACCAGAAGCTAATGGAAAGGGCAGCAACAACGATGTCTAAAGGATTAGCATCATCACCGCCATAGGGTTTTAGAACAAAGCTCGGGGCACCGGGATCGAGCACCTGCCAGTAGCCTTCAGCTGACACAAACACAAAGTAGATCGTGGCAATCCCGTACAAAATTGCTGCTCCCCGGCCGGTCACCCACAGGTAAATGTGAGGCAGAAGGGTAAGCACATCGTGCACGGCATCTAAAGCCGCATCTAACCCTTCCCACCCTTTTGATTCAGGCTGATCAAACTCACTCTTTCCCCTCGTGTTAGCAGGGCTAGAAGAGGTAGAACCACCCGGTTTATTCGCTGTAAATTTAGCCATCTTGCCGCTCTCTTGCCGCTTCCAGGCGATCGTTGATTAAGTCACCGATTGGGGATGTCTTGACGTAGGCAATCCCAATCAGGAGCAGGATTGTAGCGAGACACCCTGCACTAATTCGGGCGTAGAACTGGTGAGTCATGCCTTTACTCCTGCCCCATTGCCTGCTCAATCCGCTTAGCGAGCCGCTCATCAACCTGGGAAACTTGAGCCCAGACTTCACTCACCAGTTCACACTCTGCTTCGGTGCGATCGCCGCCAGATGCAAGGATTGCAGCAACCTGAGCCGCTAACGCTTCCTCGACTCCTGCCTTTGTGAGTTGCTTCAAGAATTGCTGGTGCAGCCTGTAGGACGATTTAACCTGGTTCAGCAGCGCCTCAGCAAAGGCGAACTGACGAAAAGGCTCGAATTCCTCAAGCCCCTTCAAAATGCCAAATATCTCGATGGAGCGAGGGCTATTACTATCCGGCTTCCAGACATCCTCCATCGTCTCGCCGGTGCTGTTCAGGTGATAGGCAAAGAGGCCCGTTAAAAGGAGCAGCTTTTCATCTACGTTGAGAGCTTCAAGCCGTATGCCGTAAAGCTCCTGAAGCGTGTCAAAGAACTCGCCTGTAGCGCCTTGATATCCGAGTAATTCTGCTTTGTGAGCCATGATGAAAGCATCTCCTATGAATTTGGTGTTTGTGGGAGTTGCCAGCCGTTGGTCTGTGGTGGAGAGGCGGCTGGTTAATTGTTGACCCGTCCTCGAACCAGTTTGGTTAGCCCCAACATCAGTAGAAAAATCGACCCGATGACCATCGCCGGGAAGATGGTGAGTGCCAGCAGCTTGAACACCCAAGGCAGTGCTAAACCGATTAAAAGCGTCAGCAGCGCAGCGATAAATAGCTCAATTGGGGCTTGGTTGTTGAGGTTTCGGAAGCATAGAGCGGCAATGAGTTTGAGTTGCTGGTTCATAGCTCGATGGGTTCTGTGAACCGGAAATCGGGAGATGCAGTTTCAGCGGAAGGGGCGACCCTTGCGGTATCGGCAAAGCCGCCCGCTGGCGAAGGGGCTGCTGGCTCGATAGAGGGGCGCTTCCCGCCTAAGTAGTCCTGCCAGTAACAGCGAACGATCGCCTCTATTGCTGTTCTGGTACTGCCTAAACCTCTCTGCTCTGAAACCGTTTGGGCGATCGCCTCTACATCTCCTGAGAGCCGAATAGATGGCATGTGACCTCCTGTCATGTGGGGTGGATGTTAATCAAAACTGAGTTCAGCTAAAGCCTGGATAGGGTTCTCTGGCTTTTGCTCAGTACTGGCGAGTACTGGGGTAGTACTGATGGGAATTGGCTGTATGGATGCGGGTTGAATTACTTTTGGGGTCGGCGGATGAGTGGTACTCCGTCTTGCCTGCATGATCAGATCGGAAACGGCATCATCAATGGAGCAATACTCTCCCGCTTCAACCAGTACCCGGCAGTACTCCCAAGCGGTTGCTGTCAACTGAGCCGACCGGGATTTTTGAGCCATTTCATACTCCAACCAGGCTCATCTGATGCTCATAGGAGCCGCGAACAGATGCAGTCTGAGGGCGATCTGGAATGGTGAAAACCTGCGCGACTTTCGGCTGAATTGAGCTAAGCAGGGCAGCACCGCCACCTGTTAGAACAATGTTTGTGATTGCCTGGGATTGTGCGGCGTAATTGGTTTTGATGTAACCCTGAAAGGTTTTGAGGTATTCCGCAACGTACTTCGCTTTAATCGCTTGCCAGTTACTCTGATCAATCTTGCCGAGCGTGTCGCACTGGAGGCAGCGGGAGATCAGCGAAATGTTAATCGTTCCACTGGCATCCGTTGCCAGTGCTCGAACCGCTGGGTCATCGGCGATCGCATTCACCAGGTTGTAAATGCCCAAGTTATCGACTGGGCGACCGTCAACAATCTCGCCAGAGCCATCAATCAGGAACTCTTCAGCCGTGCCAAAACCAAGCTCAATTAGCAGGGTTGAACCAGGACGAAGGGATGGCTGAAGCGCGTTGTATGTGCCCATCCCTTCCAATACAGGGAGCACTTGAGTCACGACGCAGCGGATTTCAACCCCGTTGCGAATAACTTTGTATTGTCCTTCCAGAGCAGCTTTAAGGGCATCTAACGCTCTAACGTCCCAGTGAGAGGACACCACGATTAGATCTCTGCCATCGTCGGATGGACGCAGGCAGGCGGAGAACGCCTCGCGAGCAGTTTCAATCTTTGAGCGCCCATGAATCCGAACGTGCTGCCCTTGGCAGGCTAAAGCGCCATACCAGCGGGGAAGCTGCCCATCAATGATCACGATGGGGTTCTCTTCATCGTGCCGGGCATAGGCAGTCGGGTTTTCCCGGTAGCCCGCCTGGATTACCAGCGTCCCCTCACTGTCATGGCGCTTAATCCAGCTATTCGAGTTTTCAAAGCTGACCAGGCGCGTATGTTTGCTCCTGGTGGCGATCCCTGTTGCCATTCTTTTCTCCTGAATTACTTTGCGTCGGCTTGCGGTCATCTGCCTGCGTTTGCCGCTTCTTGTCACAACCTAGCAAGGTTTTGTTAGGATTACAATAGGTCCTAATAAGACTTGGGAGAAGCTAGCAAAAATTACCCTATTTTTTACTAGGAGCGTATGATGTCCTCAGAGGTTCACAATGATCCAATGGCAAAGGTTACAGTCACTGCGTTTATAGAAGAAGAGATTAAGGAAGGGCTTAAAGACCTTGCTGACGTTGAACGTCGATCGATGTCTCAGATGATGGCTGTCTTGATCGAGAGAGCTGTCCTTGAGGCGCGAGAACAGGGGAAAATTTCAGATCCAAATAAGCAGGACAAGTGAGGCGATCGCCATGACCCAAGCGAGACTGTTGACCTATGAAGAGTATTTGCAGCGCCCTTATGACGGTAGGCGCACTGAGTTTATTGATGGGAGAGTTGTCGAATTGGCCCCACCCAGAGGGAAGCACGCTGATATCGTTCTGTATCTCTATGAAAAACTGAAGGCTCACTTTGCAGAACAACATTTACCTTTACTCTGCAAACCTTTTGCTGCGCAGGTTCGAATACCTCTCTCTGAAACACGCGATCGCGGTCGTGACCCTGACCTAATTGTTTGCACAGTGCAGCAGTGGGAATCGCTTCAAGATCAGACCGCAGTGTTTAAGGTTGGGAATCCCCCGCTAGTGGCGATTGAAGCTGTCAGCCCTGGTAACGCAAAAACAGACATTGGCACGAAACGAGCAGAGTATGCAGATGCAGGCATTCAAGAGTATTGGATTGTAAATGCTTTGGAGGGTTATATCTCCGTCTGGATACTAAAAGGCAGAGTCTATGAGGAGTTTGGCTACTTCTCCAACGACGAAGCTGTACGCTCTGAAGCCTTTCCTCATCTGAATCTGACTGTTGACCAGATTCTTAAAGCGCGAGATTAAAGCAATCGTCTATCACTCACTCACTTTGTATTATGCAAATGGCTATTGCTATACGAGGGTGATACTCCGTTGCTTACGGCGGTGACGCTCATTTTTCTAGCTTTATGTCGAAAAATCGAGCGATCGCCAACTAGATCAGGTAAACTACTTTGCAAACCGCAAGATTAATCGCTGGAGGTCTGAAGTGCGGTTAAAGCGTTTGAGTTCTGCAATAGGAGAGGTAAGCTTCATGTTCTAGGCAACCCTAGAAGCCAAAAACCCCAACTGCTGCAAACAGAAGGGGTTTTGAAGGCTGATTCGTTGATCATTTGGGATAGAGGGGACTTTAACTTAGATTGCTTGGCCGCAGTCGTTAGGTCTTCTACCTCATCATGCGTCTATATTAGGGTGATCTTGTCAAAGCTGACAAGACTTTTTCGATAACTTTTTATCACCCCTAATAGAACGACGTATGGCTCTCTATCCCTTGTAAATTCGGGACTGAGAGCTTTTGTATGCCAAAAATTGCTTCATCGAACTAGCCACCTACGCTAACTCGACCGGTCAGTACAGCGCTCTCTGTCCCTGCACACCCACAGGGATAGGAAACCTCATGCTGACTTCCCCTTCGTCTCAAACCTCCAAATCAAGGCAAAGCCCAAGTAAAACAGCAGCTCAAAAACCTGCTAAACACAACTTACCTGAACCCTTTCCAGCAGACCCCTCAGGCAAACGCCTCTGCGAAACCTTCCCCTACCGCTGGCAGTCCATCGTCGCCGATAACCCAATCGATGCCACCGAAAAAGCAACCTGGCAAACCTTAACTCGATATCCGCTGCGTCCCCGCACTCTCTTGAACTTGTGGCAAGACGCAGCTCAACTCGTCGGCGTTCGCTTTGGGACCACCACCTCCTACGCCCTGATTGACTTGGACAAAGATGGGCAATACCACCCGAGTCACACCCCCGGTATCCTATCCACCATCCGAGCCGCCCTAGAAACTATTGGTATCTATCGCACAATTCTGATTCGCTCCAGCTGGAGTGGCGGCTTACACCTTTACATTCCCCTGCCTGCCTCCGTCCCCACCTTTGCTCTAGCAGTCGCACTCAAGCAGTGCCTCTCAACCCAAAAACTTTTCCTCTACCCTGGACAGTTAGAAGTCTTCCCCAACGTCAAAAGTTACGGAAAAGCCGGAAAGACAGTCGAATACAACGCTCACCGGCTGCCCCTGCAACCCGGCTCCGGTTCAACCCTCCTGAATGACGATCTTCAGCCCATCCGAGGCAACCTGGAGCAGTTCTTTGGAGCCTGGGATACCGCTGCTGCCGGACAGGACATGGAGGAACTGGGAAAAGCGCTCGTCCGTGCCCGCAAAGCACATCGCACCCGTCGAGCCTCCCGCTCCAACAAAATCGACTCCTGGAAACAAGACCTGCAAAGCGAAATGGAACAAGGCTGGACTGCCTACGGGCAGTCCAACCAGCTGCTGAAAGCGATCGCCTGCTACGGGGTTGTGTTTGCCAGCTTAAGTGGAGAAGCGCTTGTCCACTACGTCGAAGAGATAGCTACTCACTGCCCTGGCTACAACCAATGGTGCCGACATCAGCATGAGATCCGCAAACGGTCTGAAGACTGGGCAAGCGCCGCTGAAAATCACTACTGGGCACTCGGCACGAGTCCAAAACGAGGGCGAGCGCCACAAGGAGGCAACAACATCGTCTGCTTCAACCGCCAGCGGGCAGAAGACGCACAGAGCCGGATCAAAGCCGCCCTCTTAGAACTCGAAGCGCGAGGCGAACTACCCGATGGCACAACCGCCCGCATGAAAGCGATCGCCCAGCTAGCGAAGTGCAGCTTCACCACCCTCCAGAAGTACAAAGAGCTATGGCAGCCCCAAGAGCGTGTAATTGCGCCCACTGAGCCAGCTTCAACAACTTTGCCCCTCCCCTCTGAACCCTCTACTCAAGCCCCGAAAGCCGCTCCTACAGAGGAATTACACACCATCCCCTATATGAAGGGTGAAGCGCTAGCGCCTGACCAACCTCCTTCAAAACTTCCTTTGGATCGGAAAGGGGAGGGTCTAGGGAGGGGGAATGAGAGTTTTCCACAGGCAGAATTACTCCTGAGCGAGACTACCGTCCCTCCAAACGTCTCCCCTCCTCGAACAGCGAAAAGGGATTCCTCCCAACTTGAGCCCGCTTTCGAGAGTCATAACCTGAGCGACGTGACAGTCGGCATTAGGCATCAAATCAAGCATCTAGGCTGGACTGTTGCCCAGGTTCAGCAGTTTATTGCCGATAACTTCCAAGGTAAGCGCTGGGCACAGCTGACCCAATCTGAGCTGCCTCTGTTGCTCTATCGGCTATGGCAAGTTAATTCTGGTGAATACTAATCCGCTCAATGGCATTCTTCAACACCTCATAAGGACTACTTCTAGGAGTAAATGCTTGTTTCAGTCATTTACTCATGAGGATAGTTAATGACACTAAAACCGGCTAGATGTCGTGCGGCTTGATGAATTTCTTCCATTGTGATCGGTCTACCTAACTCTATCTGAGCCACTCTCTGGAACTCGGTCAAGCCATACCACCAGTCAAGTCAGACCATGAGGACGACCAGTAGTACATGACTCAGTTGAAAAGTAGACTGGCTAATCAAACGGTATCTTCCATCTCACAAAAACTTTTGGGACTACTAATAGTATGTAAGTCTTGCTGTGTTCATTGACTTAAGGCATTCGCCATTTAACCCTAACTAAAACAATAAGCCCTAACATGGTGGTCAGGGCCTTGTTTCCTTCATGACAGCTTCGCTCTCATGACCCCATCTAATGATCGGGGTTTTCTGATGTTTTCAAGCATTCCTTTAGTTTCTGTAGCTGCTGCAAGTTCAACCCTCGCAATTTATCTGTGTGTTGCTGCATAATTCCAACAAATGTTTGAAAGCCAGGACATTCGTGGCATCTGACCGTTTTTCCAGGAATTTGACAAATGCACTCAAACTGAGTACGTTCCGTAAATCGACGCCTGCATTGCTGACAACGGTAACGCTGTCTACCCTTGTCCAGGCTGTATTTCATATACTTTATTGAACCGCAAAACGGGCACTCTACCCCGTAAATCTTGGGTCCTTGCCACTGCTTGAGTGATTGCTGCATGGCAATTTCGCACCTTAGCTGGTTCAAGCTAAAAACATCTTGAAAACTCATGATGGACCTCCTAAGAGTTGAGAATAGCAGCAGTAAAACTGATGGGTAGATTGGGAAGAGACGGATACAAAAACATAGGATTACCCTATTTCCCTGAAGTAGTTTTCAGAGTTGCCTGGATCGTTCTAATCCTTAAGAACAACCGATTCCACAGAGCCATTTCGAATCGTGACATGATCGATCAGCCTGGGATAAATCAGTACCCTGTCATCAGCAGACAAAGTGTGCCAAATCACGAGATTGTTGCCAGCCTGGATAATTTCCTTGACGCTGCGGCTTTCTAAAGCTCTAGCTGAAAAGGGATTTAGTTCTTCCTGAATCTGTTGGCGAGTTTTTTGCTTTAGCCCTTGTAACTCTGGGTCGGTATCAGTAATTTCCTCGAGCTTTGACAACCGAGCTTCTAGCTTCTGAAGCTTCTCTGATTTAGTAGGCACCGAACCAATAGGTTGAGGGGGTGTATTAAGGTCGGTGGATTGAAGTGCAACAGACTGTTGAAGTAAGTGACTAATGATCGCAGTCTCAATCAACTCCTTTCTGGTTCCCTTCAAATTGTTGCAGCCCTTGTGAACGTGGCGGCAGGCATAGTAGGAATACCTTCTCTTGCGGTCAGTACTTTCTCGGCTTTTGCTAATTGCCTTTGACCGGCATTCAGCACAGTAAACCAAACTACGAAGGTAGGCGTAGGGACTGTAGGTATCTGGGTTTGAAGCATCATAGTTAAGTAGAGCAGCTCCCAAATGAGACGCGTTGAACTCAATTATCTGCTTAATCTCTTCTGCCTCCTGTTCTGTTAATAGGCGATCGCTCGTATGGGTATTAAGCCGAATGTCCCAGTCCTCAGGGCTGTTCTGCTTGCGCTGCCCTGTTGGCGTTATCCTGCGTTGGTTATAAACCGTATGTCCTTGCAAAACCGCGTTAAGCAGCCATCGCTTCAGTCCAGCAGGGGTCCAATGAAAGATTTTGTCGTTTCCATTTTTCTTAGAATGGCATCGTCCAATTCCATATTTCTGGCTGATCACTCTGACTGCTTTACTCAAGCCTTTCGTTGTGAGAAAGATATCAATGCAATTGCGAGCCAACTGGGCAACTGTTATACCTGGTAGTTTCGTGATGTCGCTTTCTTCCGATAATTCCTGGTAATTTTCTGGGCGCTGGTCAAGCAGGCAAAGAAAAGGAACCTGATCGAGTTGATAGTCGATACCCTCAACTCGATAACCAAACGGAACGCATGCACAGGCAGCGTTTTGGTTCCGGCTGTGCTGTTTGCCGTGCCGCACCCGTTCTGATAACTGGTCTACTTCCATTTCCGCCAAACTTGCGAGTAAATTGATTGTGAACATCCCTTGCGGGGTTTTTAGATCAATTAGCTGATCAAGAACTCGTAAGTTGACTTCGGTCTCTTGAAAAACGGCAATATTTTTGCGGATTAAAGGAACAGTTCGACCTAATCGATCCAACCGTGTAACGACCACTTCAGAGATCTTCTTTTCCCGGACCAAACTCATCGTATACAAGAGCCCAGGACGATCATCCTTCTTCCCCTTCTGAACCTCATAAATAATTAGCGTTGCTCCAGCGACTTTCAGCCGCTCAAGTTGTTGCTCGAGTGCGTGAGTGTGTAGTGCCTGTTCCCGACTCGATACTCTGGCATAAGCGGCAATATATCCAGACTCTGGTTCCTCAGCAACTACTTTAATAATTTGAAATCGATTGGAATTGCCTTTAATCATTGAAAGTCTTCCTTAATTTACAAGTGGTTAAGTCGTCAAAAGTTGTGCATCGCCATTGGGAGGTGGGTTTGCACAAAAAACAGTAAAAAACAGATTTTTGAGCACTAAAAAAACTACTAAATCCACATCGCTAAGAATTTAGGAACGAGATATTTGCTTGGTTTCTAATTACTCAAAAATGCAGTTTGACACCGCCTGTATTTATCAATAGCAGAATAAAACTTGAGAAAAAAAGTTTTCAGGAATCGATTAAGAAACTTTAAGCCCAGACCCAAAGCAAGTAGCCGAGCGGATTGAAGCTGCCTTTAACTCGAACCCGTTCTGCTGTTTTTTTTGTTTTGCCTGTTGTTTCTTCTAGCACCGTAAGACAGATTGAAGCCGAGAGATCGCTTCCTAAACTGCGAAAAGGACAATCGCACTGTTGCAAAGACATGGATGAGCAGGGAACGCTCTCAGGTTCAATAGTTCTCTCTCGGCGCTTATAAGGCAAACCTTTACGCCAATAAAAATCATCAATATAAGCTGGTTTACCCGCTCTTAGAGCTTCAACGTATCGTCTCCAAGGTTCTCCAAACTCAATATCGCTGTATGGACGCAGAGCTAGGATGAGACGACCGTACCAGCCACTCTTCTCGAGAAATTTTAAATATTCCTGTTCCTGTTCCTGATAGTCTCCCCGTTCCTCAACACAATTGTTCCAGTCTGATTGTGCAAGCAGAAAAACACGAATACTTAACAGGTCTTTCTGGTTCTCAATTGATAGCCAATTATCGTTATTTTTAGGTCCCAAGCTCCATCCTTCTAGAAAAGCTTGCTTCTGAATTTCTAAGAGGATCTGAAAGGGATTTTTAAATGGATAAGCTTCCTGTCTACGTAGTATCCATTTCTTGAAGTAAGGCTCCCCTTCAATAATGAGCTTATATTCAGCAATATCTACTTCAGTGATGAAATGAAGGTTACGAATGATAGATTCTGACAAATGCTGTTCAAAGACTCCTTCTGCACCAATCGGATCTGGAATTTTTCCTAAAAGCTTATAGGCAAAGAGAACTCCTCTAGCTTGGTAGAAGTAGTGGAGTGTTTTCAGCCAATAGGCTTGTTCCTGGTTTTTAGGCAGGATATTAAACTGCATTGGAATATCTCCGATCGCCTTTGCAATCTTGAAAAATTTCTTGCCATCAGGAGTATCTGGGATATAAATCTCAATCCGTGGAATCCAACAGCGCTCCTCGAAACCAAACCGCAAATCATCTTCCCGAACCTGTTCTTCCCACGTGCTAAGTGCAGACTGCACAATGGTTGAGCGCTGACGAGCCTCGTCAGGAAAAAGCATTAAAGATTCAGGAACTGAAATCAGAGCCAAATCTTGTAAAACTTTAGGCTTTTCTAAAACGTTTTTTGCCAGTTTATATAGGTTTTTGTTGTCAGAGGAAGGAGAATAATTCTGCATGAGCGATCGCTGAAAGCAGACGTACCTTAAAGTCTCAATTTAGCACTACTACTAGATGGAGCGTTACGGCAAAGTATCTAGCTGATGAAGGTCGTGGTAAAACAAACTCTACTAATCATCAAAATGATACAAACTTGAACTTGCCCAAAACACTGCCTAAAATGCCTCTTTTCGGCAGGAAACTTGCGTATAATGCTTCGCAATCAACCAATCTTGCAATTCATCCTCACGGATCAAGTGGACTTCTCACTCCCTGTCCTCCTCGGTTTAAGACATGCGTGTAGATCATTGTTGTTTTGACGTCTTTATGACCTAGCAACTCTTGTATAGTCCGAATGTCGTAACCACTTTGAAGCAGGTGGGTTGCAAAACTGTGGCGAAAGGTGTGACACCCCACCCGTTTTGTTAATTTTGCGGCTCGAACAGCCTGCTTAACCGCTTTTTGAATGCTACTCTCATGCATGTGGTGACGGCACATCAGATCACTACGAGGGTCTTTGGCAATATGGCTGGAAGGAAACACGAATTGCCATATCCACTCTCGATTGGCATTAGGGTACTTCCGCTCCAGCGCAAACGGCAGAGGGACAGCTCCAAATCCTCGCCCTAAATCCTGCTGATGTTGTCGCTTTACTCCCACTAAGTGATCACGGAGTTCATCGGTTACACTCGATGGCAGCATGGTGACGCGACTCTTGCTGCCCTTACCATCTCTAATAATGATTTGATGCTGTGCGAAGTCAATGTCTTTGACTCGTAATCGCAATCCTTCGCTCAGACGCAATCCACCGCCGTACAGTAACTTAACAACCCGTTGAGGGACACCATCGATATTTTGGATAACGGTCAGGGCTTCCTCCTTCGTTAAGACGGTTGGTAAGTACTGAGTGCGTTTAGCTCGAATGGCATTGACCTGAGACACTTCTAGCTTCAGCACTTCCCGGTACAGAAACAACAGTGCATTCAGTGCTTGATTCTGAGTTGAAGCTGCAACTTGTTCGTGCACAGCCAAATGGGTCAAGAATGCTTCAATTTCAGCACGCCCCATGTCCTTAGGGTGCCGTTTATTGTGAAACAGGATGTAGCGGCGAATCCACTGCACGTAAGTTTCTTCGGTGCGGTAAGCATAGTGCTTCAGCCGAATCGCATCTCGCACTTGATCTAACAGCTTCTTGGGAGGTGGCTGCATGAGAGGGTTGAGTAGGGAGGACATTCGATGTGATAAATAATACTTGTAAGTACAAGCGTACTGCATGTGAAGATATACGGAAAAATTCTGCCGATCCACCCAAATCAGCCTACTATGCAGAATCATTCTGTCGATCCACCTGTTTTGGAGTGATATTACAGAATCATTCTGCCTACCCTCCGAAACTGGGTAGATAGGCAGAATCGTTCCGTCTAATTAATAGTTATGCTGATTCGCCTGTCTTGAATGTACAGTTGAAATTTGATGAATATTGCGATCGCCTTCGATAAACGCGAGCAACACTTTCTTGCATTTGTCTTTATGGAGGTTTTCGGCGGAGGTTCTACACGCATAATCCAAAATATACTGGGACCTTATGTCGAAACCGCACATAATTTGCAACCAAAAGTCCGATTGCAGGCAGAGGCGGAATTACCGTCAATCGAGTTGACAGCCGATGAATGGCGGGTTATGTACGAAGCATTAAATGCTGTTATCTATGGACTTGGACCAAGTGAGTTGCATACTTGCACTGGGTACAACCTTGAAGAGGCTTGTAATATCAACCTCAGAATCTGTGCTGCTGTATGGGACGCTCGTGGAGTTGGAAGAGCATGGGTAGGAAGTTAGAATGATTGCTGACTCTGATTAACGAATTGATGAAGGAACTGCAATAACTTCATACTCCAACACTTACGTTGCTTCAACGCTCGCTGCATAACAAGTCGATGAAGCGGACGATTGAAAGCTGTTGGTGGAGTGACAAAGAACCTATCAGCCGCTTATCTTGGTCGTTAGGCATCCTTTTACCCCATCTGACGTAGTAGCCCTTATAGGGGATTCAGAAATAATGTCTCCAAACCTACGAGAAAAAGCTCAGCAATCTGTAGAGACTCTCTTGACTGATTTGTCAGTTGATAGCTTCGAGCTACATGTAACTCGTGATTTCTGGGATAGCTACGATGAGAATGATTTTCTCAGTGCCTATCAAGAGGTTGAACAGTATTACCGTGAATCAATCACTTACGTTTCAGAAATCCTTGGCTGCAATGGAACGATAGTAAAATGCAGTGAAAATAATTTTCCAAACTGGTTGCATGTGAATGAAGCTTGTTTTTGGTATCTAGACGGGCGAACCTTCGTTTTGTATTGGAAACATGAAGATAAAGAGCTTCCTGTTATTGTATGGTTATATGCCTTCGATCCAAATTCGTCATCTCATCGTCTCCTCGATTGTGAGGTTGAGAACCAGTTTTCATGCGGTATCTATTATGATTCCGAAGAAAATAGGATTAGAATGCTTGATGCTGATGATACTTCTACTGAGGTTAGAAACATTATTTTTAATTGCTTCTGCGCCTTTCCAAGTAAAGGAATCGCAGAGGCTTTAATCCGTAATAGAGATAAAGACTACGGAAGCTTCACATCTGAAGAGGTTTATGTCAAGATTCTTCAAAAGCAAAAGAAGATAAATAAACTTGGTGATGCATATCCACTCACTCCTAATGAATTTAAGTATTTTGAGGGCTTGGATGAGGTAGGGATAATCACGCTTTTAAATTCCCCAGAGACAAGTCCAGCGTTACGAACAAGAGCTGCTCTTAAAGTTTGGCAGCAGCCATCACTAGCTAAGGTTAAAGCATTAGAACAAGGTAAAGACAGAACCTTCGATCGGCATGTTATTGAGGATATAGGAAGCTTTATTAGTGAAGCTAAGCAACGACTTCAGAGAATGCGATAATTATTGTTCAAGCCGCGACTGCCTAAGATCGGTGCAGCGGATTGAAGAAAGCTACTGGTGCTGAGTTTGAAGGGATCGGTAACCGCTGACCGCAACCGTTCGACCGCTTCGTTGCAGTCGTTGGGGTGTAGTTTGAAGGCGTTTTGTTAGTCTCTGAAGTTAGAGCCGTTGAGCGGACCGGTGAAGCGCGATCGCGGTTAAGGTCTGTTTCGGCGATCGCACTCTAGATGTTTATTGGGTCGTATATCCCCCGTCAACAGCGAGAGTCTGTCCAGTCACAAAAGCTGCACCATCCGAACAGAGCCACATTACAGCACTGGCAATTTCTGAAGGTTTGCCAAACCGTCCTACAGGATGAACGGAGAGCATATAGTCTCTAATTTGGTCTGAAGAACCTGCGGAAATGGCGTGCATATCTGTTTCAGCTACCACACCAGGACAAACTGCATTGACTCGAAGCCCTAACTTGGCAAACTCCAGAGCAGTTGCTTTGGTTAAGCCGATGACCGCATGTTTACTGGCAACGTATAGTGGCGCTCCAGCGGCACCAACTAACCCGAAGCCAGAACTATTGTTGATAATCACGCCTGCACCCTGTTTCAACATTTGTGCGGCTTCATACTTCATCGATAGCCAAACGCTCTTAACGTTGGCATCCATCAAGCGGTCATACTGATCCTGCGTTTGCTCAATGAGGGAAGCAGATTCACCAAATGCTCCGGCGTTATTAAATGCAAAGTCGAGACGACCAAAAGTAGCGATTGCCTTCTCGACCATTGCCTGAACATCTGCTTCTTGCGTGACATCTGTTTCGATAAAAACGCCTTGACCGCCACTGTTTTTTACAAGCCGAGCAGTTTCCTCCCCTTCTTCCTTGCGGCGACCCGCAACCAGAACACTTGCGCCCTCTTTAGCAAATGCGATCGCGGTTGCTCGACCAATTCCCGATGTACCGCCTGTAACAAGCGCTACTTTGCCTGCAAAATTTGGCATCAAAACACTCCAAGAGTCATAAGTTGAACAACATCAACAGTGAGGAAAGACATCCCCGTTGCTCTCTCAATTTTGAGCAGCTACAATCTGAAACACAAGTATGTACAAGAAAGTGCTGTACTTACTAAAAGGTGCGTGTCATGAACTCTTCATCCTCTCAGTCTTGCGCTTTCGCTCAAGCTTCTGGTGTCCGCAGAACGCTTGACCTCGTTGCCGATAAGTGGACGGCGCTGGTGATTATGGCACTGATTCACGATAAGAAGCGGTACAGTGAATTGCATCGAAAAATTGAGGGCATTTCGCAGAAAATGCTGACTCAAACGCTACGGAAGTTAGAAGAAAGTGGTTTAGTTCAACGGAAAATTTATCCCGTTGTTCCGCCAATGGTTGAGTACTCTTTAACGCCGTTAGGCAAAACTCTAGTTGAGCCACTTCAAGCTTTATGCCGCTGGTCGTCTGAGCATTTTCATGAAGTTGAAGCTGCTAGAGCAGTAGTCGTTGATGTAACAGCCAATCAGGAAGATGAAGTTGATCGAGTGGTTGTTGGATAGCCTGTATGTAGTGGTCGAACAATCCCAATGCACCGGAACAAAGTTAAGTGGTTCGGTGAGTTGCAGAAGTTGTCGGTGTCCAGTGATTGGGGGCGTTATCTCGCTTCGTTCAGTCGTGTTGAAGTTTATGTAGACTTAAATCACGGTTTCAGATCTCTCATTCCTGTATGAAATCAGAAGATGTTTTGCAGATTGTGACCTGGTTAGAGCGGGCAGAGATTCCTGTATGGTTAGATGGTGGTTGGGGTGTCGATGCCCTGTTAAGTCAACAAACACGATCGCACAGTGATCTCGATCTCGTAGTTAGGTTGGAGGATGCTGGTCAGATTGAACAGACCCTCGCTATCTATCAGTTCGCTATCATACTGAATGAGTTACCGACGCGGTTTGTGATGAAAGATGCTAACTGTCGTAGTGTTGACTTTCACACTGTCCAACAGGATAGTAGCGGACAGTTGATTCAAGTCCTACAAGACGGCTCGCCTTTTCATTATCCACAGGATAGTTTAGCTGGACAGGGCAGGATCGACAGCAATGTGATTTCTTGCATCACACCTGAAGCGCAGATGCTATGTCACACAGGATACAACCCCCAAGCAAAAGACATTCATGACGTTCGGCTATTGCAGCAATACTTTAATCTTCCACTTCCAGAAGAGTATGTTGGTGTTGTGACAGGCTCCGAGTAGTCATGAAAGTGAAGCAACAGCGAGATAACAATTCGATTGCAGCGGACGAGCAAATTTTCTTCGTCTATCGTTCTGGTTTTATCGTCGCCGCTGAATCGAACCGTTAACAGTCAACAACACTGCCGAAAATGAGTATTTTCGGCATTGTTAGGTTTACGATGATACGATGCAGTAGGCATTGTGGGCGTACTACAAAAACTCGCCCAACCATCATTTTCGGCAAAGTTGCAAAATGCAATCCTCCCCTCCTCGTAAACTTAAAAATCAAGATGTGCGATCTCGCGAGCATTTAACACCTGAAGAGGTGGAGTCGCTCATGCAAGCTGCTAAACAAGAGGGACGCAACGGGCACCGCGATGCCACCCTAATTCTGATGATGTATCGACATGGGCTGCGGGTGAGTGAAGCAATCTCCCTCCGCTGGGACCAGCTGGATCTGAAACAGGGAACGTTACATGTTAATCGGATGAAGCGAGGCACACCGGCGACGCATCCACTGCGAGGACCAGAGCTGCGAGCACTGCGGCAGTTAAAACGAGAGTATTCGGAATCACCGTACCTATTTCAGTCGGAGCGCAAGGGTCCGATGAGCGACCGCACCGCAAGAGCAATTATCGCTCGATCCGGGGAGTTGGCAGGGCTGCCTTTTCCGGTTCATCCACACATGCTGCGTCATTCAACGGGATATTATTTAGCATCCAATGGGCAAGACACGCGAGCAATTCAGGTGTACTTAGGACATCGAAACATTCAGCACACAGTACGGTATACCGAGTTAGCCCCAGGACGATTTAAGGATTTTTGGAACGATTAAGGAGAATTGCCGCAAGCACTGATTGACAGTAAGGTAACAAGTTGCTTATCAGCTGTACTTAAAAGTGTTGTTTGCAATTCACTACATATGCCTGATGCAAAATGAGTCGTCGAATAGGATGAGAATGTAATTATCACTGAATCAAGCTGGTATGAGTTTCACAATCCTGGCTAGCTACCCGACTCGAACTCTTCCATCTTCGTCCAATTAGGGAACTGAGGCAGCTTATCCTCATTACACTTTTATTAGAATTCATCTTACCTTTGTTGAATCATTAGAAATGGCAGGGGACCTTAAGCTAGAACTTCCGTAGCAATAGCAATATGCTGTTCCTGGCTTTTAGATCGGTGATGAAGAAGGTGGTCGTTCTACTGATTGCCCTTGTTTGCTTTCTTAGTATTAATCTAGTAGCACTTCAGCCAGCTAAAGCTTACTCTATTCAAGGAATAACAGAGAAGGCAGTCCAAGTTGGGGAAACGGTTAGCAAAAATACTTTACAAGCTGGCAAAACAGTAACTGAAGTAGCCACAGGCGCTGGGGAGGCTGTCGGAAGTAGAGCGTTGAGAGCTGGTCAAGTCACAATTGAGACAGCAGTCGATGTTGGGGGTTCTCTAGGGACTAAAGCCTTACAGGTTAGTAAAACTACGGCTGAGACAGCTATAGATGTAAGTTCCAAGGTTGGCAGCACAACCTTACAGGTAGGTAAATCTGTGCTGGACTCCACCACTGAGGTAGGAACAGCAGCAGCCAATAAAACGTTGCATCTCATTGGACAGGCAACTCAAGGACTTGAGCAAGCTGCTAACACAGTTGCTCAACTTGTAGTTACATCCTTCGAGAAAAACGCTCAGCCTTTGCTAGAGTTTGCTATCGAACAGGTTGATTTGAACCAACTAGAAGCTGGAGTTAACAAAATACGACAAGACCATCCAGAACACCCCCCACTAGACTTAGCCCATTACTTCATCGGACAAAGAACGATTGAATCCTCAACGTCTGACAGCTGGGTAGATATTGCCCGGTTTCAAGCCGAGATGGTTTACCAGGTTGCTAGCGCTCATGGATTTGACCTACAAGATGTGGCTCGGAAAAAAGAAATTATAGAAATTTCAGCAGCGGGTCTGGGCAGCAGCCGAGCAATCCAAGCCAGTATGTTTCTGCTAAAGTTTCCGATCGGACAAATTCCTGTAGCTGGAGACTTGATCAATATGGGTCTAGATTTGGGATCGGGACAAGCTATCACCTACTTGATGTTCCAGTTTCTCGGCAATGAGGCTTGTAAATACTATGCATCCCACTCACCTATAGTCTCTGTTTCTTCTTCAGTTTCTTCATGAATACTCGAATGGGAGATGGGATGGAGTGGATTTACGTCTATCTTCTTGAAATGAGGTGCCAAAATCCTATTAACTATATATAGTTAATAGGATTTTGGCACTTCAAAGAGCGATCGCTTATTCCATCTCATCTGCCTCTATCCGAACCTCTGCCACCGCTGCATTCAGCTCAATCTCCAGCTGTTCCGCTGTTGGCAGAATTCCTTTGAGCGGGGCAGGAAGTTCCCTTTCAAGCTGAAATGTGGCTACGCCAATCGGCTTTTGGATGCCCTGGAGTGCATATTCCACCGTTGTCTTATCCTTCGACTTACACAACACAATCCCAATCGTGGGTTCATCCTGGGGCGATCGCAACAGGTTATCCACCGCCGCGACGTAGAAATTCATCTTGCCCGAAAACTCCGGCTCAAACTCTCCCATCTTCAGGTCAATCACCACATAGCAATGCAGCTTGACATGGTAAAACAGTAGGTCCAATCGATACTCTTTGCCACTCACTTCAATTGGATACTGGCTCCCCAGAAAAGCAAAGCCAACGCCCAGCTCCATCAAAAAGTCTCGGATGTGGTCAATCAGTCCCCGCTCCAGGATGCGCTCCGATCGCTCCTCCCCTAGGCACAAAAAGTCAAAATGGTAGGGGTCTTTGATAATCTGCTGCACTAGGTCAGACTGTGCAGGAGGCAAAACCTGCTCAAAGTTGGTGATCGCTTCCCCCTGTCGCTGATAGAGACCACTCTCAACCTGAAGCACCAGCACATTGCGGCTCCAGCCATACTCCAGCGTCTTTTGGATGTACCACAGACGTTCTTCAGGGTCTTTGACCTTATCCAGCAATACGCAGTTATGAAACCAATCGGGATAGGGGAAGGACTTACGCCTCCTCCCCTCCCACACCACCGGGCATACGGGTCCGTACCACGGCGGTTCAACGGACTTGGTCTTTACCTAGCTAAACTGGGAAT
>NZ_JACJPC010000129.1:0-35233 GCF_014695875.1 Leptolyngbya sp. FACHB-541 | reverse complement strand
AGGTCTTCCTCACTCTCACCAATCTCTAGCTTGTATACCCCTGCCATCCTTCGTCTTTGAACCCATCAAAAGCTTTATACCATCTGTAGCCTTACTTTGAAGAATTGGTATAACATTGCTAAAGGATTGCTATGACTGGCAAACAAAGCTCGTTGCCAATCCCCAATGACAGAAGGTTGCTGAACAATTTGGGACACCCCAACTCCAATGGTGATCAGGTTCAACAGCAGGTAAGCACCCACCAAAAAAACCGCTAGACCGATCGCCTCCTGAAATCCTCTAAGAAATACAGCTCCCAGTAGGGTAATGAGTACGAGGGTAATGGCGATCGCCTGCCCGTGCAAAAAGTGCGGGGCTAGAGGATTCTCAATAATATGAGCTGTAGCATCCGCTGCTGAAAGCGTAATAGTAATAATGAAATCAGTTGCCACAAAACCCAGTAGGCAAAGCACAAAAAACTTACCCTGCCACCAGGGAAGCAGATGCTCTAGCATTGCAATGGAGCCCTCTCCATGAGGGCTTTTGGCTGCAATCCGTCGATAGATAGGTAAAGCTCCAAACAGCGTTAGCAGCACCAGGATTAAGGTTGCCAATGGGGAAAGAGCGCCTGCCGCTAAAGCCGCAATTCCAGGTTGGTAGCCTAGAGTTGAGAAGTAATCAACTCCCGTAAGGCACATGACCTGCCACCAAACATGTTTCTGATGGGTTTGCTCTTTGGGGTAAGGGCCCTCTATAGTTTGCTTATCTTCCTCAAGCAACCAGCACATCATTCTGCGGTAGTACTTATTTGAGCTAACTGCGCGAACCATAACCCCTGCACCTCGCTGGATCAAACCTGTATTCAGAACAAGCTTTATCACTGTAAATGGTCTAATCCACGTTTTTACAACTCAGTTAGCAGCGGAAGCTGATCTGCACAACTCGCGGACATTAGAACGGTTAGTAGCGCGTTAAGCTAGAACGTTGGGTTCCGCTGCACTTCACCCAACCTACCCAACCAGCACAAATTGTGGATATTAGAACGGTAGGTTGGGTGGAGCAGAGCGGAACCCAACGCTTCAGACTTGCCATATTACGAGTCCCACAATTAGAAAAAAGCCGCGACTTTCCTCCAATCGTTCCCAAATTTTGGCTTAAACACCCAACATTAGCCCTTGATCGGGACGAAAAGGGGTTCTGTCGCGCCCAAAAGAAGTTTTGTCATCCCCGAAAGAGGTTCTGTTACGCCAAAAAGAGGTTCTGTCGTCCTGGAGAAGAGTTTTGTCACCCTGGAAAAAGATTTCGTCGTGTTTTTTGAGTTAAACCTTCTGTGCTAGGGCAATAACTCAACTGTTGACGTGAAGCCCTTCTATTTCCAGCCTGGATCTTTCTCTTTCACAAAGAGGCGGTTAGGGTTAATTGGCTGACACATCTTTTGATGTAGATGAGGTGGAACGACGTGAAGCCTAATGCTTGTGTGGATTCTGTTGGGTTGCGCTTTGCTTCACCCAGCCTACGGGGTGTTATTAGGTTTCAGAGTTTCATAAGACAAAGAGGTTAGGGATATCCCTAACCTCTTTGTTCCATAAATCAAGTTTTGAGCGGATGAGATTTTGAACAGAACGCTATTTCATCTCAGCGTTTTGAGAAGCTGTTTGATTTTGATTCCCTGTTGGCGATCGAGATTCTTGGGAAACCGTAACTCGATCACCGTGGGGCTAGTTGTAGAGGCTGCACTGTAAGGCGTATCCACCATCCGTCCTGGCAACTCAATCGTCTCAACTTGAGCAATCAGCCGTTTAGGGAGTGGGTCAGTGGAATATTGGCTGACTAACAGTCCTATTGCTGGCTTGTTGTGCCTCATCTCATCCAGGTTGTGAATTGTCTTTTCAGTCAACTCCAGACGCAGCGTGCGGGTATTGATCTCGGTTGCTGTGGCAGGGTGAAATTGCCCTTCCCAATAGATTTGCACAGCTGCGCTCACCTGTTTTCGCACCGTCACTCTGGGGTCTGGTTTGGGATCTTGGAATACCCGGAAGAGTCCCGTGATCAAAAACCTGAGCGAGCCCAACGGGTTGTCCAAGTTCTGGCGTTCTTGGGAGTACCACTGGTTAACGTCCGAGTAGAGAACCAACACCAGTGCGTCAAACTGGATTGGAGTCGGATTAACAAAGTCTACCGCTACGATGATCTGATTATCATTTTGCGGCGTTACCCGAATGATTTGCCCGTTTAGAAATGCTCGTGCGCCAAAGTCGCCCACCAGTTCTAGCTCAATCTGATCGGGCAGGTTGGGCCAATTTTCTAGCAGAATGCGGCAACCCGTCTCACTCGCATCCAGGGTTTTACCTGTCCAGGTCTGGTCTTGACTATAGATAATGGCTGTAAGCTGGCGATCGAGACGGTGAGCGCGGCGCAACTGAGGCTGCTCAAAGGCAACGAGAATTGCGGCAATCAACAGCAGCAGGTTAAACACACTCCAGGCGGCATTGATGATTACAGCTTCCTGGTTTTCGGGTCGCAAGATTAACCAGAAGGGCACCGTCATCAGGGAAACCAGCAGCAGAATGGAAACAATCACAGGCACCTGGGCAGAACTCCAGTCAAAGCTGCGTTTGTTGACCATCGTACCTTTGGCGGTCACGTTGAATTTGCCCAACTTGGGGTTGAGCAACGCCATGAAGGTAACCAGACCATCTTGAAATGCCATTGCATATTCAAAGATCTCGTTCCAGAAGGAAAAGCGTACAGTTTTGTAGGTGATGTAGTTGGCGTTCATCGCCAACACGATATGCGGCAGGGCGTAGGCTAGTGTTTCTGTACCTAAACCGCGAATCAGGTCAACGCCCAGCAGCAGGTAGAGGATGGGGGCGATCGCATACATCAACCGAGGAAACCCAAAGAAGAAGTGAGAAGTCGCCGAGAAGTAGCACAAGCGCTGCGCCAAACTGAGTTTGAGTTTGGGGTTAAACAGCGGGTTTTCTAGCCGCAAAATCTGTGCCATGCCTCGCGCCCAGCGGACCTGCTGCCCCACATAAGCAGAAAACCGCTCTGGAGCCAGACCTGCCACCATGATCTTGTCGTAGTAAACCGACTTGTAGCCTTTGGAGTGCAATCGCAGGGAAGTATGGCAGTCTTCAGTCACGGTCTCCACGGCAATGCCGCCCACTTCCTGCACATAATCTTTGCGGAAAACGGCTGCGGAACCGCAGAAAAAGGCAGCATTCCAGAAGTCATTTCCCTTTTGCAGGACTTTGTAGAACAGCTCATTGTTAACTGGGACTCTGCCCTGCGTCAGCAGGTTGCGCTCAAACGGGTCAGGATTATAAAACCAGTGAGGGGTTTGCACCAGCGCCACTTTGGCGTCATAAAAGAAGCCAACAGTGTGCAGCAAAAACTGACGAGTGGGAATGTGATCGCAATCCAGGATCAGAACTAGTTCACCCGTCGTGTGCTGCATTGCCGTGTTGATGTTTCCGGCTTTGGCGTGATCGTTGTTGTCACGTATCAGCATCATGCAGCCCAGTTCGTTGCAGATCTGACGAAGCTGTTCTCGCCGCTCAGGAAATTTGCGCCCGTCATCTAGCACATACACCCGCTTCTTTTCGGGTGGATAGTCGATCGCCATTGCTGCCAGGGCAGTTTTTCGCACAATTTCTACATCCTCGTTGTAAGTGGGAATGTAGATATCAACGCTAAACCACTGATCTTTAGGATAAGCAGAGAGGTCTACGGGCTGGCGGTCTTTGAGTTTGAGCGTTTGAAAGTAGGCGAGCAGGAGAGTGGCGATCGCATACAGTTCTGCCCCAAACAGCAGAATACTCAGCGTTCCATTTACCCAGCTATCTAGATTCAGTGTGTAGCTGGTGCGGTAATAGAGATAGCGAAAGGTGGTGACAATACTCAGCCAGACCAAAAATAAGTGTAAGTATTCACTCGTCTGTTGTTGGGTTTGCCGCTGCTCTAGCCGCACCATAAACCAGCCGATCAGCATCAGCAGGATCGCCACGATGGTTTGTTGCCAGATCGTGAGTGGTGCAATAATCAGCGGCACTGACAGCACCAGCACCAAAAACACCAGCACCATCAGCAGAGAGCGACCCAACCCACCAAAGAGAACCCCAAGCCAATCTGGTAAGCGGCTGAGCAACCACAGGATTCCGGTCGGACGCGGGCTGCCCTGATGCTCATGAGAAGAACTGGTCATCTTGCACCTCCACTGGCAATGCGGTTGATATAAAGTTGAGAAATGCCGTACAGCATCAGCGCAGCTACTACGATGCCAGTGGGCAGAAGAAACCAGTTGTCTTGCAAGAAGCGAGTGGCCCGACCCAGCAGGTTAGTTTGCTCGATTCGCCGCTGGTTGGTCTGCTGAAGAAACTCCAAGTTATAGCCTGTCGCATCGTAGGGAGAAGGATTTGGTTGATTCGCTGCCACTAGCACCGTGTCTCCCTGAAATTGGAAGAACAGCGGATCGTTGGCAAACATTTCCTGTACCCGATCCAAGCCCTGGTTTGACTGAGCAGTGAGAGCCAATAAGATACGCTCGGCATTCCAGGGAGAAATCACGGACTTGATTACGCCTTCCTCATCAGATAAGGTTTGCAACTGGTTGTTGTTGCGCTGACGAGAAAAGAATTCACCTAACCTCAGCCCCCCAGAATTTGCCGCAAAGGCTTCGGGAATGGGGAAGCGATCGCGGATGCCAATTCCCACCAGGTTCTTTTGCTCTCGTACCTCTGCTGGGACGCTGTTTGCCTGATAAACGTTTAGCTTTACCGAGTCAGCGCGGCTGACTCGTCCCAGGCGTTCGCTCAGCTTCAGCAGCGTCATCACTTCGTAATCGTTGGGTGCGTCGGGCAGCACGACTGCCGTGCTGGAGAGATCTTGAGGTGCAGCGAGCGGAAAGCCCGTTTGCAACAGCCGCAGGTCGGGCAACTGCACCGCATTCTGCCGATTCAGGTCAAAGCTAGTATCACCATGAACGGTACCCCAAAGCTGCTGATCCTGACTTTGACCACATTCCTCCGTGACCCGTGGTCGCAGGACAAACAACACTTCAATTTGAGAGTTGGGCTGAATCAGGCTCTCTGGCAAATTCACATTGAGAGATTCGCGTCCCCCTTCTTCTGAAGCGAGTCGCTTGCCACCAACCGTCACACCATCAATCCGAACCTCGATCGCTGAAGTGCGAGGATTGACCTGAGGGCTGTAGCTGTAGCGCAGCGTCATTGTGTTGCCGCGCATAAACTGGTCATCGGGCAACGCCCAAAAGTTAAACCGAATCGGTGGCGCATTGGAGCCATGCACAGTCGTGTCTTTGAACGGTTCGCCATCCGTACCGCGCAAACTGCTAAGGGTAAAGGTGTCTTCGGTGGGCAGGTAGCGATCCCACTGACGCGGAGGTGGGGATGAAACTTCGTCGATATTAGTGACAATTAGCGCCTGACCTGCGCCTAGTGACTGACCATCAGACTGCACAAGAAACTGTACGGCTTTGGCAACCCCGGCAGCATCGTTGCCTGTAGCCACTAAAACTGGAACGCCATTGTCTTCCAACGTAGTCATCATCAGCACACCTACATCTCCCGGCAGGGTGCTGCGGTTGCCGTCTAAAAGCTGGTTGCCCTGAAACTGGAAGGGCAGCGATAGGTTTTTGAGCACAGGCTGTTCGGTGGGAGTGCCGATGAGAATCAGGCGATCGCCCCCCTGCACCTGATCCAAATCCGTCACCATGCGCGTATCGACTGGGCGAAAGTCGGCATAGCGCCCAGCAGAGGCTTGAAATCGAGCGGCAGAGGTGAGCCAAGATTCACTTAACTCTTTAGGACGCAGGTAAACCAGGCGATCGCGATCTAGCCCTAAATCGTCAATAAAGGGATAGGGATAGCGGTTAAAGTCGAGGGCGACTGCCTGCGGTTCAAACTCAAACAGCAATTTTGAATCGGGCAGCACCTCCGTCCATAGCGTCGGGTCAGTCGGGTCGGTGCATTCCTCTGAGTTCTGCTGCTGAGTGGCGATCGAAATCTCATTCCTGTCCTGCAACAGCGACGTGGGAATGTTAAACAAAACCTGTCCAACTTGAGAATTGGGTCGATTCAGCGCCACACTGCCGATGCTCGTATCATTCACCCGCACCGTCATGCTCGACTGGTTAGGCAACAGCGCCGGAGAATGCTGAAATCGAATCAGTGCCTTGGCTGACTTCACCCCCCAACCCCTCGGACGAGTAAAGCCCAGCCGCGTTTCTGGATAAATTCCCTCTAGCCGCAAGCGATTTCCCACTACTGGGCTACGGTTGAACGCCAGCATATATTTGTAGGTGGTTGCAGGCGTGGCTGGCTCCTCAGGAGATTCTGCTACAGGTGCAGCGGCTTCAGGCTGACGGGCAGCAGGCGCAGGTGCAGGACGAGGGGAAGTGTTGGAGGGTTGCGATCGCGCCCCACTACTAGCAGGTGGCGCACTCGGCGGGGCAGGGCGAGGACGATAAACCGGAGCCTGACGCGGCGCTTCGGGCAAGACAAACTCCCGAATTACTTGCTCTTCCTGTTGCTGAATTGGGCGATCGGTCTGAGCTTGAGCCAGAGTGGTGAGCCCCAACAGGGTACTCAGACAACTCAAACAGAAAAGCAAAATAAGCGATCGTCGCCAGAGGCGAAACCGACTAAAAATGGGGCGGAGGGGAGAAGGCGGAGGGGAGTGACGAGATGGACGCATAGGAAGTAGGGGAATTGAAGATTAGGGATTAGGGGGTGGAAACTAGGGAGTGGGGGAGCAGGGAGTATGGGGAACTGAGGAGGTTAGAACTTTTCCCTAGCCCTCAGCCCCCAGCCCCTAACCCCTAATACCGCTCCCAAGGCGGCTGAAATCCTCGCTGTTGAAGGAAGCCTTCTTCTAAAAGCTGCATTTGCTGATTCAGGTTTTCGTCTGTAATCCCTTGAGCAAGTTGTTGAACCTGAATTTGTTCGAGTCGCTGTAAGGCTTCCAGTCGTCTGCCCTGCACAGCGGTTAGGGCAATTAAGGAAGTTTGGGCGACCGGATCGTCAGGGCGGATGCTCAACACCTGGTTGTAAAGCTGGGCGGCGGAGTCGTACTGCCGCTGCTGGAACCGAATGCCTCCTAGGGCAGAAAGCGCATCGGTGTTGTTGGGTTCCTGGCTGAGGATGGTTTCGTAGGATTCGCTAGCTAAATCCAGATCACCTAGCTGTTGCGCCAGTTCTCCCTGGACAAAGTAAGCGCTGAGATTGGTGCGATCGCGGGCAATCAGTTCTGCGACTCTTGCCCGTGCCAGAGCAGGGTCACGCTGAGCGATCACCTGTGCCAATCGGAGCTGAATTGGAATGTTGTTAGGTTCAGCCTCTAGCAGCGTCAGGTAAAGTGCCTCTTGCTGAGCGTTGGCGGGCAACACGCTGAGCAGGTTATACAATTCTGGTGGTGTGTCAGTAGCGGGACGCTCTTGCAGCCAGCGGCTTAGCACCGCCTGTGCTTCCGCTTCAGAGATCAGCCGTCCCTGATAGGCAAGGCTGGCGCGTCCGAGTTGGAGGGTAAGGTTTTGCGGATCGCGGGCGATCAGCTGGTCGTAGAAGGCGATCGCCTCATTCACCCGTCCCTGCGCTTGCCGAATGCCTGCTAATCCTTGCAATGCGCCATTCAACACACCTTCATCTGCCGGATTGCTGGCAATGATTGATTCATAGCGTTGTGCTGCCGAATCCAGGTTGCCTTCACGCCGATCGATTTCTGCCAAAAGCAGGTTCGGAGACTGGTCTGCCGAGCCAACTGCTGCACTGTAAGCATTTAGCGCCGTTCTTGCCCCAGCGTAATCATTCCGCTGAATCAGAATTTGGGCGACGCGGAAGTTGAGCAGCGGTTCGTTTACGCCTGCCGACAGCAGCGATTGATAAATGGGCAGCAGTTCAGGATCGGGGGAATCAATTCGCAAGAGAGATCGCGCAATCACCTGTTGCTGGAAGCGATCGCTCGGCAAAGGCTGCAATTCTGCCTGAAGTCGCTGCCGCAGATCGGCTCTAGAAATCTGCCCAAGCTGACTTTGCAACACCAACTGCTGCGTCAGCAAACCCTTGTCATTCGGGAATTGCGGAGTCAACTGCTGGTAAAGCTGAAGCGCGTATGCCTGTTCACTCGATACGCCGCTCAGCACATCTGCCGCTTCACGCACCAAAGCCGGAGAAGCACTGGTTGTCGCGAGAACTTGGCGGTATAACGAGGCAGCTTCGGTGTAGTACTCGGTGTTGCCGCTGTAGCGTCCCATCACACTGAGGGCACGGGCTAGCGTCAGACGTGAATCACCCCGCCCGCGCAAGGGAGCGATCGCCGCCTCTGCCTCGGTAAACTGCCGATTTGCTGCATACGCCGAAGCCAACGCCGCTCGGAGCTGGATCGTATCTCGGTTAATCTGGGGCGACTGCCGCAGTTGCGGTTCCAGCACTTGAATTGCCTCTGCTGGATTGCCTGTTTCCTGGAGAGCCAACGCATAAGCGATCGCCGAATTCCCAGAAATCGACTGTCCACTAGCTCGGTAGCGGTTAAATAGCTCCAGACCACGCCGATAGTCGCCTGTGTAGGTGTAAACCTGCGCTGCACCCAGGACGGCATCCGGCGTGGGATTGTTTTGCAGCACAACTTCGTAGTCGGCGATCGCATCGGCAAATCTGCCCTGGTAGCTATACAGCAGCGCCCGCTGCGCTCTCGCCTGGTTATCGTTTGGGTCAATGGTCAGCAGCGTATTCAGCGCTTCAATGCCCCGGTTTTGCCACTCGGAACGATAGCCACCCAGCAAGCCAATGGTATTGAGTGCCAATCGATTGTTGGGGTCGATGGTCAACACCTGCTCGTAGGCTTGAAATGCCTCTGCATCCCGTCCGGCTCGACGGTAGGCGATCGCCAAACCCAACTGCGCCTCGACCGATTGGGGATTTTGCCGTACCGCCTGCTGAAATGCTGTAATTGCCTGATCGACCAATCCCTGACTCAGCAGCGTGTAGGCTCTGCGAATGGCAGAACTTACCGCCTGAGCTTGAGCAGCGGAAGGGGCGATCGCCAGCGCTAACAGCGGGGTCGCACTCAGACATGCCAGCAGTAGCAGACTAACCAGCCGATGACAGGATTTAGATAAAGCAAACTTTTTCATGGCTACAAGCTGCCCCTGGGTGTAACGTCAAATTCAGTCCGAATGCGGAACCCGGCGATCGTTTCCGAGAAACCATCGATCTGCTGGAGGGTGAAACCCAGTCGCAGATTAGGCAGCACGCTGAAGTCATAAAACAGCTCTGCCACATCAGGAATGTCGCGATCAGATCGACTCCGCAGTGACTCGTTAGACAAACCGCGACCGTAGGCTAGCCCCAGGCGATCGCTTGGCATAAACAAGTCCAAAAACGTCACGCCACCGCTGTAGGTATCGCCACTCGCATCCAGGTCACGGTTTTCATAGCGCCCGTAGCGAGCAAAAATTCCCATATTTAGCTCGGGGACAAAGATTTCGGCGTTGACTCCGTAAGACTCCTCGCGGTCAGACTCGCGCAGCCCAAACTCGCCATCACCCCGGTCAACGTCAAAAATCTCGTTAAATCCGCTGTCATTCCCAGCATCGCTGCCTATGGCATAGGTGCCTCGGATAATCGCATTTCCTAACCAGAAGGCAACTTCTCCAGCAAATCCGTCCAGGTCAAAGTCACCCATGTTACGGGACGACGAAAACACAGCAGCTCTAGCTTCGATGTTGTCGGTCAGACTCCAATTGACGAGTGCCGCAGGGCGAGAACCAATGCCCGTCGCGGTCAACGCTGGGTTCGTTTGAAACACCGGGTTAAAGAACTGACTTGCCCCATCTTTGGCAAAACTGTTGCGATCAAAGTAGGAGGTCAGGTCAAGTTGTCCAATCACAAACCGCAGGTTGGGTACATCTTCCAGCGATGCCGCCAGATACAGTTCGTTGATGCTCAGCCCGCCATCTGGCGAATCGGTCAGCGCATCCCCTTCCGTCAAGTCGAGCGTCGCGCCTGCCTGGAGGTTTGGTGTAATCGGATAAACTGCCCGCAGTCGCGCCCGCGCCGAAGATTCACTATCCTGAAAAATGTAAACACCTTGCAGGGTAATCGAGGGTGGTGTGAGTGCCGTACTGCGAAGTAAAGAATTTTCTCCTGAAGCCTGTGAGGTGAGCGATTCACCTGGAGGCGTTAGCTGAGCCGCTTGACTGGCAACGGGTGCAGTCGTTGGAAGCGTAGGGCTAGCAGCGACGCTGGGCAAAACTTGGTTGATTTGCGCTGCCTCAAAAGCAGAAATTGCAGCCGTATTGCTGGATTGGTCAGGCGTAAAGAGCCTACTTCCTACGTCGGTTGTAGCAATGGCGGTTGAGGCAATGGTGGTTGGAGTAGCGGCAGTTGGAATAGCCGCAGTTGGGGGAACGGGAGCGATCGCCCCTGGCATAACCGATGTGGGCTCAACCCCCGTCTCTGCTGATACAGGTGGCACCATCCCAGGTGTGGGAACGGGAATGGCGATCGCCGATTCATTTCCCGTCGATTCAGTCGCAGTTTCAGTTGCAGTTTCATTCGCCGATTCAGGGGACGCTGTAGCACCCGTCATCTGCGCGATTAACTCATCTTCAGTTTGGTAGTCAGATTGAGGATCAGATTGGGAAGGTGTGGGAGATCTCCAGGCAGACACCGTGACCGCAGCTATAGGAGCTGGAGCGGGTGGTGCAGTACCTGCTAAATTTGAGTCATTTTCGTCAGCAAATCGGTTTAGCGTCTCGTCTGTCGGCAGTGCGGCAATGTGAGAATCACTTTCTGCTGATTCGGCTACGCCTTTAGCCTCTGCAATGACCACTGCTGTTTCAGAATCAACCAATGAATCATGATCAGTTGCAGAATCAGAGCTTGACTCATCCAGAATTGCATCAGGGATGGGAGCGGCATTTGCTTTTCCTAAAGAAAAAGTTGAACCTGTAAGAAAACCGAATTCAAAGCAAACAAAATAGGCACCGGAAAACAATAAAAAGTTGAGGAGGACAGACTTAAAAAGTCCGACTTTCATTGGGGTCTTCACTCCTAAAGATCGTGTGAAAACAGACCCACTCAGAGGTAGGCTAGCTGTTTAATCTGCTGTGCAGTTTGATGGTTAAGGCTTAGTCTGTGGCTTACACAGGAAGGTCGAGGCTAGTGTGGAGATGCGTGGAGATGCTGCCAGTACCCTGTGTGATTTGGCAATTCTGTGCCAAACTTCTGTCTCTCTTGCCAAGGATTAATCTTCCATCAATACTTACGCAAATACCCTGTGTAATCCGGTTAATTTTGTGCCAAACTTCGGCTAGTTTGCTGAGGTTTTAATCAGCATTATTTGCTTGCACCAATCTAATCTGGCGATCGCTTATGTTCCTGAATCAAACTAATCCTACAATTTCCCACCAAATTCAAGCTGTTTTGAGGATTCAACAGCGAATTGTGTGTTTAACTGTAGTGCTGCTAGCAGTACTTCTAACGACTGGATGTGCTCAACCCATCAGTCGGTTTAGCCGATCATCCGAACCGGCCGTCCCACAGCTAGAGGTTGAGCGGATAGACCCATTTGGGCAACCAGGAGGATACAGGGTGACAGGCAGCACAAATCTACCTGACCAGACACAAATCACAATTTCTGCGATTCGCTATCTGCAAACCTCAGGTCAATTGATCGCTAATTCTGGCTCCTCTTACTCGGTGTTAGCCCGACAATTTGCGCCCGTTGAACAGGGAAGGTGGGAAGCCAACCTTACACTCTGGCAAGTCGCCCCAAACGGCAAGTTTCAAGAGGTTTGGCAGCTAGATCAGGGCAATCTAGGAGTGCAGGTTCAGCCCGACCCAAACGTGACTTTCTTAGTGACGCTTGATCCGGCAAATCAACCTGCAACATTACAAGACCAGTTAGAGAGCCAGGGTGAAACTTTAACAGGGAGTTTAGTGCAATTCAATGCAGATGGAGAGCTATATCTTCAGGCAAGCAAGACCCTAATTGTTGCGTTGCCCACTGGTGGTACAACTCCTCCAGTCAGTCAGACAGATGGTGAAGCGAATTCAACGTCATCGAGCTTAGGAGCCACTAGTGCCAGTCCACCAGCACTTAGCCCAACTCAAACAGATGCTCCGATCTCATCCGACGCTTTTCTACGTTAACTCCATCACCACCACGCGGGCACCTTGCCCGCTAATTGTCATTTATCACTTGTTACTTGTTACTTGTTAGAAACCAGTAGCCGATGACCAATGACTAACAGGCGAAGCCTCTAAACAGTTGCTTCGCCCGACCATTATTAACACTAAGCAGCTCCAGATTTGTAAGACACCGTAACAGGTGAAAGTGAGTTAGCTGGAATTGCGCCAACCGTTTGCAGCTCTTCGATTTGAGCCATTACTTGCTTGAGGTGGTCAATCAACTCATTCACCTGTTTTGGCTCTGCAGCATGAGTAGACTGAGGCACAGAGGCAACCCCTTGCTTCATAGCGGGCGTGGGCTCATCATAGTGAGTAAAAGTGGGTGCAGCAGAATGAGATGCCGCTTTGGAGGCTTGAGCATTTGCGTCAAACCTGCCAGAAGCGATCGCCGTTTCTAAGGGCTCAGTCGGATCATCATCTTCCACCGTCCGAACTGGATGCCCTGAAGGAGCAGAAGCAACGGGTTGAGCATTACCCTCTTCTACTTCATCTTGCAGAAAATACTGTAGCCCAGCAGCGTTTAAGCGCTTTTCAGAAAACTGGAGGGCTTCGATTTGAGCCTCTTTTTCCTGCAAATCACGCTGTAGAGAGGAAACCTGATCTTCGACTTCAGAAGACTTGCGCGAAGACTGGCTCCAACCTAATGCCGAGATGGTAGCAACACCCATTCCAAGACTCATCACCGTTGCAATGCCCAGGTAAGGAGCAGCCAAATCTTTGACTTCACCGGAGAACACGGGTTCGTCCTCAAGGTGAATGTCCACTGGTTCGGAACCTAGTACGACCAATGGCAAAGTAGCGGCGGCAAAAACTGCACCTGACAGCATTACGGCTGGTAGCACGAAGCGTTGGAGTGGTGTAGTCATAATCTAATTCCTACTAAACAGAGGGGGGAATCGTTTTTCAATTTGGCGGCAGCAATACTCGATTGAAGTATTACTGCGGAACAACAGAATTACTGAAGTTTTGTTGCCTTTCCATCCAAGTTAAACGTAATCTCCGTAAACAACCGTATAGACCTAGTAAAGTCCGACGCAGTCCTGTAAAGTCAAAATGAACTTTCCTAACAATAAGATTGCGATCGCTGCAGACTATTTCTTAAACTTTTTTCTCTTCCAAAAAACTTTTCACATTCAGTTAAAGGAACAGTAAAATAAGCCTTCTAGCAGCCATTTCAGAGTGTTTTAGTACGTTTAAGTACTTAGACTTAAATACCTTTCAAAAGAGAAATATCTAGCTTCAGAGATTTAGCTATTTCGGTACAATTACTGTTAAAGCCGTGCCTATCTGTATCACCCTTCAAATGCAGCAACTCGGAATCTAGCAATCCTGCTTATATGTCTGAGATGTAGAGGTCTAAGATATAGAGGAAGTGGCACTTTTTGGGCGATCGCCCGTCTTGCTACATAAACTTGCAGAACCTACATTTGCCAAGTTCAACAAAACTCGCTTAATAAGATAGATAGCTTCATTCGCGCTTACTTTTGGGTGCAGCTCCAGATCGACCGACCCATTCCTAAAAGATAAGAGCAGCACTCGCCATGATTCCCCCAATTCATCGCTCAACCCCAAATCGTAGCCGAAGATGGACACCCTTAGCCCAACAGATCTGGCTAGGACTTCTATCAATGGTGCTGTGGATGGGGCTATCGCTAAACTTCCATGCTCCAATGACCGTTACCGGAGCCACTACTCCAATCCAGCTACCTCTATCCACTCGTGGCGCTGAAATTGTGGATACCAGAGGACAAGCCGTTCTACTGAGAGGGGTCAACTGGTTTGGCATCGAGACTGAGATGCAGGCTCCTCACGGGCTATGGCTGAGAGACTACAAAGAGATGCTGGCGCAGATCCGCAGCCTTGGTTATAACACCATTCGCTTACCCTACTCCGTCCAGTCACTTCGGGCAGACAGCATTGCTGGTGTAGATTTCAGCATCGGCAGCAACCGTGAGCTAGAAGGCAAAACACCTCTAGAAGTGATGGATCTGGTAATTCAAGAAGCTGAGCGTCAGGGGTTATTAATCTTGCTGGATAGCCATCGTCTCAACAATCAAAGAATTCCAGAACTGTGGTACGGCGACGGCTTCACAGAAGCTGATTGGATTGACACCTGGACAATGCTCGCTAGACGCTACCGGAATCAGCACAACGTGATTGGGGCTGACCTGAAAAATGAACCGTATGGTCGCGCCAGTTGGGGAACAGGCGATCGCGACACTGACTGGCGCTTAGCCGCTGAGCGAGCCGGAAATGCCATTCTAGAAGTTAATCCCGACTGGCTAATTGTTGTTGAAGGCGTACAAAACAACGTCCCCGGACAACGACTTGCCGACCACTGGCAGGGTGGCAACCTGGAAGGCGTAAAAAACTATCCTGTCCGTCTGTCTGCCCCACGCAAACTGGTTTACTCACCCCATGAATACGGTGCTGGCGTATTCAACCAGCCCTGGTTTTCAGAATCTAACTTTCCCGATAACCTCTACACTCGCTGGGAAACTGGCTTTCACTACATTGCTACCCAGAGAATCGCTCCTATTTTAGTGGGAGAGTTTGGCGGACGGCAGGTAGACACAGAGTCCAAAGAGGGCATTTGGCAACGGCAGTTTGTAGACTACCTCAACGACAACAACCTCGGTTTCACCTATTGGAGTTGGAACCCCAACAGTGATGATACAGGCGGCATCCTACAGGATGACTGGCAAACGGTTGATGCTCCAAAACAAGAACTGCTGAATCAGCTTTTGGAGGATGCAACATCGACTTCTGGTCTAGAACCTTCTCCTGATTTGCCTTCTGATTTGCCTTCTGGCGATCGCCCCTCTTCTAACTCATCTTCTAGTTCTGCTTCTCCCCGAAGCTTCTCCTCCAATCCTACATCCAGACCTGCTGTCGCCAGTGCATCGGGCAGCCTAACCGCCAACTCCCTCGTTCAATCCGACTGGGATACTGGTTTTTGTGTAAGTTTCCGAGTCACCAATCAAGGCAACGCTAACACTGCCAACTGGCGACTATTGTTTGAGATGGAAGATGCTGCCATTACTCAAAGCTGGAATGGCTCTTTTAGCCCCACTGGTTCAGCCTACGAGGTCATTCCCCCGGATTGGGCAACGACGATTCAGCCTGACCAGTCTGTAGACTTGGGGTTTTGTGCTAACAAATTGGGTGATGGCTACATGCCACGGCAGATCAGAATCGTTGAGCGTACCAACTGAATAAAGAACAGTCTCTGCACCAAGCCGAGATTTTGGAGGAACGAATACGTAATTCGGTTTATACCAATTCCAAAAATTAGGGCTACAGATGGAAGGGCACCTCGCTGAACGGGGTGCCCTTTCATCTGTAGCCTCTTTTTAAAGAAACGTTATTAGCTCCTGTTCCAAGAATGCAATATCTTCCGTAAGAAGGATGGGAGAAGTTTTTAGACTTCTCCCACTTCTGTTTTGAACCCCGTGGCACTTTATGACAATAGTTATAGAACAAACTTTTGCTCTATCCTTTACCCTAAGAACAATGCCAAAATTTCTGCCCAATCAAATGTACGCTACTTTACATAGGCGATTAGATTATGAGATTAAAAATGTGAAATTGTAGATGACAAATTGCTTCAGTAAAAAACCCTTCCCAAAGATAGATGTATTGAAAAAATGAGAGGTGAAGTGTAAAAGGCAATGCTTTAATTATTTCTCAGCCGCTCTATATCGATTAATCAGAATCAGTTAATCAGACCTTCAAGTTCAGTTCACCCTAACAGTAGATTTAATTGGAGCCTATTTATGCACGTAGCGGTTTGGCCAGGTGATGTCTATCCTCTGGGCGCATATTGGGATGAAAAAGGTACAAACTTTGCTCTCTTTTCAGAAAACGCGACGGGCGTTGAGCTATGTCTGTTTGACAAAGATGATGAGGAAACACGAGTTTCTCTTACCGAAGTCAGTAACTTCGTTTGGCACTGCTATTTGCCTGGGATTGGTCCAGGTCAACGTTATGGATATCGAGTACATGGCTCCCATGCACCCAGTGAAGGGTATCGCTTTAATCCTAACAAGCTGTTAATTGACCCCTACGCAAAAGCAATTGATGGCGAAGTAGGAAATGGACCCGCGCTGTTTGGCTACGACTGGAATAGCCCTGACGAAGATTTATCATTTTCAGAGCTAGATAGTGTTACTTTGATGCCCAAGTCGGTAGTGGTGAATGAAACTTTCGACTGGGAAGGAGACAGGTTGCTGAGAACTCCCTGGCATGAAACCATCATTTATGAAATGCATGTTAAGGGTTTCACCAAATTGCATCCTGATATCCCAGAAGAGTTACGGGGCACCTACGCAGGATTAGCCCATCCAGTGGCGATCGAACATCTTCAGCGGTTGGGGGTTACTGCGGTCGAGCTAATGCCAATTCATCACTTCCTCTCTCGGCCGGGGCATCTAGTTGACAAAAAACTGCGAAATTACTGGGGTTACGACTCGATTAACTACTTTGCACCTTACGCTGGCTACAGTTCTAGCGGCGTGTTAGGAGAGCAGGTCGGTGAGTTTAAGGAAATGGTCAAAGCACTGCACCGGGCCGGAATCGAAGTGATTTTAGATGTGGTGTATAACCATACAGGAGAAGGCAATCACCTCGGTCCGACCATATCCTTGCGAGGCGTTGACAATGTCAACTATTACCGTTTGGTCGAAGGTGATGCTCGCTACTATATGGATTTTACTGGATGCGGTAATTCACTTTATATGCGTCACCCTCAAGTGTTGAAGCTAATCATGGATAGCTTGCGCTACTGGGTTTCAGAGATGCATGTGGATGGCTTCCGGTTTGACTTGGCTTCTGCCTTAGCGCGTGAGTTGTACGAGGTCAACAGCCTGTCAGCCTTTTTTGACTTGATTCACCAAGATCCGGTCTTGGCAGGGGTGAAACTGATTGCAGAACCGTGGGACGTTGGAACAGGCGGCTATCAGGTTGGCAACTTTCCAGTGAACTGGTCAGAGTGGAATGGCAAGTATCGAGACACAGTCCGCGACTTTTGGCGAGGTGAAGACAGCACTCTGGGTGAGTTTGCCTATCGGTTAACGGGTAGCCCCGACCTATATTTCCAAATGAATGGACGGCAGCCTAATGCCAGCATTAATTTTGTCACGGCTCACGATGGTTTTACGTTGAATGATTTAGTTAGCTATAACGACAAACACAATGAGGAAAATGGGGAAGAAAGCCGGGATGGTGAAAGCCATAACCGCTCTTGGAACTGTGGTGTAGAGGGCGAAACGGATGACCCAGAAGTGCTGGATCTACGAGAACGTCAGCGACGAAACTTTCTAGTTACATTGATGCTGTCACAAGGAATTCCTATGTTGCTAAGTGGGGATGAATTGGGACGCACTCAACGAGGAAATAACAATGCTTATTGCCAGGATAATGAAATCTCCTGGCTGCACTGGGACTTACAGGAATCCAACGAAGACCTGCTGAACTTTTGCCGGGAGTTGGTTTATTTTCGGCGACAACATCCCGTTTTCCGTCGGCGTAAGTGGTTTCAAGGGCAAGCAATTCACGGGACGGGCGTGACAGATATTAGCTGGCATAACCCTGATGGGGGTGAGATGACGCAAGAGCAATGGGATATTGGCTATGCCAAGTCAGTTGCTGTTTTTCTCAATGGACATCGAATTCCTAGTCCTGGCCGTCAGGGTCAAAGGGTTAGCGACGACAGTTTCTTGTTATTCTTTAATGCCCATTATGAAACGCTTGAGTTTAGCTTGCCTGCCGATTTTCAGAATGATCAGTGGACGGTAGACATTGACACAAAAGAGCCTCGCTTTGTGCAAGAGCAGCGGATCTTTACAGGTGATCAAACGGTGCCTGTTGTGGCGCGATCGATCGCAGTGTTACGACGTTTGGAATAAGCGATCGCAAATTAGCTAGTCGCTGCAGAATTCAGGAACCTATCCTGCTTCTATAGCAGTCCTAAATCAGTTGTAAGATAATCAGATTGTGAGAAGCGCACTCCTGCGGGATGCATTTCTCACAACCTATTTTAGGGTTGCTATAGATCCAGGATTGCTATAAAAGCAATCAAGATCTGTGACTAACTATTACTACTCTGTCACTCACTTTATAAAGTGAACTCTCTATGCGTCTTGTTCAATGTTTTTGTCTCTCCACAGCAGCACTATGGCTTTCTTTTGCTAACCCATTACTATTAGAAGGCCCGTTTGCCATTTCCTTAGCTACAGCACAGACCACTTCCACCCCTGCAAGCCGGACCCAAGCCGATCGCCTCTTTGAACAAGGCACTCAGCAATATGAAGCGGGACAGTTTCAAGCTGCTATAGCATCTCTAGAGCAAGCCGTTGCTGTTTATCAAAGCCTTGGCGATCGCGCTGAAGAAGGAGCGACCCTCAACACCATCGGGTTGATTTACGGCAACTTAGGGGAGTACACCCAAGCGCTGAACTACTACCAGCAGGCACTAAGCGCTGCCGAGGAAGTAGGAGGAGTGATTGAACAAAGCATTACCCTCAACAATCTTGGATTGGTCTCCAGCACCTTAGGAGAGCATACACAAGCGCTGAACTATTACCAGCAGGCGTTAAGCATTACCAGGGAAGTGGGCGATCGCACCGGAGAAGGCATCACGCTCAACAATATTGGCCTGGCCCACAGCAACCTGGAAGAATATGCACAAGCGCTGAACCATTATCAGCAGGCGTTAAGCATTACCAGGGAAGTAGGCGATCGCGCGGGTGAAAGCATCACCCTCAACAACATTGGACTGGCTCACGATCGCTTAGGAGAGTATGCACAGGCATTGAGTGATTATCAGCAGGCGTTAAGCATTACCAGGCAAGCAGGCGATCGCGCTAACGAAGGAACAATCCTCAACAACATTGGACTGACTTACCGCAATGCAGGACAGTATCAGAATGCATTGGACCATTATCAGCAGGCGTTAAGCATCATCAGAGAAGTAGGCGATCGCACGATGGAAGGAATGAACCTCGCTAGCATTGCTCACCTATTTGTACTGCAAAATCAAGTGGAGCCAGCCATCGACCATTATCAGCAGTCCGTCACAGTTCGAGAAGCAATTCGAGCTGATTTACAGAATTTTCCTCCAGCACAGCAGCAAGCTTTTGTAGAAAGGATTGCTAGAGACTACAGAGCCTTTGCCGACTTGCTCCACCAGGAAGGACGAGCGGCAGAGGCCCAGGAAGTTTTGCACCTACTAGAAGCACAATAGCAGTAGAGCAAATGACAGGAACGTAAGATACTTTAGTGTTGCTAACTTTGAATATAGACTTGAGTGAAAGTGCTGTGCTTCCACTCAAGTTTATGCTTAGATTAAGCAACGCTAAACATGGGTATTAAGGTTAGCGATACGGAAGCAAATTATGCAGGTCTGACGCAACCTCATTAAAAATCCACTCTAGCTCCAGATATTTTTCTAGTAGAGCTAGCAGTTTTTCCAGGCTAACAGGTTTGGTCAACAGGGCATCAGAGCCTCGCTTCAGGACAGTATTTTTGGTAATGGTAAAGTTGCTGGCTGTCACAATGATCACAGGAATATTCTGGGTTTCCAGATCCTCTCTTAGACTTTGAACCACTGTTATTCCAGTGTGGACAGGCATATATAGATCCAGCAGCAGCAAGTCAGGCTTGGTATGGGAAATGATGGATAGTGCCTCAGCTCCATCTTTTGCTAAAAGTAACTCAAACCCAAGGGGTTTCAGCATATTTAGCAATACCAAGCGGTTTGTTTCATTATCGTCTGCGATCAAGAGCTTGCGGCGGGTTCCTTTGTAGCCAATGATTTGATTGACATTATTTAGGAAATCACCTCTGGAGTTCTCTTGCGTTGGAGTGACCGTGTTTTGATCTACTTGGGAGACGGTGTTTATTGTTTCAACAGCATCTTCGGCTGCTGGTGGAGTTGTTGGCATTGCAACTGTACGCATCAATGGAAGCTTTAGATTAAATTCAAATACTGAGCCTTGACCCAGCTCACTTTGGACACGAAGATCTCCACCCATTAGTTCGACGAGTTCTTTGCTAATCGACAGTCCTAATCCCGTTCCCGCCGTTCGCTGCCGAAGATCTCCGACCTGTTCAAATGGCTCGAAGATTCTCTCAAGGTGATCTGGACTGATTCCTACTCCTGTGTCAATGACTGCAAACTGAACAGTAGCAGTTTCAACATCGGTCGCGAGATTTTCTGGGTCGAGCCTGCTAACTCGCAGCTTTACAGAACCTTGATTTGTAAATTTGACGGCATTTCCCAATAGGTTGAGTAAAACTTGTTGCAGTCGTTTTTGATCGGCATAGACTTGAGTTGGTAAATTTCCGTGTTCTTCAAGATTAATCGGCAAGTTCTTCTCAACTGCATTGCCGCGAATAATGTGAATGACATCTTGAAGAAAATTAGAAAAGTTAAACTCACTTGGCTCCAGTGTTAGAGTTTGAGATTCAATTTTGGAGAAACCGAGAATGTCATCAATTAATCCTAGAAGATGAAAACCACTATATGAAATAGCTTCTAAGCCTTGAATTTGACCTTCTCTTGCATCCGGATTAAAGCTACGTGATTGCTCTAAATCCCGCTTGATGATTTGTGCGTATCCTAAAATACCGTTTAACGGAGTACGAAGCTCATGACTCATTTTTGTCAGAAATAAGCTCTTGGCTTCATTTGCCACCTCAGCTTTATCTTTCGCTATTGCCAGTTGTTGATTTGACTCTGCAAGCTCAAGGGTACGGTCTTCTACCCGTTGTTCTAGCGTCTCAAATGCGAACTTGAGTTGGTTTGACATGCTGTCAAAGGATGTTGCCAATTCTCCAACTTCGTCTGAGCGTTCAATATCGACTGTTTGTTCCCAGTCTCCATTGGCAATATCTTTCGCGGCCCGGTTAAGACGCAAGATAGGTTGTGTGATTCCACGCGCTGTGATGTAGCTGACTAGGACAGCAACACCCAAAGCAAAAGAGCAGAGGAGAATCGTGAGTCTGGTGTTGGCGTTAATTTGTGCCATGAAGTCAGCCTCAGGCACCGCCACGACAATTAGCCAGTCTAAGCCATACTGGTCTTGCCACGGTCTCACCATCACAAACTGGCGATCGCCTTCTACCTCGGCAATGAGTCGCTCACTTTCCTCAATCTGATTCAAATCACCGAAGTTTTCCAGCAGAGCCGTTCCGATCCCTTGAATGCCCTGGTCAGGAGTCGTGTCCAGTTGCAACCGTTCCCCGGATTCATTTATCAGGGTATAAGGTTGCTCCAAGTTAGAACTAGCGACCAGAGAGCCATCACGCTCCAGAATGAAAATTGATCCTGACTGTGTAATGTCAATCTCGTTCAGAAACTCGCTGATATCAGACAGCAGCAGATCTACTCCCAAAACACCTACCAGCTCACTACCTGAAGTGAAAACAGGAACACTCGCAGCAATGGAGATAAATTCAGGATAGTCTTCCCAAAGATAAATTTCGCTCCAAACTGAGGTACGGGCAGCAACAGGGTCTTGATACCAGGGATAATCGCGTGGATCGTATTCACCAGGAGGCAGAATTTCTTCGATTTCAGTGGGGTTACCCTCGTCATCGGTTTCATAAGTGTAAAGTGCCCCTTCGGTTGAGTCACTAATGACTTCGATGTTATATCCGTCTGTGTAAAGACCCGCCCCGATAAAGTTCCCTTCGACTCCACCAAAGTTGATGTAGCGGACGTTAAACACGTCTAGTTGCCGCCAAAACAACCGTCCTGTACCGATCGGGTCATCAAGGTTAATTTGCCCAACGGCGATCGCATCCAGGTTTGTTCCATTGATTTTGTGGGGAATGCTGAGGTATCCGTCCAGGTGAGTAGAAACGCGATCGCTAACCTCATCCTGTAACTGACCCACCAAGTTATTAACCGATGCTCGTCCATTAAGAAACGAAAGGTAACCTACTGCACTGACGGCTAGAAAAAGCTGTACGACAAAAGGAACAGTCAAAATGACTTGTAACGATGAGCGACTAGAACGCTTCAAATCAGCTTGATATGTCTTCTTTTTGGGGCTATGTCTCGCTATCTTCTGTAACATGAATCAACTCTAAAAAACTACAGGTGGATAACTATCGGGAGTCATCTCGCAAAACTAAACAGCACTCATTTCCAAGCACAATGAGCACCTTTTTCCAAAGTCTTTAAACGAGATAATTTGGCTCTTGCACCACAATTTCAGTTTTGCTCATCAAGGGGGAATGATGATTTATCTATGACGATAATCTACCGATATAAAAGGTAGAAATAGATTGGTGATGCACTATTTTCGTTTCCCTCAAATATCGACTTTGCTGATGCTCAAATCAAGGGAATTTTTGCCTCACTAAAATTGAAATAGTAGCGACAACACAAAGTTGCAGCGATCAAAAAGCGATCGCTTGAAGGACTATTTTGCAACCCACTGACGTAAACTACGGCAGCTTTATTCACGTTCACAATTTGACAGGTAATGCAACCCTCATTCAACGAGCTATCTAGCTCTCGGCAAATGCATACCGCAAAAGTGTTAAGTGAGATACAATCCTGTGATTGCTGTAAAGACTTTACGACCTTTGTTTAAAAATTCAAAGGTTCATCACTTTCAGCATAACTTAGTTGAACAATTAGGTTAAGGTCAAGGTAGTTTTTGAATTCTTCACGGTTATCTGCATTTTTCCACAGCAGATTTACTAATTTTCAAGCTGACTATGCTTTACTGAGTGGCTTCTCAAAACACTGTAAATCTTCAGGTAGTTTGCTGATTCATCGAGATTTAGCCTTAATCATAAAAACTCATGAGTTTCTAACTCAACACGAACTCTACCGTCCTGCACTTAAGATCTGTGCTGCGGTCAGGTGTAATTCGGGAAAGCGAGGGGAAACAATTCGATCACTGCCCTGGTAGATCTGTTCTTCATACAGCCCGTCTACCCATTCCAGTACAGTCACTATTGTTAACATCGACCAGTTTATAGCGGCGGTCAGTGTCATCGCTATAGTTCAGGTAATCTTCTATCGTCATACCCGATCGGACTACAACGATTGCGATCGCCTCCTTTCCTCAAGCTGTGAATCAGCAGAATCGATTCTCAGGTTAAGAAACTGAGCTTTGCACCTCTCCTTCGACGACATTCTATAGCAGCCCTAGATCATGGGAGACATAGGGAAGCCTCTCGAAATTTATTTCTCCATTCTTCGATTAGAGAAAAAGCTTTATTTATCAACTGTTTCAGCTTTTGGAAGAGGAGGCGCGATCGCGGCAACTGCTCCTTCCTCAAGAAAAAAGTAAATATTTGTTAAATTTCGTAACAATTTCGTGATACTTTGTAACAAACAAAGAAAGCTGCACAGCTCAAGAGCTTCTCTGTTCTTTCCACTAATTGCAAATCCAGTAAGGTAGGTCTTTAAAGATGCCATTTACTATTGATTCAGCGCGCAGTATTTTCCCAAATACCTTGTCTGCTGATGCAGTACCCGCCACAATTGCTAGATTTAAGCAGCTTAGTGCCGAGGATCAACTGGCATGGACATGGTTTGCTTACCTCGAAATGGGCAAAACAATTACTGTTGCTGCTCCGGGTGCTGCCAGTATGCAATTTGCAGAAGCAACCCTGAATCAAATTCGGCAAATGACTTTTGAAGAACAAACGCAGGTCATGTGTGACCTAGCAAACCAGGCTGATACCCCAATTTGCCGTGCCTATGGCATGTGGTCTCCAAACATCAAGCTAGGGTTTTGGTATCAGCTTGGTGTTTGGATGGATCAAGGAATTGTGGCTCCAATTCCAGCGGGCTACCAGCTCTCTGCTAATGCTTCCGCAGTACTGCAAGCCGTGAGAGAACTCGACCAAGGTCAACAGATTACCGTCTTACGCAACGCTGTGATCGATATGGGATTTGACCCAAGCAAGCTAGACGATTACACCAGAGTATCTGAACCTGTTGTGGCTCCAAAGGAAAAGTCTGCCAGAACTCCAGTCAACATTGAAGGCGTGACCAATCCCACTGTGTTGAGCTACATGGATAATCTCAACGCTAATGACTTTAAAGCGCTGATTGAACTATTTGCTCCCGATGGCGCTCTGCAACCTCCCTTCCAAAGACCCATTGTCGGTAAAGATGCTGTTCTTCGATTCTTTAATGAGGAATGCCAGAACCTCAAACTCATCCCCGAACGAGGTGTGGCTGAACCCGCAGAAGACGGTTATACCCAGATAAAAGTGACAGGTAAGGTGCAAACTCCCTGGTTTGGTGCGGCTGTAGGCATGAACATGGCTTGGCGGTTCTTGCTCAATCCCGATGGCAAAATCTTCTTTGTGGCGATCGACTTATTAGCATCTCCTAAAGAACTGTTGAATCTAGTCCGCTAGGTTAAAACCAAGAAGTTTCGGGTAGGGGCGAATGACCGTTCGCCCCTGACGATTGCATGTCCTAAAGTATCAAATGTAGGTTGGGTGGAACAACATGAAACCCAACGCTTGCCTAGACTCTGTTGGGTTCCGATTTGCTTCACCCAACCCACGTTATATCAATGGTTTTTGGAGTTTTGTCAGGCAACCAGGCATCAGGATTTAAGGTAAGCGTAAAAAGGCTAGCTTCAATTTAGAAGTGAGTTTCCATAAACACATAAGAGTGCTTTTGCAAGCGGTACTCCATCATAAAATTTTGATTTTTTAGGGTTAATGATGCAAGTGAGTGATACCGAGTGGTCTAAGACTGAAAAGGAAGTTGCTCAAGCGGCTTTCAAAAGAGCCTACGAGCGAGAAATTGATGCTTTGATAAAGGGAGTCCGAGAAAAAGCGAGTGCGATCGAAACCCAGGATGACATCTGGCATCTCCATGATTTTTTGAGTGCCAAAAGACATGAGATAGATGGCAAATATGATTACAGATACTCTGTTTTAATTTTTGTCTTCGCTACTTTAGTGAGAGAAGGCTTGCTGCATCTAGACGAACTGGAGGGATTAGGAGCAGATAAACTCACCAAAATCGCAGCGCTTACTCGCATGGGCTAAACACCAACATCTGAAGGGCGATCGCCTACACTCGTATGCAGACGTGTAGGGTCAGCATAGCGGATGCAAAGGATTACTCAAACACTGATTAAGTGGGTTCCTTCAGGAATTGGGGCGGGGGCAACGCTACACTATGCCTTAAACCAGGAATGGACACAGGCGATCGCCCTCTCCTCTATCACCGCATGTCTGTCACTCTGGGCTAAATTCAGCGGCAAGTTTATGGAAACGCTCGAAGAAGCGGCAGCTCAGCGAGGAGCTGACTCCGCCCAATGGGTGATTAGAACAGCAGATCAATTTGCCCTAACCTTACTGTCCAACTTCCAGAGCCGCTACTATCAAAGCCTGATTTACGCCCTACGTGACTTTCGGACCCAAGGACTGAAAACCAAAGGTCCGTTTGCTCTAAATCTGGAGAAAGTGTTTGTACCCCTTCAACTTGCTCCAGAGACGACCGATAAGGTTTCTTCTGCCATGATTCCAGTTCGTCATGCGACAGAAAGCCTGGAAATTTGGGATTTTCTTGCCAAGCTAACCGAACAATCTACCTTCAAGCGAATTGTTGTCCTGGGTCCGCCTGGTTCTGGCAAAAGCACACTGCTAGAACATTTGACGCTCATCTATGCCCAAAAAGCGCAGACTCGCCAGCATCCCAAGGCTCCAGCGTTAATTCCCATTCTGCTTTATTTGCGAGACGTTCAAGAAGCCCTCTTCCTGGACAGAACTGGTGCAGATTTGGTCGAAGTTCCACCCACACTGACGACACTGATTCAGCAGCAAAACGCCGTCCAGAAACTCAACCCACCTGCTGATTGGTTTGAGTCGAGACTGCGACAGGGTAAGTGTTTAGTTTTACTCGACGGCTTGGATGAGGTCGCAGACAGCGCTCGGCGGCATCAGGTGAGCCGCTGGGTTGACGAGCAGATGCTCAGCTATCCCACCAATGCATTTATCGTTACTTCTCGTCCGTTTGGCTATCGCAGCGCTCCGCTTCGTCACATTGGGCTGGTGGCTGAAGTGCAGCCCTTTACGCTGAAGCAGGTCGAGCAATTTATCAACAACTGGTATTTGCAAAACGAGATCATGCGCCGTCTGGGAAAGGACGACCCCGGTGTACGGCAGATGGCACAACAGCAAGCAGGTGATCTGTTTAGCCGCATCAAATACAATCCGGCTCTAGCAGCGATGGCACTGAATCCGTTGCTGCTGACAATGATTGCAACGGTTCACTGTTATCAAGGCGCACTCCCAGGGCGACGGGTCGAACTCTATGCAGAAATCTGTGATGTGCTGCTGGGACGTAGACAAGATGCAAAAGGCATCGTTGAATCCTTGACCGCTGCCCAGAAAAAACTGGTGCTGCAAGTTCTGGCGCTAAAGCGAATGCAGAAGAAAACTCGCGAATTTAAGAAAGTAACCGGATGTTTACTGATTCGCGAAAAGTTGGTGACGGTTGCAGGCTACGACGCAGATCCAGAGGACTTTTTAGAGCAAATTGAAAATATCAGTGGTTTGCTGGTGCGACGCCAGCCTGATGTGTATGAGTTTGTCCACAAGAGTTTTCAGGAATATCTGGCCGCCGCTCAGATTAAGGAATCAAAGCAAGAGTTTTTGCTCACCCGTAATATTGATGATCCCTGGTGGGATGAAACGATTCGCCTCTATGCCGCACAAGAGGATGCCAGCAACCTGATCTGGGCAGCGCTTGACCAGCCTAGTGTGGTTTCGTTAACGCTAGCTTATGACTGCCTGGAAGAAGGGTTAAGTGTGCAACCAGACGTGCGACGACAGCTAGAAGACACCTTAGAAAAAGGGCTGGAATCTGCGGACGCAGAAATCTTTAAGCTGGCAGCGGAGGTAAAACTATCGCGCCGTTTAAACAAGCTGCTGCGAATGGATGACCTGACTGAAATCGACACGAGCTACGTCACCTGTGCGGAGTATCAGCTTTTTATTGATGAGAAGAGTCAGTCGGGAGAAAGCTGCCAGCCTGACCACTGGCAAACAGCAAAGTTTTTACCTGGCAGTGCAATGAGTCCGATTACGGGTATTCGAGCTAGCGATGCAGAAGAGTTTTGTGAGTGGCTGACGCAGCGCTCCAGCCCAATTGGGGATACATTTTTGGAGGGCAGTTCTTCTATATTTGTAGGGGAAGCTAGGTTTCGATTGCCTAAACAAATTGAAGTGCAGGAGCATCCACTCCAAGCAAAACAAATTGGCTGCTGGTGTAACGCGGGCGATCGCCAACTCATCACCGGCATTGCCCCCATTCAGTGGCAACGCTGGTATAAGGCACTGGCAGAATTAGTGGAGAGCGATCGCTTCCTCATTGAAGAGTTGGATCGTGCCCTCGATCACCCTCCTGATAAAACGCTCCCTGCCTCTAGCCCACTCAACTTGCTATATCAGGCACTTGGCTTCACGGCGCACAGCGACTTCGACCTTAACCTTGACTTGGAGTTTGCTCGTTCTCGCATCATTGACTTTGAGTCTGATTTTAGTTTCCATCCCACAATTCCACTAGAGCAAGATTTGCTGGATTTGATTAAGTTGGTGGGCGATCGCACCCGCAGTCTCAACTATGATTTCATAGCACAACGCGACTATGACTTAAGTCAATTTCGAGCTTATACCCTGCTCACTTCTGTGCTGTCTAAACTGATTTCAGAAGCTCACGACAAAGCAGCAAAAAGTCGAGGTTTGTTACCGACTCAAAAACCCACCCGTCGCGAGTGTGAAGAACTGAGCCGTGAGTATTTAAGCAAAAGCAGCGAAGCATTTAATCTTTTTGCTTTCTTTGTGCTGATTGACCAACGTAGAGCCGGACAACTTCCTGCATGGGAAAGCATTCGGATCGTAAAACAAAAAATTAATAGCTAAATTTTGCAAATGTTCCTTAACTCCGTACCGCAGATTTTACAAAACTGAGCATCCGTATCATGAGAGTCAAGCCCACATCCAGGGCAAAGAAACTCCATCTGTTTGGTCGTGCTAAGCAGTTGTTTAATCAAATCACCTAACTGCCAGGGAATCAGAGCAATACCTGTCAAAATCATTAATACGGTAAGCAGTCGTCCTACTTCAGAAATGGGTGTGACATCACCAAAGCCAACTGTTGTCATCGTTGCGACTGAGAAATAAAATGCATCCAAAAAAGTGGCAAAGTCTTCTGGATTAACCGGATGCTCAACTTGATAGATGATGCCAGAGTAGACAAAGATGATGGCAAAAAGCGTGAATAAAATTCGGGTGACAATAATGCTATCTTCACCGCTGATGTAGCCAAATTTGGTTCTTCCTTCAACGAACCTAATTAATCGTAAGATTCGGAACCAGCGAAAAATTCGAATAAATTTGATATCCACTCCAGGTATAAAAAATGGCAAAATTGCTAAAAGGTCAATGATGGAATAAAGGCTGAAAACATAACGAATCTTTTTCTCAGCACACCAAAACCGCAGCAAATATTCCACTGCAAAGACAATCAAAATTCCCGTATCAATCGCATCCAGGATTGAACGAGCGGAAGCCGAAATTGGGTAAGTTTCTGCAACAAAGATTGCCGAAGAAATTAGCACCAATCCAGTGATAACCAGGTTAACAACTCTTCCTGGAATGGTTTCAATATCTTCTAGGTAAAAGGCGATCGCTTGTCGTAACGACATATCTCAATTTCTATAGCTTCATCTTTGTAGGATGCGTTAGCGACAGCGTAACGCATTAATTCTTGAGGATGGTGCGTTACGGCTTTACCTAACACACCCTACTAGGGGCGCTTCAGGGCAAGGGTTAAGCCATCGGCGATCGCCACCATACTTAGGGTCACCCGCTGATCTTCATGCAGTTTCCGATTAAACGCACGAATGGCTTCAGTTCGCGTATCCTGCACCTGACCATCCGCCACTCGTCCAGACCACAACACGTTGTCAATCAAGATTAGCCCCCCCGGACGTACAAGCTGCAACGCCCGCTCATAGTAGGTTTCGTAGTTGCTTTTATCGGCATCAATAAACGCAAAATCAAAGGTTTCTGCCTGCCCCTCAGCCAGAAGCTGATCTAGCGTTTCAACCGCTGGCGCAATTCGCAGATCGATTTTGTCTGTGACTCCCGCCATTTCCCAATAGCGACGGGCAATCGCCGTAAACTCCTCACTCACGTCACAAGCGACAACCTGCCCATTTTCCGGCAACGCCAGCGCCACAGACAAAGCGCTATAGCCTGTAAATACGCCGACTTCCAGAGTCTTTGTCGCCCCCATCAACTGCACCAACAGCGACATAAATTGTCCTTGCTCTGGCGCAATCTGCATCTGACTCATCGGATGGCGGGCTGTTTCTTCTCGCAGCTTTAGCAAGATCTCCGGTTCTCGCAGCGAAACTGCGAGTAAATAGTCGTAGAGGCGATCGCCCAGATTCAGACTCTTGTTAGTCATCGTTTTAAGGTAAATCAGCGGTAAACTTTGGACGGTGAGGCAATGGGAAAAGGCAAAATGTTAGCTATACGAGCAATCATAGCGATCGTGATGGTGGTGCTGCTCAGCGGTTGTGGCATCGGCGCAGGTCCAAATCAGACACTAGTGAAGCAGGCGATCGCCATTCAGGTGAGCCAAACCCAGCAAGCGTTAACTCAGCAGCTATATTCCAGTTCCTCTCAAACACCTGAGTTTGAGGTCGATCGCGTTCATATTACCAAACGCCAACCCCTCAAAATTCAAGATCTGGTGTCTTACCGAGTTCAGGGTACCTATGATCTAACTTTGAAGTTTCCCAACCACCGCGTAACCCAGCGAGAAAACCCATTTGAGGTGTATTTGCAACGCCAAGTTGAGGGTAAAACCTGGCGTGTAGCTCAGCTTCAAGCAGGAGATGGGGAAAGGGGCGATCGGTGGGTTACTCAACTGATTCCAACCGATTAATAGCTAACTATTTAGGCTACGAGAGGCAGAACGGTAAACAGCCCAATATCTAATCCGAATTACCTAATCCTGGCAGTTTTACCTGCTAGCCCTCAATACCTGCTCGGCGGTCAGTTTTAAACCTGGAAAGGTTAAAGAGACGATGGTTTGACTGCCTCGAAACTGCTGGATTTCATACTCTCCATTGACTAGCGTACAGACAGAGAGAGTAGGTTGTTTGGGTTTTCCAATGTGTCGAGTCCCTCCTAACCCTGCATAGTCTGCAATCCAATATTCGGGAATTCCTAAAACGGCGTAATCCTCGACCTTGCGGGCATAATCATTTTGCCAGTTGCTACTTACAACTTCTGCTACAAATTTGATCGAACTACCCAACGTTAGGATCGACTGATCAAACCAAAGCGGTTTGTTGTTCAGTTCATCTCGATTGATAACTGCAACATCAGGTCGAAATGCTGTCACGCCTGTGTTAGAAGGGCGTAATAGCCCTCGCTGAAGGACAAACCAGGGTAAGTTTGCTGTATCGTTTGGACACAAAGCTTTGTTGTAATGAAGGCTGCGACTTCTTCATGCAAACCTGTTGGTTCCAAGTTGAAAACCTCTCCATCGATCAGTTCATAGCGGTTATCGTCACCATAATGGGCGAGAAACTCATCAAAGCTGAGTGGCTTCTGTTGTACTGGTTGGTCGATCGCGATGGACATAGGTCAACTTAGCCCAATCAATGTCCTTAGTCTACCAAGCCAATCTAAGCGTAGTGTGGATATCTGCGATCGCTCATCCTTGTTCTATACAAACAATCGTTGCATTTCCGCTAGGTGAGTCCATACTGCCAACTTCTTGAGTACTGAAAATCTTGCTGTTGTGGATGCATTTTGTCTACAGACATTATTTAGACCTTCAAATACAAGATTCGTCAGTCTGCTGTACTAGAACTATTAAGCTGTGTCGCAATCGTGACTTGTGGCATCGTCTCAATTAATGCTCTCAGCACTTTATTAACTGATTCCGGTGTTGTAAAAACTTTAGCAACGTCTTCGTCCAAAACTACAACCTTTAAGACTTGCTCTCCATCGCGAGCAGCAAAGCGATTGGGTTTTGCCTTCTTGTAATCAAAATAGTACTCAGTTAGAAGCTCATCATCAGAATTTTGAGACTCCTCAAAAGGCGTTTTGCTCATAATTCTAAAGTTACTTGATGTCAAGATCAGAATACAATCTAATTAATAGTGATCTACCAAATTCAACAAGGTAATCACAATAGCTAAAAGTTGGAAAGATATTCAAAGAAAATCCTGTATGCTCAAGTAATTTGTGTTTTTTTAGATAGCTGAGAAAAGACGGCTCTATTGAGAAATAGTATGTGTTTCCAACCTCACTTACGAGCGATATTTCTTTCCCAGTCGATCTAAAAAGACTACCATTAAGCCTGTTTCCAGTATGCACAAGCAGGTTGCGTAATCCTCCAATCTTGACTAACTCTTGCCAATCAGCAGAGTTAATCTCATATTTAGCTATTGTCAATAAAATCTTTCTTGACCTTCTAATACCTTTATCATGCTTAATATTCTCAGGTGCAGAGATATCTGTTTCGAAACTTTTACAAATATCTTCAAGTTGCTGCTCTACAAATGAATACCAAGTTATGACAAAACTTGAGAGGAGAAGGTCGGGAAGGTCGCGCTCCATCTCAATAAACTTATCTGTGTAATGGTCTTTGAGGAAGTAGTATTCCTCCTCTTCCATTTCTCGCGATATTTCTTCCTCATATACCTTTTCAATCTCATCTAAATGTTGGCTAAACGCTTCCTGGACTAGGTTTAGATACTTGGACATTTGATGAAATTTGTAGTTGGTCGTAAAAACTCTAATGTTGATTCCCATAGCCATATTTTTTTGGGCATTTTCGCCTGCTAATAAGCCTTTGCTATGCCTCAACAGGAGAATTAGCCATCACGAAGAGCTTATACAGATGCAGTGAACCACGTCTGTACACAATTCAAAGCAAGATATATCAAACTCCAACTAAAACTAACTTAAACGTGCTGTACATTCCAAAATGAGTTTTTGATTTTCTAGAGAATAGGGCTGAATTTCTAGGGCTTTACGAAATGCCCAGATTGCCTCGCTATATTCTCCTAATGCGGCATAGCAGAGCCCCATTCCGTGCAGTGCGCCGAAGTGAACTGAGTTGAGTTCAACTGCCTGCTGACAGTCCGCTAAAGACTTTCGATATTGCTGCTGAACGTAGTACAAAACTGCCCGACGATTCCAGGCTTCAGCAAAGTCGGGTTGAGCCTGAATAATTTCGGTTAATAAAGCCTCTGCTTGCTCCATTAACCCTGCTTCCATTAATGCCTGACTGCGGCCCAGCAGTTCCAGCCCATAGACTCCTTTTTGTTGAAACCAGAGTTGCCAAAGCTCCTGAGTTGCCTGCTGGCGAACTGGCTCATCTGGATTTTTCAGATCTTGCAATAGAGAGTTAACCCAAGCTTCATCCATGAATTCGTATCCCTGCTGTCGACATTCTGAAAGCGATGTAAAAGCGATCGCGCAAAAAGGGGAACTGCCTCGCCCCTCTCTCCATTGTGTAATCCCCTCCGAGATTCTGCGACAATGGGGAGCGTTCTCTGCATCGCTGGATTTTCTCGCATGGCTGCAAAAATTCCCGTCACGATCATTACCGGATTCCTTGGCAGCGGCAAAACCACGCTGATTCGGCACCTGCTGCAAAACAATCAGGGTCGCCGCATCGCTGTTCTAGTCAATGAATTTGGCGAACTCGGCATCGACGGCGATATCCTCCGCGCCTGCCCCTGCCCCGAACCTACCGAAGCTGCTGAAAACGAGACAGCAGCAAATCTTCCCCCCAACCCCCAATCCCCTAACATCATCGAACTCACCAACGGCTGTCTCTGCTGCACCGTCCAGGAAGAATTTTTACCGACGATGTTGGAATTGCTGAAACGGCGAGATAGCCTGGACTGCATTCTGATCGAAACGTCCGGTTTAGCGCTGCCTAAGCCACTCGTCAAAGCCTTCCGTTGGCAGGAAATTCGCAATGCCGCCACAGTGGATGGAGTAATTACGGTGGTCGATTGTGAAGCAGTGGCAAATGGAACGTTAGCGCATGACTTGGAGGCACTCACTGCTCAGCGTCAGGCAGATGAAAGCCTGGATCATGAAACGCCTTTGCAGGAACTATTTGAAGACCAGCTTGCCTGCGCTGACTTAGTGGCACTCAACAAAACCGATTTGGTAGACGAGTGTACGGTGACGAAAGTTTTATCGTTGATTCAGCAGGAAGTGCCCAGAGCCGTGAAGATTGTGAGGAGCGATCGCGGTCAGCTAGATCCCAGCATTCTCCTCGGCTTCAACGCAGCAGTGGAAGACAATCTGGAAACTCGCCCCAGCCACCACGATGAGGAAGAGGAACACGAACACGACGATGAAATCACTTCTACTCATCTCGTTTGGAATCAAGCTTTTGACCCCAAAGCACTACAGGAACGACTAAAAGCACTGGTTGAGCAGCAGGAAATTTATCGCATTAAAGGATTCGTCGCCGTTCCTGAGAAACCAATGCGAATGGTACTGCAAGGCGTAGGCGCAAGGTTTGAGCAGTTTTACGATCGCCCCTGGCAACCGGAAGAACCTAGAGAAACCCGACTGGTTTTCATTGGGCGATCGCTTGACTCTGCTCAAATTGAGTCTCAATTAACATCCCTGGGCAGTCCCACTTAGCGTCCTTCCATGCACTCAAAGCGCAAATCACAACTTAGGAACAATTTGGTGCGCTGTCTTTAGCAGACTAGAAAACCGCTGCAGCCGTTAACCATTTCTTTAGAATCATTAACTTTTCGCCACATTTGCCCAGCAGATGTGGTATTTTCGTGGAACCGCATCTACCCAGAGGCAGATATTAGTTTCTCAAGGACTTGAGAAATTCTGGCTAGATGTAAATTAACCCAGGGCAGTCATAAGCACCATCAACACATTTGACTCACACTCATGACTCAATCACGAAACTTACAGGAATGGGAACAGCGCCGCAGCGAAGCCGCCAGTCTTTACAGACGCGGTCAACATCATGAGTATCTGGCACTGCTAAAACAAAACCTGACCCTGGCCCAAAACATTCCCGATCGCCTGCGAGAAGGCAACACTTTTAATGACATGGGTTTAGCCCACATTCAATGCTGGCAGCCCCTTCAAGCGCTAGATTGTTTTAAGCAAGCCCTTGCCATCACTCAAGAATTGAGCAACAGTCGCGGAGAAGCAATTACGCTAAGCAACATTGGCTCTGCCTACAGCCAGTTAGGTAAACTGCAGCAAGCCGTTGAGTACTTCAATCGGGCACTCCCAATCTTTAGAAAACTGGGCGATTGGCAGGGCGAAGCAGCAACGCTAAACGACATTGCCCTAGTTTATACGCGTCTGGGTGAACCCAAGCGATCGCTCCTGCTCTATCATCAAGTTTTGCCAACTCGTCAAAAGCTGGGCGATCGCCCCGGTGAGGCTGCTACGCTCAACAACATCGGCTTCACCTACATTGCACTGGGTAAGCTCCCCCAAGCAATGGAGCATTTCCAGCAGGCGCTTTTAGCGCAGCAGATAGCAGGCAATCGTCAGGGAGAGGCTACCACTCTCGGCAACATTGCTTCTGTCTACCGAGACTTAGGTCAGCCGAATCAGGCATTGCTGCTCTATCACCAGGTACTTCTAACGCAAAAAGAGTTGGGCGACTGTCTCGGACAGGCAAACACCCTTGACAACATGGGCTGCACCTGCGGCGTGTTGAACCAACCTCAGCAAGCACTAGAGTTTTATAGCGCTGCTTTGCAGATTCAGCGGAAGCTGGGCGATCGCCCTGGACGGATTAACACCTTGCTCAACGTTGGCTCAACCTACGCTAATCTCAACCAAAAAGGGCGAGCAAGACTATTTTATTTCCAGGCTCAAAGACTGATTGAACAAATCAACCATCCCCTCCTGGCTGAGCGAATCGAAAATCTAATAGACGAACTTTAGCGCTGGTTATACCGTTTCTACAAAAACAAGCTACCGATGGAGGGACACCCCGCTTCGCG
>NZ_JACJPC010000128.1:0-107501 GCF_014695875.1 Leptolyngbya sp. FACHB-541 | reverse complement strand
GCACAAGGTCATTCGTTGGGTCTTCGGGGTCTTGCATTCGCAGAAGCCCTTTGACCCCAAACTGACATAACTCCTCAACCTGCTTGACTTCAACCTACATGCACAGTATCTACCGCTACCGCTACTCTATAGATGGATTACGGTGCAACTGCTGGCAAAACTGTGTAAGCCTACTGCCCTCTTGCCTCATTTGCACTGGCAGATGCTTGATTCAGATATTCGTAAGTGGCGCGCGAGACTTCCCGAATAAGCTCTTGGGCTCGTTCGTCATTGGTGGGACGGCGCACCATGACTGCGGCAATGTAGCGTCTGCCGTTAGGCATGTCGATGACGCCAACATCACCGACCAGCGATCTAATATCACCGGTCTTGTGGGCAATGATGGCTCCTGTACCTAATCCCTGAGGAAGCAGCGTATTGGTTTCGGTGCGGCGCATGATTTCAAGCAAGCGATCGCGCGATCGCAGCGACAGCAAATCTCCCTGAGTGACGGCAGCTAGCAGCTTCGCCATATCTTCAGGACTGGTGGTGTTCTCTCCATCTAAATCGGGTAGAGGATTGCGAATGGCAGTTGCGGTTAGCCCCCATCCCTGAAATCGCTGATTCAGCGAGGAAATTCCTCCCAGCCGATTGATTAGCATGTTGGTCGCCGAATTATCGCTGATGATAATCATCTTGGTGGCCGTTTCCAGCACACTGTATTGAGTGCCAGGTGGCTGATACTGCATATCGCCTGAGCCTTCCGCAATATCAGAGGCTTCCAGCGTAAGCATCTCATCTAGACGAATGTTTCCAGCATCTACTTCCTGAAGTAATGCCACCAAAACGGGCACTTTGATGATGCTGGCAGAGGGCATTGTCATTGTGCCATTCAGGTCAAGATAGGCACGAGTATCCAGGTCAAACAGGAATACTCCCGGATTCAACTCTGGTTGACGGGCAGCAAGCGTTTTTAACGTGTTGCCCAAGGCAGTCATTTCTTGAGCAGGGGTAAGGGCTGTCGGGGAAGCCTCCAGGCTGGTGGGTGTTGCATCTCGGCTGAGGGAAGTTGCAGCCGTTTGTTCCATTTGGGAGGGTAGCCCTAGCCCAGCCGTAGTTTGAGGATTGCTGGCTGTCTGCTGGGCTGTAGGACTCCAAATTGCCAGAAATGTTCCAGCGATCGCCCCAAACCCAACTCCTACAATCAGCAGCCGCACGATATATACCAGCGGCGATGCAGGACGGGCAGGACGACGCTCAATCCGACGCTCCATTTGAGCTGAGAGGGAAAGGTTACGCTGTCGGCGCGATCGCACCCGCCCTACCTTCAGAGGAGTTGCTTCCCTACGAGCAAGACGGCTGTCTGGACGCACCGGACGAACCAGTGCTCGATGCCGTCCAATTGTTGGAGGGGTACGCCGCACCGGTTCTAGCCGCACAGCCGCACGGGATACTCGCGGTGTGGGTTGAAAAGCCAGTGAGGGCTTAACAGGCTGATCGGTCAAGCGTCCATCAGGGATACGTGACTGGAGCCGAGGCGGTAGCTCTTTTCTGGCATTAGCCGCAGGCAAACGAGACGTATTGCCAAACAGTAAATGGCGAACATTAAATCGAGTATCTGTTGGCGGTGAAGTGTTGGGATTGAAAGCATGGCGCGCTGAACGCTGAGTTCGGGTCAGACGCTCTGGCCGTGCGAGTACAGGGCGCACAGGACGCAATCCACCCTTGGCAGCATCTCCTGAATTCCCTTGTCCCTGCTCTGAGCGACGCAAAGGAATCAGCTGAGACGGCTGATTCATCTGTTGAGGAGGTATGCGCCGACGGCGCGATCGCTCGGATTGACCATCAGATTCCAACATACACGACACCTTTAACAGAATTGGCGAAACGCTGGGCTTCTAAACAATTAAACGGCTTCTGAGCAGGGAGCTTGGTTGAGTTCCTTCGGCTTTACTCTGGCATTGTAATGCAGTCTATCCCTGGCAACTTCAGAACTGATACATATCTCTCATCCTTTAGCTTTGGGACTTTCCAAAAAACATCAAATGCTGCTGAGGTAAAACATCTTTTGTTTGTTGCCAGACCAGCCCTACTGCCTGCATTTCCTTGCGTACCTGCCGTTGAGTCATTTTGTGCAGCCCCTTGATCGGAATCAATGGATTTTCACCCCGATATTCTGCTAAAACTACTCGTCCATCGGGTTTTAGCGATCGCACAATCGCCTCCATCATTTCGCGAGGATACTCAAACTCATGGTAGGCATCAACCATCATCACCAGATCTACCCCCTCAGCAGGTAAGTTTGGGTCTGTTGCACTGCCTAAAACAGGCTCCACGTTGTCAATCTGATCTTCTTGTTTGAGGAAAGCAATAATATCCAGCATTTCGGGCTGAATGTCTACTGCTAGCACCTTTCCCTGTGGCACCAGTGGGCTAAGCCGAAAGCTAAAAAACCCCGTTCCCGCTCCAATATCAGCAACGACATCGGTTGGCTGCAAGTCAAGCTGATCCACTAGCTGAGCCGGACGCTCTTCCCATTCGCGGCTAGGACGCTCTAGCCAGGCTGCGCCCCGATGCCCCATCACTTGAGCAATGTGTCTGCCCATGTAAAATTTGCCAATGCCGTCACCATTGTGAACCGTGCGATAGTGATACACACCATCACTGGTGGTTGCGCCAGCAGGCACGGCACAACTGCTCAACAGTAGCCCCAGACAGCAGACTAGGAGAATGACACTCCGAAGCAGAATTTTTGGATATGGCTTTGAAATCACTGGCGATCGCCCCATCTTGCTGAGAATATTCTTGCAGCGCTTAGAGCTTTTACAGATCCATTCAAAAAATCATCTTGTCCTAATAGGACTCAGCCTGGGGGAAAATGCTTAACCAGTTCATCTCCGGGAATGATGGTTGTCTCAAACATATAGGCTCGATTTGCCAAATAGCGTTGGTCTCGCTTGATCAGTTTTATGAACTGATTGTGTTCTTCTATAGAGCGTCCCACGAGGCAACCCGCACTATGTCCCCCTACATCATTGCGAGACGCACTGTAGCCATGATGCTGATTAACGCCAAACAGACCAATCTCAACTAAGTCTCCCGCCCGTGAATAATCCTTGTTCAAATCTCGGTGAACTGGAATTTTTCCCGCTTGAACCAGAGCAGGATGTCGCTTGTCTCTTCTGTGAAACCCCATCTGCCAGGCTTTGTACTGCCCAAACTTGATTCGGGCTGCGCCTCTGACGCTCATCGGTTTAAGCGTATATTTCTTGCCGGGTTCTGTCGTTGCCTCCCATTTACCGACCAGCTTTGGAACTCCATTTACAATTTCGATGACCAGCCGTAAATCATTAAAGGCATTGGGTTTGTCATTATTGAGGGTACCGTCCAAATCCATTCCCTCAATGTAGACAATGTTGTAACGCTGGTTGCCATGAAAGATTTTGTAATTCTTCCTTTGCATATACTGAATAACTCGACTGGCCAAACTATTGCTAATCTGAAAATTGTTGACCTGAGAGTTGCTGACTGGTTTGGCTCTGAGCAGCTTTTCTGCGGTTGTCCCATCTAAAAAATCTTGTTGCTCAAGCCCTACCCGTGCCTGAAAGTTTTTGAGAGCGGCAATGGATATCGGACCAAACTTGCCATCGGCTGGCGGATCAAGTAGCGCAAGAGAAATCAGCCGTTCCTGAATTTGAGCGGATAACAGCTTTTCGGCCGTAATCGCATTCATTAACAGCTTGTCACTCTTTCCCACAAAAGTTTCTAACTTCAAAACGCCTTGATCTTGAGGAAAGCGAACAGGGGTGCCGTCTGCATTAAGTAACTGACAGTGCCCCACAAAAATTAGCCAGGTGTTGCGCAGGGTACCTTCTGGACCCGGAAAAGCAACTTGGTTGCCTTGCTCATCTTGACCAAAAGCAACTCGATAATGAATTTCTTGATATTTGCCGCAGCTTGCAACAGGCAACTGAGTCCCCTCTTCAAGCTGATATTTGAAAGTGTCAGGCAAGTTGATAGCAGGTTCAGCTTTGAGCTTGAGTGGAGTTGCGGCTGTAACTTTTAAGATATAGTTGCTCATAACAGATTCCCAGGCAAACAAAGTAGCAAAAAGATGGGTGCAAGACACGAGAATGTCTGTCTGAAACAATATACAGAAGAGTCTGTAGAGCGCTCGATTCGCAACAAAATCTTCATCTTTAAAGCCTTGCTGAATTGCTACTTGGCAGGGTTCTATAACAATCTCAAATAGGCAATGAATGGCTCACCTGTTTGGGGTATTTTGCTTACGAATGCAGAAGAAATTTGGGATGCAAAACTGAAGTTTTGCATCCCAAATTTCTTCTGGTTTTTACCAATATCCTGGTTGCCTGCTCAACCTTCGCTGGATTTGACGTGCTACTACACTACTCTCATCCTTTTTCTATCGCTGTCTCGCTTTATAGGTGTAAAAGTCTCGAAATACGCCAACGGTCTCAAACTCGTAGGTAGGAAGCAGGCTACTTACAGACAAATTAGTCTTATAGATACTCAGAATTAAGAAGTTTTGACGCTCTGTACTCTCAGAAATGAGTTGCTTAATTTCGTCCTGATTGTCTTCCAGCAGTTCAGCACACTGAGCTTGAAGCAGGTTTTCCAGGAAGCTGGGTGCTTTGCTGCAGGCGTTCTCTTCTAGATATTCAGTCAACTGAGCGGTTGCGTAGTCATCATAGGCAACTTGCCCAGGATTGGTCACTGCCATCGCGACTCCTACCCCGACTAGCGCCAACCCAACTATAGAAGCCCCGATTGTTATACCTTTCATGGGATCAAACTCTGATTCTCTCGCTAAGCCTAAGCGTTCTCTGGATTAAATGACAAGTAAATATAGGGATTGTGTTCCAGTTAAGTATCTAAGTGTTTGAATCAGGGGCGATCGCAGTGCTACAATAGGCAATGCAATACGCAGTGTGGCGAGCGTAGCCAAGTGGTTAAGGCAGTGGATTGTGGTTCCACCACTCGCGGGTTCGAGTCCCGTCGTTCGCCCTTTTAAGATTAGAAGTTCATAAGGAGTCTGGCGGCTAAAACCCCGGCTCCAGTAGCAAAGTTCGTCTGTGTAGACTTCGCCTACTAAAAGTTTTCTGGCTTGAGTCGGTAGGTTTTTGTATCGCTGCAACTTTAGGCGGCAGGGCTTACTGAATTATTGTTATAGCAAGATGAATCTACGGTTAGTCAGTCGATGAACTGTACTTTTATTTCAATCTGGTTTATCATCAGTCATCAAGCGACCAACACCGATTTATCAGCCGCCTCATCCTGGAAGTTTTGCCCATGACTCTCACCATGCTTAGTCCTAGCTTGTCTATTGAGCCGACTTATTCTGTTTTTGGTCGTCGTGCCCAACTGCCATTACCTTCTGACCAGCTTTGGCAAATTCAGAGTGGGGTCGTGCGAACGACGACCTGGATGGAAGATGGTTCTATGGTGACGCTGGGGCTTTGGAGTGCAGGGGATGTGTTAGGTCGGCCGCTGTCGAATGCCAATCCGCATAAGGCAGAGTGCCTTACTGAAGTGACGGCAACGCTGTTGCCTCGTGAGGAATGGCACCGGGTCACAGATGCTCTGATCCGACATATCCGTCATTCTGAAGAGTTGCTCGAAATTTTGCATTGCCCGCAGGTTGAGGCTTCCTTGCTGCGCGTGTTGAATTGGCTGGCGCAGCGGTTTGGGCAGGAAAGCAAATTTGGTCGGCGGATTGAGTTACGCCTGACGCACCAGGAGCTTTCTGAACTGATTGGCTCAACTCGCGTAACGGTAACTCGTTTGCTCAGCAGCTTTGAACGGCGAGGGCTAATTCAACGGCAGCAACGCCGAATTACGATTACTCAAGAGGGTGAACCCTTCTGGCATTACGAAATTTAGACCGAGCTTACATGTTCGGGTCAAGTTTGCCTGTCCGCTTAAACATTTGGTTTCTCAGACATTTGATTTAGATGTAATACATGCCGCTGAGCCGCTGGCGAATTTCTCGCTGTTGGCACAGATCTCGCAGCGTATGGCGTTGTAGAACGGCTCTGGCGCTTTGTTCAGCTTCTTTCCACACATTGCGAACAATCACGCGATCGCAATTAACCGTTTTCCCCTGAGCAGAGCGGCTGTTATCTTCCAGGCAGTTAAAGATTTCTAGCAGCGTAATTTGCCAGGGTTCACGCGCTAACAGGTAGCCACCTTTATTGCCTCGCTGACTGCGAACGATTCCAGCATGACGGAGTGCGGCAAATACCTGTTCTAAATAGCGATCGGGAATCGATTGTTTGGCAGCAATGTGCTTGATCTGCAGCGGTTCTCCTGGCTCTGGATGGCTAGCCATCTCTAGAAGTGCGATTAGAGCGTACTCAACTTTGGCGGACAGTTCCATAAATTTTATAGTTCTAAAATTGGGTTAGTCGATCAGAGATGTGCTTCCACCAACGGGAATCGTAAATAGGACGTAGAGAACTCCGGCACCCATCGTGATCACGACCAAGCTAAAGATGATGACCCAGCGGCTGAAGGGGCGATAGGTGCTGTGGTTGATGGCATCCAGAACGGCGAAGTAGTGGCGGGTTGAAAGCAGGACGGTGAGCAGTCCGACGATGGCAAAGACTAAGCCCAGCTTCCAGCCCTGACCTGTACCTTGAATATCGGGTGTTAGCAGATTCCGCAGGCGGGCGATGACGACCCCAAAGCCCATCAGGGCGATCGCCGTTCGCATCCAGGCAAGATAGGTGCGCTCATTGGCTAAGTGGTCTCGCACTCGCTGATCTGAGATCGGTGCTGGGGACTCTTTTGGAGGTGAGGCAGCAAGATTTTGATGTAAATCAAGAAATGTTCGCTGGAGTTCTGGCGGCATCTCTTGATAAAGCTGAATCAGTCGGTCAACATCTGTTGAAGTATCTTCCGATTGAGCTTTAGCGGGTTGGGAATTGGCTTCTGACATTGGGAGGGTTTGGATGCGATTAGTGCAAGGGAATAGATAAGCCGGAGGGCAGCACTAGCGCCAGCAAAGCGGATGCCAGCAGCGCAATACCAACAAAGGGGGCGATCGCCTTTCCCCAGCGGGTTGTTTTCTCAAACAGCATGATGCCGGTGAGCGCTACCATCCAGGTGAGATGAGCGACACCGACACCAAACATCACCAACATGAGTGCCCAACAGCAGCCAAGACAGTACAGCCCGTGACGCAAACCTAAATTCCAGGCAGCTTTGAGTCCGCGCTGATAGTGATGAGTGAGGAAACTCATAGGATGGCGACAAACGCTCATGCACTGTTCTTTAAGACTGCTGAACTGAAATGCGCCTGCGATCAGTAGAGTACTTCCAGCGATCGCTCCAGGATGCTGATGTAGCCAGTGCCAGCGATCGAGCCAATGGTGAATTGCCCAGTCGCCAATTAAAAGAACGATGGCAAAGCCAATCCAGATGGCGGCGTAGGCAGACAGAAAGACGGCGAGGAGCGATCGCGGCTGGGATTGCTTTTGGCTCACCTGCATGAATAGGGTGATCAGGGGCAAGCTGGTAGGTAGCATCATGGCGATCGTCATCACCAGCCACGCCAGCAAAAACACCAGCAGCTTTTGCACGGTGGGCTGTGTGGTCGCCATCGTTGGATGAAACAAATGCTCGTTTCCCGTTAGCGCTGCCAGGATGATGAGACTCCAGGACACCAACACCATTGCCCAAACCAAGGTGATCCCGGGGTTGAGCGTCAGTACAGACTGGAGCAAAGGGCGAGATTGGGTGGATGTGTTGCTCACAGTTAGCTATGCTCAAAGCGAAACAGACCTTGAATGGCGTTGCGTCCGGTGTAGTCCCAGATCAGGTTAAATTCCGGCAAATCAACCCGATGAACCGAAGCTTTCGCAATGTAGGCAGGAGAACCGGGGATTGTGCTAAAGATGCTGTCGATCATTTTGGTGGGGCTACCGTCTGGACCGCGATATGGCTCCATTTCACTCACCAGGACATCGCCAATTTTGATCGTGCCGCGTCCGTTCTCAATGTTGTATTCGATCGGAGCAACGCGGACATCTAGCACGTCGGACACCAGGTTGGCTACGTCGGCGATCGCCCCACCCAATTCCCCGTTAAACACTTTTTCTAAAAGCTGCTGCTGTTCTGGTGTGCTGTTGCTGTCGATGTAAACGACTGCTTTCCAACCCCCTGCCAGCACATTGCCGGGAATGTAGACAATTTTCACCAGAGTGAGTCCCGACACATCCACGCCCTGAATCTTGCCCTGATCAATGTGATAGGCGACAAAGCTGTCACAGTATCCACCATCCGGGTCATCCCCAATCCAGCAGGGACAGGGCGCTTTGCATGAACAGGCTTCTAGAATTTGCCCTTCTAGCTCGTAGATTTTTTCAGTCGCGATCGCCGTCGTCATGGTTCAATTCCTACAAACACTCAGCTTTGAACATTCAGCAAAAGAGAAAAGTAGCAAAGCGATATACCCGGTCTTTGCTACTGATAAATCAAGAGGGATTGCGATGGGCTGCCACTGGTTATGGGAATGGTCAATTGCGTCTCACTGCGCGATCGGAGCGCTTCAAAAGAGGCTGCTCTGGAAGGACGTGGCACAAAAGAAAGCGCTAACACCACAGAAAAACTGATGATGCAAAAGAGGGTAAGAATGAGTAGGTTGTGATTTCTCATAAAACTTCCTCCGTTGTTTGAAGGGTTAGGAGGCGATCGCCGCTTCTCTGTTTGTTCGTCCCCGGTTGCCCAAAATTCGCTCCAGTACCTTTGTCTTCAGTTCAGCAAAGGCAGCGCTGCCAGCATTGCGGGGGCGGGGTAGGGAAATTTCCTGGTTTACCAGTATTGAACCGTTCTCAATCACAATCACTCGATCTGCCAGATACACTGCTTCTTCAACATCGTGTGTAACTAGAACGGCGGTGAAATTTTGCTCTTGCCACAGCCTTTCGATCAACTGTTGCATCTCGATTCGGGTTAGGGCATCCAGAGCGCTCATCGGTTCGTCGAGCAGCAATAACCGGGGTTGAGTCACCAGCGCTCGGGCCAACGCGACTCGTTGCCGCTGTCCGCCGGATAGAGCCGTTGTCCAATCTTGCGATCGCGATGCCAGCCCTACCTGTTGAAGTGCCCACAGTCCATGTTCTTTGCCGTTGCGCTTTAGCCCCAGTGCCACATTGTCTAACACGCGCCGCCAAGGAAGCAGTCGTGAATCTTGAAACATAACTCTGGCATCGGAGTTAAAGCCTCTAAGCGGGTGTCCATCCAGCAGAACTTCTCCCTGGGTTGGCGTTTCCAGTCCTGCCAGCAGCCTCAACAAAGTGCTTTTGCCGCAGCCACTCCGCCCAACAATTGCCACAAATTCCCCTGGCGCAACTTCCAGGTCAATATCGCGCAACACCTGAGCCGTGCCAAAAGACTTGCTCAGATTCCGAATGCTTAATTGAGTGCCAGCGGCATGAGCCACTGTAGTTGTCTTCCTGCTCATAAATTCCTCTGATTTAATAGCTTTTTTGATTGGTTTATCCGTGCTGACTGGGGTGCCAGGGCAGCCACCAGCGCTCCAAAATCCGTACGGCAACGTCTGCCAATTTGCCCAACAGTGCATACAGTAAAATGCTCAGCACCACGACATCGGTTTGCATGAACTCTCTCGCGTTCATTGCCATGTAGCCGATGCCAGAATTAGCGGCGATCGTTTCTGCCACGATCAGCGTTAGCCACATCAGACCCAGTGCATAGCGCAATCCGACCAGTACGTTGGGCAAAGCTCCGGGCAGAATGATTTGCCAAAACAGTTTGCGGCGGCTCAGTCCATAAACTCTCCCCATTTCAATCAGGTTGGGGTCGATGGAGCGAATGCCGTGGAAAGTGTTGATATAAATCGGGAAGAACACACCCAAGACAACCAAAAAAATTCGCGCCTGATCGCCAATGCCAAACCACAGAATCACCAGCGGAATCATCGCCAGGTGGGGAATGTTGCGGATCATCTGAAGCGAGCTATCGAGCAACCGTTCAGCGGTGACATTGATACCATTCAGCACGCCTAAGGCCAAGCCAATTCCGCCACCGATGATGAAGCCGATCATGGCTCGCCACAGGCTAATACCCACATTGCGAACGAGTTCACCGCTTTGCAGCAGGCGAATGGCCGCTTCTACGATCTGAGTGGGGGCAGGCAGAATGCGGGTGGTAATTATGCCTGCTTGTGCCAAAATTTGCCAGACTACGATCAGTCCGAAGGGCACCAGCCAGGGAGCAATCTGTTCCCAGGACAGCCACCGTGTCCAGGATGACCATGATTTTTGATGTGTTAACTGCATATCTAACTCGCCTTCTTATCTTGGTAGGTTGGGTGAAGCAAAGCGGAACCCAACAGGAGCGGAGATTGCGTTGGGTTTCGCTCTGCTCCACCCAACCTACGGATTTATAAGAAAACCAGATTTCCCTGAATTAGCTGGCGCTGCTTACGAGCGCTTGAGTGGGTTGCAAGCTTGCAATCAGTTCATTCAGAGAAATCTGGAGTCGCTGTTCAACCTCTTCAGCAAACTGAAATCCACCGTCGGGCAGTCGCTGGATTTGGCTATCGACGATGTAAACGCCCGCAAAAATGTGTCGTGCCCCCAGGGTAGAGAGGACGGGTTTAAGGGCGTAGTCAATCGACAGTAAATGGGCGATCGTGCCACCTGTGGCGATCGGCAAAATCGGCTTACCCACCAGTGCATTTTGCGGCAGCAGATCCAGGAATGCTTTTAAAACGCCCGTGTATGCAGCTTTATAAACGGGAGTGGAAATAATGATGGCGCTAGCTTGCTCAACCAGGGCGATCGCCTCCTTCACAGCAGGGTTGTCAAACTGGGCAAACAGCAGCGCTTCGGCGGGTAAATCCCGCACCGAAAATAAAGTGGTGGATACCCTTTCTGCTTCCAAGTGTTGCTTGGCGTACTCCAGCACGGAATAGGTGCGAGAGGGGTGAGAAGGGCTTCCGGCGATCGCTAAAACAGACATCTGTAATACTCCAACGAAGTGCGTTAACTAACTGGCGGCAGTAGGAAGTCGGTCGTTTGCCATGATTTCCCCGATCGGGCTGAGATAGCGGCTGGGAGCGAGCGACGGTGGTGTTTGGGCGATCGGCAATTTCGGGAACAGCAGTTCTGCGACCCGGTAAGCTTCTTCCAAATGAGGATAACCAGAGAAGATAAACGTGTCGATGCCCAGGTCGGTATATTCCTGCATCCGGGCTGCAACCGTGTCGGCATCGCCTACCAGTGCAGTTCCGGCTCCACCGCGCACCAGACCAACTCCGGCCCAAAGGTTGGGACTAATCTCCAGCGCATCACGGCTACCGTTATGAAGCTGCATCATGCGCCGCTGTCCTTCTGAGTCGGACCGATCTAACGCAGCTTGAGCAGCGGCGATCGTGCTGTCATCCAAATGCTTGATCAAATCATTCGCAGCGTCCCAGGCTTCGGAGGTGGTTTCGCGCACAATCACATGCAGGCGAATGCCAAACCGAATCGTTCTACCTTGCTCTGCGGCAAGCTGTCGGACTTCGGCAATTTTTTCTGCCACTTGAGCCGGAGGTTCACCCCAGGTTAGATACAAATCGACGTGCTTAGCCGCGACTTGCTTTGCCGCAGGCGATGATCCGCCAAAGTAGAGCGGCGGATAAGGAGACTGCACCGGCGGAAACATCAGCTTGCCGCCTTTAATATCGAGGTACTGTCCTTTGAAGTCCACTGCTTCACCGCCCATGACCTCGCGCCAGACGGAGAGAAATTCGTCGGTTAGCTGATAGCGATCGCTATGGCTCAGGTGCAGTCCATCCCCCGCCAACTCTACCGGGTCGCCGCCCGTCACCACATTCACCATTAGCCGCCCGCCTGACATCCGGTCAAACGTTGCCGCCATTCGCGCCGCCATTCCAGGAGAAGAAAGTCCAGGACGAATCGCCACTAAGAACTTCATCCGCTTTGTCACCGGAATTAGCGATGCCGCCGTAATCCAGGCATCCTCACAGGAACGACCTGTTGGCAATAGCGCCCCAACAAACCCTAATTGATCGATCGCCCCGGCAAGTTGCTGCAAGTATTCCGGCGTGATCGCTCTACCGCCGACTGAGGTGCCCAAATAGCGCCCTTCACCATGAGTGGGAATAAACCAAAGTACATCCATTGCGTCCATGCTCCTTCTATAACTTCGCGTCTTGAACGTTGATCTTTTCGGGGATCAAGCCCAGTTCGTGGAAGGTGTCGGCAATTTCCTGCTGGTCTGCGATCACCTCGTCCGTGATAGGTTCTGCACCGTATTTGCGCCGCTGCACCACTTTTTCAAGCGTTGGCACTTCAATGCCCAATTCAGGCGAAAGCAGTTCTGCCAATTCGGTTGGATTTTCAACTGACCACTGATCGACTGCTTGAATCTCAGTCAACAACGCCTCGACCACCTCTGGATTTTGGGAAGCAAAGTCACGCGATCCCAGGTAAAACTCTCGATTGGCAACTAACCCTTCGCCATCTCGCAGCACCTTTGCTCCGATCGCATCTTCAGCGGCTGCAAAGAAAGGGTCCCAAATTACCCAGGCATCCACGCTGCCCTGCTCGAATGCCGCTCTGGCATCAGCAGGCGGTAAAAACACAACCTCAATGTCGCTCAACTGCAAGCCTGCATCCTCGATCGCCTTGACCAGCAGATAGTGAACGTTAGATCCCTTATTCAACACCACCCGCTTACCGCGCAGATCAGCCACCGACTGAATCTGGGAGTCCTTTGGAATCAAAATCGCTTCACTAGCGGGGCTAGCAGGTTCATTGCTAATGTAGACTAGGGGCGCACCCGCAGCCTGAGCAAAAATCGGTGGAGCTTCCCCAGTGTGACCAAATACAATGCTGCCGACATTCAGCGCCTCCAAAAGCTGTGGCCCTGCCGGAAACTCAGTCCACTGCACCGCAAAGCCAAGCGGTTGCAGCCGTTCTTCTAACCCACCTCTGGCTTTGAGAATGTTGAGTGTGCCAAATTTCTGGTAGCCAATATTGATGGTTTGAGTTGCTGGGGATGTACCAGAACTAGCTGACCCGCTAGGAGCTTCGCTAGGGCTGCAAGCTGCCAAACTCAGGCTCAGTCCTAATCCCAAAGCAAACAAGATGGAGAAAAGGCGCTGCGATCGCCTTCCCCAAAAACTCAAAACCGACTCAATCCAACGAAATCCACCCATCGAACGCCCTAACCCTGTCATTTCCTTATTCCTCGTGCTTTATCCCTTGCGCTGTTTAGGAGCTTGAATTGTTGCGTGCCTGAGCCGCGCAACAATTCAAGCAGGAGGTTTCTGCCAAATCACGTCCTGCACCTTGACCTGCTTGGGAATCAGCCCCAGTTCAAAAAAGGTGTCGGCAATTTTCTGTTGTTCTGCGACCATGTCGTCGTTAATTGGCTCAAAGCTGTAGTTGCGTCTGGCGTTGACCACATCCAGAATGGGCGCTTCGATGCCCAGAATGGGGGACAAGATGCCGACCACTTCATCGGGGTTTGCCTCTGCCCACTCCGCTACAGACTGGGTTTCAGCGGTGATCGCCTCAATTACATCAGCATTCTCAGCCGCAAAAGAATTCGTAGCTAAGTAAAAATCTCGATTTGCCGCCAACCCTTCACTATCCCGAATCACCCGTGCGTCAACCTGCTCTTGGGCTGCTGCATAGAAAGGGTCCCAAATCACCCAGCCGTCAATGCTCTTCTGCTCAAAAGCAGCCCGCGCATCTGCCGGAGCCAGGTTGATCGCCTCCACATCGCTCCATGGCAGCCCGTTCTCTTCCAAAATGACTGCCAGCAGATAGTTTGCGCTCGAACCTCGGGTGTAGGCAATCCTCTTGCCGCGCAAATCTTCGACAGACTGCACCGGCGAATCCGCAGGCACTAACAGGGCAGAACTACGATCTTTGGGGGTACTGCCGCCCACGTAAACCAGAGGCGCATCTGCCGCTTGAGCAAATACGGGCGGCGCATCACCCGTCCGAGCCACATCAATGCTGCCGACGTTGAGCGCTTCTAGCATCGGCGGCCCAGCCTGAAACTCCGTCCATTCAACGGACGCGTTCAATTCCTGCAAGCGTTTCTCTAATCCACCCCTGGCTTTGACCAGCGTGAAGGGGTCAAACTTTTGGTGCCCAATTCTCACCACTCGGCTCTCGGCAGGTGCAGACGGAGGAGCTGCTGAGTCACCAGCAACGGTCGCTGGGCTACAGGACGCAACCACCAGGCTCAAACCCAGCCCCAGCACAAACAGCAGTGACACCATTCGGTGCCGCCAAACTTGCCGAAAAATGTGCCTTAGTCCTGTGAAAACCGAAATTCCTGAATTGCTCATAACCCTCTTTCTACAAGTGCGATCGCCCTAAAGCGACTGGCTGGAAGACCATTCATCCTCATGCAAAATACGGTAAGTCGATCGCATTACTGTATTTAATCAGATTAAGGAGGAATATTGCACAGTTAACTTGAGAAAGCAAGCTTCTTCCGTATTCTTTTCTCAGCAAGCGTTCCAGCCTACGACTTGAAGTAGACCAAAATTTTCATGACCGATCTTGCTTTTTGAGCAGTCCTGTGGGAAGCTTCTAATCAATCAAATAATCTACGGTAAATACGTCGGTATATCGTAAATTTTTGATTAAAGGTACAGGTTCATACCTTGCCCGTGCAGCTCCTAACTCTTCTCAGTGAACGGATTGTGATTCTCCTCTGCTGAATCCAACACAGCCTACCGGGATTTGTAGATTGGCAGGAGTTTGCACAATCCGTTGACTGATTTCTCGATTTGAGTTGGGAATGGCACCAGGAAACTTTTTGAGAGAGCGGTAGAGGAACAATGGGCGAACCAAAGCGAGTAAGTGACGAGTTGAGCATTGCGGGGCAGGTGACTCCTGAACAGCTTCAGCAGGCAGCAGCAGAAGGGTTCAAATCAGTGTTAAATTTGCGATCGCCTGATGAGGCAGGCGTTTTGAGCGACGAGCAGCAGCAGGCTGAGGCAGCAGGGTTGGCGTACAGCAACGTTCCATTGAGCAATTCCAATCTCAGCAACGGTCAGGTTTCAGAAGCGTTAGAGGCACTGGAAGGTTTGCCAAAGCCCGTTTTGATTCACTGTGGGGCGGGAGCAAGGGCAGGGGCGATCGCCCTAATTGCCAAAGCCACTCAGGAAAACCTATCGCCAGAAGATTTGACCGAGCAAGCAGAACAGCTTGGTCTTGAGCCAGACCAGCCACACCTGAAGCAATTTATCGAAACCCATCACCCCCCTAAAGAATTGCTACCAGAGCGCCACCGAGTCTCGCGGCAACAATAGCAACGGTTTGAGGCTGCTGTGAGTAAGAGTTGAACCGAGATACCTGCATCGTCTCAAGGGAATGGGCGATCGCACTTCACTCACTGGAGCAAGTGGAAGTCTCGCATATCGTACCAGAAACGAATCGCTTTTGTATTTCAATTGAATTCAAATACAATTCAAATTCAGACGGGGTTTGGCAAATGAACGGGGCAGAGGTATTTAAAAAACTTGAAGGGGGAGTGAGACAACGACTACACTCCCCCTTCAAGCATTTGGAACTAGAAAATTTAGAACTTTAACCAACCACACTAGGTTCTGAAACGGTTTCAGGCGCTTTGTAGCCATAGAAGTTAATGCAGTAATCGGTGATCCGGACTCCCGTTTCCTGCTCAATTTGGCGCAGCAAATCCTCGGGAAGCTGGACATGAACGTCCATGATTTGATTGGTATCGAGGCAGTTGATGTGGCTGTGGGGATCGCTCACATTGCCATAAAGCCGTCCGTCCGATCGCTCAATACACTCGATAATATTTTGCCCAGACAAAGCTTCCAGGTTTTGATAAACAGACGTATGACCGATCGCTTTACCCTGCTGATTGAGGCGATCGTAAATTTCGCGGGCTGACAGGTGTTCCTTTGCCTGCCAAAGTAACTCTAAAATAAAGCGACGTTGTTTGCTCAGACGCATTCCTAATGCCTGACAGCGGTCAATCGCATCTTCTAGAGATTTAATGGGTTTTCTTGTAGCGACTTCATTTTGCATATCACGTACCATCAACCTCATCCAACAGGTTAGTCACCCAGTTTATTAGTTCCCACTTCACCTGATCTCAAGTGAGAATGAAACTTTAGCCTCTATTTAGCTAGACGCACCAAAGGTTATTGTTCGTTTACTAATAAAAAGTTCAAGCAGAATAAGCAAATCGCCCTAAAGCAAGACTAGAAATCCTAAAAATGTATTAGAGCTCAAATCAAACTCACTACCACTTTAACTTAGATAAGCTATAAATGCCTACTAAAGTCAAGGAATTGGAAGTCAAGGAATTGAGCGACTGTAATCTTTTCTAGGTAAAGTATCCAGAGGATGTCCTCTGTTGAACTACGCCATGACGACTACACTTCATCTTAATTCTGACCATATTCACAGCCTTGACCTGTCGCCTGCTCAGATGGTAATTCAGGCATGGCAAGAGGAAGGAGCGATCGCCAACCACGAACAACAGCTTCAGTTTGAAATTGATTATCCCCGTGACCCAACTGATCCAAGAGAGCTTTCTGAAATTCCGGAGATTCGCCTTTGGTTTGTGCGGCTAGATGCTCAATATCCCTGGCTACCATTCTTGTTGAATTGGGAGAAAGAATTAGCGCTTTATGCTGCAATGCTGGTGCCACATCAATTCAGCCCCACAGAAGGAATTCAGTACAACCCGGAAGCGCTAGAAATTTTTGTCATGCACAAAATTTTTGTGTTGACCCACTGGATGCAAGAGCAAGGAATCAACAGCCGCACCAAGATCAAGTTCATGATCAAGATGTTGGGGTATGAGTTGGAGGATGATCTTTTTGATTTAATCCGATTCTGAAGGACTAGGGACTTGGGGGCTGAGGGTTAGAAGAGGGCTGTAGAATCCAGGTAACGGCGGCGAGGAGGTCTTGGGCGATGTAGTCGGGTTTGGTGGCGTGTTGGTAGGTGTTGTTGAGGACGCGATCGCCATACCCTGTTTGGACCAAGATTCCAGTACAGCCTGCATTGTGCGCCAAATCTATATCAGTTGCCTTGTCCCCCACCATAAAGCTGGTACTCAGATCTAGGTCGTGCTCCCAAGCGGCAGCAACTAACATACCGGTGTTGGGTTTGCGCCAGGTTGACCAGCGGGCAAATTCAGGATTGATTCCGCCTTCCGGTGGGCTAAGGTAGGGGCAATAGTAAAGCGCGTTCAGCTTTGCGTCTGCTTCAGCTCTCAGTAAATTGCAAAGCCGCTGGTGCAATGCCTGGACGTGACTATCAGGATAATAGCCCCGTGCTGGGCCAGACTGATTGGATACCAGACAGCAAAATAGTCCTCGGTCATTGAGCAGCCGCACTGCCGCCGCCGCTCCAGGAACTAGGTGCAGATCCTCAACGCAACGAATATAGCCTGCCTCCAGATTCAGCACCCCATCGCGGTCGAGAAATACGGCAGTTCTACCCATACCCCTTTCCCTAATTAGCGGCTACCCTCCCCAAACCTGTTTCAGCACAGTTTGAGGGTCAATATCAGCAATGTTTCCCGTTGGAGACTTGATTCCCACGAACTTGTCGCTTGCAGGCAACAGCTTAGCAGGATCAGTCGGTCCAAAGAGCGCCAAAGTGTAGACCTTTAGTGCCACTGCCAGGTGCATAGGGGCACTGTCTGTACACAGCAGCAGGTTCGCTCCAGCGATGATGGCAGCGAGTTTGCCCACATCTCCAGGTGTGGTGACTTTTAGATTGGGGCAGGCTTTGGTTAATGCTGCAACAAATTCCTGATCTTCTGGTCCCTGCACTACTACAAGCGGTAGGTCAGGCTGTCGCTGCTGAAAATCCTGAACAATTTGCTTCCATTTCTCGACCGGATAAATTTTGTCAATGCCTTTAGCCTGTGCCAGTTCACTAGAACCGCCATGAATCAGCACGTAGCCGCTACCCGGAATTCCCAATCGCTTTTGCTCGGCTTCAGCCCACCCTAGATCCCGCTTGGGAATGCTAATCGACAACTCAGGGCAAGGAGTATTAATTCCCAGACCTTGCAGCAGGTCATGATACATGTGAGCAGCGTACTGCTCAGACTTGAGGGGAACCGTGTTTGTGAGAAAAATCTGCCCCCCTGCATTGCCTTTGTAGCCAACTCGCATAGCGGTGCCAGTCAACCAAAGGAGGAAACCGACGCCCCATCGCTGCCCCAAGGAGAGCGCAATGTCGTAGTAGCGATCGCGAATTACGCCCAGCAAGTTTGCCCAATCCGCCGGACTGTTGCGGTCTTTGAAGTCGAATAGGATGATTTCATCCGCCGACTTGCACACCCGGTAGGCACTTTTTGCCCTTGGTTCTACGACCACATCGATTTGAGCATCAGGATAGGTTCGCTTCAGGTCATCCAGAGTTGGAAAGAACAGAATTTGATCACCAATCCCACCAGGGACAAGAGCCACTATTCGCATAATATTTTGTTACGCATATTCGCACCCCTATTTTAAGGGAACATAGACTCGGTGAAATGCCTAATTAGAACACACTGTGAGAAAGTTAGTCTCGTGATTTAGATAGAGGGACATCGTGTATCTATTAATTCCAGCAGCAGGAGTCGGTCGGCGGATGGGGAGCAACCGCAACAAATTGCTCATGCCACTCCTGGATAAACCTCTGCTTGCCTGGACGCTCCTGGCAGCCAAAGCCGCACCCAGCATCCATTGGATCGGCATTGTTGGACAGCCCCAGGACTGGCAGGACTTCAAAGAAATTGTGACAGATTTAGCTTTGACGAAGTCAGTCCGCTTTATTCAAGGCGGAGCAACTCGACAAGAGTCCGTTTATCGCGGTTTACGGGCACTACCTGCGGTTGCAGAACATGTGCTGATTCATGATGGGGCACGCTGTCTAGCAACTCCCGAACTGCTAGATCGCTGCTCTGAAGCCGTGTTGACCTATCCAGGACTGGTTGCGGCAGTGCCCGTGAAAGACACCATCAAGGTTGTCGATGAAACCAAAGCGATCGCTGGCACCCTAGACCGCAGCAAACTCTGGGCAGCCCAAACGCCTCAAGGCTTCACCGTTGAACAATTGCTCCACTGTCACGCTGAAGGGCAACGACAGAGCATAGAGGTAACGGACGATGCAGCCCTGTTTGAACATTTTGGTTTGTCTGTTCAAATTGTAGAAGGCGAAGAAACCAATCTGAAAATTACAACCCCAGCGGATTTGGCGATCGCCGAATTCATCCTACGTCAGCGATTTAGCAGCAAGGGATGAGGTTACTTGGGCATGGGGCGATCGCTCTTTCACCGTTACCATTAGCTATGCCGATATTGCTTCAGAACGCACAGTCGGTCGATCTGCATGAGTCGGAACGCGAAGCAAACTTCCTGCTAAAGTCACAACTGCTATAGTTTCGCCTAGCATGTCAAAGAACTCAAGGCTATAACCTGGTTCAATCCCTTCAATATTATGGCGGTCAACAACTACGCCAATATCACCTGCTCGCAAATTTTCTTCAGGGATATCCTGCAAAAGCACTACATCCGTTACAGTTCAAAGTCTATATCGCCTTGTCACCACCCCGCCAATGGTTAGTATTTAGCAAATATCCAGTCAATTTTTCTGGCTCAATGACTGCACGTTCACGATTTGGCAATCTCACTGTGTCAAATTTTAATTAGTAGAAGTATAAGCTTAAACTTACAATTTCTAAAAGTATCAAATGTCAATCAAGTAAGCCACGCATTTCTTCCTATCTTCGCTGTTGGAACCGCATATTCAATTTCATTTTACTCCCCTAGATAAATTAATTGCAAAACAATTGTGAAGTCCGAAGAAGTGAGCGATCGCAATACTTCTCCTCTATTCAACACAATTAACTCATCCGATCTCCACTTCCTACAAACGCCTTACTTTCTTAAAATAAATCTTTTTAGAAAATCGCCCCTGTGAGTACCAGACAGTAACACTATCGCCCTGCTCTAGAGTGCGATATAGCTTCTTGCTGACTGGAGCAACGATAACTTCTTCATTTAACTTGATGTGCAGAATGCACTTTTCAGGCAGTTGAATTTCATCTGGAATATCGTAAATAGTTGAATTGAAGCCCTCGTGATTACGAACAACCCTTTTGTTAACAATCTTTGTACGAGAAGGTACATATTCCTTCTCTGCGAGAATTCCACGCTCATTCTTTACTCGGCTAAATAGATCAAGAACTTTATAACCAAACTGGTGTCCAAACCAAATCAAGACTACTAAAGTAAACAAAACTATCAGAATAGCGATGCCTACAATACCTACAAAAGCGATGCTCTCCACAACTGCTCTCCTATGTAAAATGGCTCGTACCTTTTGCTTTGACTCAGTTGGATTAGATGTAGTGTTACAACAAGCTTAAGGTGTTAGGTTCCGCTCTGCTCCACCCAACGCTTTAGATTTGCCGCACTAAGTGGGAAGACATAATTGCTTGTAAGAAGCGGGCGGAGCGTCTTGGCGATCGCCTACGGGAGTTAAGGGAAGATCTTGAAGATCTGTAGGAGTATCAGTGAGCGGATGAGGGAGGGGAAAGTTTGCGGAAATATTGCGATCGCTTCGGAATCTACTTAAAGCGATAGTCGAGAGCAAGGTTACGAGGAGTCCGAGATGAGTGTGGGATTAGATGAACAGCAGGCAGTAGTTCAAGGTGATTCAGCCAATCGGGGAATGAGGATTGGTTTGACGCGTACCCTGACATGTTTAATGGCTGTGGTCGCGATCGCCTGTCAGGCTCCCCCTTCATCCACTGTTGAAGCTGCAAACAATCTGACTCCAGCAGATGCGATCGCCCAATCCAACGAGTCACCTACGGAAACTGAATCCAACAATTTCACCGTTTATGAAAGCGATCGCCTTGGCTTTAGCTTCAATGTCCCTGATGGTTTCACAGTAGATAATTCCTTGGAGAGCGCTGAGATTGAAGGGGAATATGACTTTCGTGGGCAGGTAGAGATTTGGTCAGATGCAGACTATGCAGACGTTCAAGCAGGAGCCTATGAGGGCGGCACAGAATATCCTCCCAACGTCAGCATTACGGTGTACAACAACCCTGAACAATCACTGCAAGCTTGGGCAGAGGGTCACAATCGGTTCGTGATGATTGGGGAATCCAGTACAGTGACGGTAGCAGGGCAGGAGGCGATCGCCTTTGACTCCGACGGGCTGTATCGCAGCAAAAATATCGTATTCTCTAGCCCTAATGGTGAAGATATTGTCGTTATCTCTTATGCTGAGGGCGGCGAAGGATACGAACAGGCATTTCAAGAAATCATTTCGACCTTTGAATTCACTAATTTAGGTCAATAAGTCGCATGATATTTGAAAAGTTTAATCTGTTGCCCAAACGTGTTTAGCGGTGTAGCATTCGGCAGATAAACCTCAAATTAAATTGAGAATTTTTGCCTGAATGCTACGCCACTACAGAAGATGTGCGCTATTCTTCAAACTCGTAAAGCATTTTGGGCTGCTATAGTGTTTTCCTATTGGGAATGCTGGTCATAATTCAAATTGATAAGTATATTTGTACTTAACTTCCTAACCCTGCCTGCGAGTGTTTATTAAGCGCGTCGAACTTTCCCACTTCAAGTCCTTTGGCGGCACGACGCAGGTTCCTTTGCTGCCGGGGTTTACTGTGATTTCGGGTCCCAATGGGTCGGGCAAGTCCAACATTCTAGATGCGCTGCTGTTTTGCCTGGGGCTATCCAGTTCAAAAGGAATGCGGGCAGAGCGATTGCCCGATCTCGTCAACCAAAATCAGGTCAGCCGTGGACGGGCAACGGTAGAAGCCAGCGTCACGGTGACTTTCGCAATTGAGCCAGAAGATCTGGAAGGTCTAGACGAAGAGGATCTCCAGGGGCTAGTCGCTCAAGTCAATGGCACGAACACCTCCAACGGCAAGAATAGTACTGCCAAAAATGGTTCAGCCCGCAAAAACGGTTCGGTGAATGACGCTGATGGTGCAGATGCGATCGGGAATGGAAACGGAGCAAACGGCAACGGTACCTCAAATGGGCATTCGGACGGCGCAGAACCCTTGCAGTTTGTTTCCGGTTCGGCGTTGTTTAGCGAATGGAACGTGACGCGAAAACTGCGAGTAACGCAGCAGGGAACTTATACGTCTAACTATTTCATCAACAGTCAACCCTGTACCCTGACAGAACTGCACGAGCAGCTTCACAAATTCCATATCTACCCGGAAGGCTATAACGTCGTGCTTCAGGGAGACGTAACCAGTATTATTTCGATGAATCCGCGTGAACGGCGGGAGATCATCGACGAACTGGCAGGTGTAGCATCGTTTGATCGCAAGATCGGTCAGGCAAAGGAAAAGCTAAATGCTGTCAAGGAGCGTGAGGAAAAGTTTCGGATTGTCGAGAAAGAACTGATTGCCCAGCGCGATCGCCTCTCCCAAGACCGGATCAAAGCCGAAAAATATCAGCGACTCAAAGCCGAACTCCAAACCAAAACCCAGTGGGAAGCGGTGCTGGCATGGCGAGGTCAGCAGCGGCAGGTGCAGCAGTTAACCGGACAAATTGAGGCAGGCGATCGCACTTCCAGCGACCTGACTACCCAGCTTGCAACCCTGGCAACTGAAATTCAGCAATCCACCGCAGAATTAGACTCCCTCAACGCTCGTGTTAAAGCACTCGGCGAAGATGAACAGCTTGTGCTCCAGTCCACTCAGGCAAGCCGTGAGGCGGAACTGCGCCAGCTTCAGCGTCAGGAGCAGGAATTGGTCAATGCCAGCCGTGACCTGTCGGCAAATTTGGCTCGAACCCAGCGAGAAATTCAGGAACATGTCCAAACCCTGAACAAGCTTTCTCATGAAAAGCATGAGGTGGAGACGCGATCGATCGCTGCTCTAATCCAGGGGCGGGATCAAGCACAACAGGCATTAGATAAGAGCCGTGAAGCTGCTAGTGCGATCGCTACTGCCTCTGAAGCCTGGGTGCAAGAGCAAACCACCCTGCGCCACCAGATCGACACGCTGCTCAAAACTATTGAGCCGCAGCGCACTGAACAAGCAATGCTGCAAGAACGGGTAACGCAGCTTCGCCAAAAAATTCAAGAACAGACCGAGGGGTTGGAGGCGATCGCTCAGGAAATTGCCACAAAGCAAGAGCAGTACGCCCAGGCAAAAGAATCCCAAAATTTGGCCAAAATTCACCTGGAAACCCTGCAACGGCTGATGACTGCTGCTGAAGAGGAATTACAAACCCAGCAGGACACCCAGAGCCGCCTGATGCAAGAGCAGCGCGACAAGCAGCGGCAGCTTGACAAGTTAGAAGCGCAAACCCAAGCACTTCAAGAGGCACAAGGCACCAATGCCACCCAGATTCTGATGCAAGCGGGATTGCCCGGTGTCTGTGGTCTGGTTGCTCAGTTAGGACGGGTCGATCCCCAGTACCAGCTTGCGCTAGAAATTGCGGCAGGTGGGCGATTAGGCTGTCTGGTGGTTGAAGATGACGGCGTAGCCGCCGCCGGAATTCAACTGTTAAAGCAACGGCGAGGTGGACGGGCAACCTTTCTGCCGCTCAATAAGATTCGCGGCTCACAAAATTCTGCAATCCCTACCTGGAATCGCCCAGAGGGCTTCATCGACTACGCTGCCAACCTAATCGACTGCGACAATCGCTATCGAGACATTTTCGCCTATGTGTTTGGCAATACGGTTGTGTTTTCCTCCATGAGTCAGGCACGGCGACATCTAGGGCAATATCGCATCGTCACCCTGGAAGGAGAACTGCTGGAAACTAGTGGCGCAATGACGGGTGGCAGTGTCTCGACCCGTCAAGGTTCTCTCCGTTTTGGCACCGTGCAGTCCGGCGAATCCGCAGAGGCGATCGCCCTGCGCGAACGACTTCAGGTGATCGAGCAAATTCTTAAGCGCTGTCAGAACGCGATCGCCCAAGCAGTGACCACAGTGAAAGAGCGATCGCAGGCACTTACAGACGGTCGTCAGCAGCAGCGAGAACTCCAGCTTCAGTCCGAGCAGCTTCGGACGCAAATCAATAGCCTGGTCGCCCAGGAAGCCCAGATTCGTACCCAGCTTTCCCAAAACACGCAGGAGCTTGCCACCGCTCAAACTCGCCTGCAAACGCTAGAGCAAGACCTACCCGTCCAGGAAGCAGCCCTGGAGCAGCAGCGTCAGGTGCTATCTGACCTGGAGCAATCTCAAACTCACAGCGAATGGCAGCAAATTCAAACCACCATCCGTACCCAAGAAACTCACCTAAACGAGCAACAGCTTGCTCTGAGAACAGCAGAACAGCGCTTGCAGGATTTGGAAACCCAGAGTCAGCGCCTCCAAGAAAAAATTAGCCAATACCAGCAGCGGGTGCAGGAATATCGCACTCAGCAAACGACCCAACTTAACCAGCAGTCTGCCCTTAGCACCCAATCGTCTGCCCTGACGGAGCAAATCGCCCAAACCCAAGCTGCTCTAGCTGCCCTAGAGCAAACTCTTTCTGCCGAAAAGCAAGAGCGCGATCGCGTCGAACGTCAACTGCGCGATCGCCAAACCCTTCAGCAGCAGCGAGAATGGGAACTGCGAAAGCTCCAGGAAACCCAGCAAGCCCGACGCGAGGAATTGGTCACGCTCCAGGGTCAGCTAGAAACACAGCAGGCAGAATTGCCCGATCCCCTACCAGAAGTGCCCGAAGAGTTGGGCTTGGAAGAATTGCAGCAGGGGTTGCGATCGCTGCAAAAACGCCTCCAGGCAATGGAACCCGTCAACATGCTGGCCCTCGAAGAACACGAGCGCACCCAAGCCCGTCTCGACGAACTCAGCCAAAAATTGTCCACCTTAGAAGAAGAAAGAACCGAATTACTCCTGCGAATCGAAAACTTCACTACGCTGCGCCAACGCGCTTTCAAAGAAGCCTTTGATGCAGTTAACCAAAACTTTCAGGCAATTTTTGCCGAACTTTCTGACGGCGACGGCTACCTTCAACTTGACGATCCTCAAGACCCATTTGCCAGTGGGTTGAACCTGGTTGCCCACCCTAAAGGTAAGCCAGTTCGTCGTTTAGCTTCCATGTCCGGGGGTGAAAAATCGCTCACTGCTCTCAGTTTCATCTTTGCCCTCCAGCGCTATCGCCCCTCCCCTTTCTACGCCTTTGACGAGGTAGATATGTTTTTGGATGGGGCAAATGTGGAGCGATTAGCTAGAATGATTAAGCATCAGGCACAGCAAGCGCAGTTTATTGTAGTGAGTCTCCGTCGCCCTATGATCGAGTCCGCCGAGCGTACAATTGGCGTAACTCAGGCAAGAGGAGCTTATACTCAGGTTCTAGGGATAAACCTGCAAGGTGCGCCCGTTTGATTTCACTAATACGGATTTCACCCATACGGATATTTCATCTGTACCTGTACTATTGTTGATATCTCAGCAAGATTCGAGATCAGGACTCGAAAATGACATCTGAACAACTCTGTCAACGTTCCGACCTTTTAGGCACTCAAGTCATTACCCGCAGCACGGGTAAGCGCTTGGGGGTAATCAGTCAGCTTTGGGTGGATATCGATCGCCGAGAGGTCGTCGCCCTCGGCTTAAGAGAAAGTATGCTGTCTGGGGTGTTGTCCAGTACGCAGCAAATGATGCTCCTTGACAGCATTCGTCAAATTGGCGATGTCATTCTGGTTGATGATGAAACGGTTCTAGAAGATGCATTCAACGCAGAAGCCTACAGTGCTCTAATTAACAGCGAAGTTATCACTGAAACGGGCGAGCTTCTAGGCAAAGTTCGAGGTTTTAAGTTCAACACCTATGACGGCAGAGTTGTCTCTCTGATCATTGCGTCTATCGGTCTTCCCATGATTCCCGATCAGGTGATCAGCACCTACGAGCTGTCGATTGACGAGGTCGTCAGTACTGGTCCCGATCGCCTCATCGTGTTTGAGGGTGCTGAAGAAAAAATGAACCAGCTCACGGTGGGTGTCCTAGAGCGTCTGGGTATTGGCAAACCGCCCTGGGATCGAGACGAGGATGAAGACTACTACGTCATGCCAACCTCCGCCTCCAACCAGCTAGGAACAGGAGCGCGTACCTCTGCTGCCCCTTCAGTCCGGCTAGAAGCCCCAATCGCCCGTGAAACCTGGGACGATGACAACTGGAGCGAAGCCCAGCCCGCTGCCCGTCAATTGCGTGAACCGCTGCGTCAGCGTCAACCTGAACCTGCTTACTACGACGACGATGTAGAAGAGGATAACTGGGGCGGACAGACAGAAGAAGAGTACACCGAGGCAGTTTACATCGAGCAGCCCACCTACCGCGAACCTAAGCGTCTAGAGCAGCAATACGACGAAGTTCTAGAAGATGCGTGGGCAGACGATGAAAATCCCAAACCCTACCGTCCACCGCAAATTAATATTCCTGAAAAGCGGAAAGTCGTAGAGTACGAAGAAGAAGCAGACTATTAAGTTAGTCTGTCAGGTAACATTAAATTCTCTTACAGGGACGAGATGCATTTCGTCCCTGTAATTCTTTCTAATAACGTTTCTCTTAAAAGAGGCTACAGATGGAAGGGCATTCCGCAGAGTGGGGTGCCCTTCCATCTGTAGCCCTAATTTTTGGAATTGGTGTAACTCTCATTTACGCAAGCTTTAAGGGGTGAGTCCGGACTCGGTAGAAATGAGGAGAATACTGCCTGTGAGCGTGTTTTTCTTTCAACCTCTGCAAGACTATGAACGTCAAGCTCGTTTTAGGCTGTGTAGCCCTGTTGGCAGCAGTTTCTCCCGTCACTATCCGGTTTGCCAGAATTCTTACTGCCCCACCTGACACTAGTCAGCCTGTAGGGGTTGAAACTTCAGCTGTGAGTTCTCCCCCCACCTCAGAACCTCGATCAAGCGAGGTAGAAAAAACGCTGCAAACAGGCGACTGCATTCGCTGTAATTTGAGCGGAGCCAACCTGAGTGGTAATGATCTAAGCCGCGTAAATTTAACTGAAGCAGACCTTTCTAATGCAAACCTGAGCCAAACCAAACTAACCAACGCGATTCTGACCGGTACTCTGCTAAACCAGGCTAACCTCGAACGAGCCACTCTAGATGGTGCTGACCTCCAGGGAGCAGACCTAAGTGGAGCCAATTTAACTGAAGCTCAGATGATGCACGTCAGCATGTCTAGAGCAAACCTGAACGGCGTAAATCTTCATGGGGCAGAGCTGCGAGATGCTGACCTCAGCGCCACTCAGATTAGCCAATCCGATTTAAGTGAAGCCAGCCTATACGGAGCGGTATTGCGGGATGCTGATCTATCAGGTACCAACTTGAGTGGGTCTGATTTGCGCTATGCCGACTTGTCTAACGCCAACTTAGAGGGTGCTGACCTGACCAATGCTCAACTAGAGTTTGCGACGCTGCCAGAAGGCTTTAACTACGAAGGCACCATTATTTACTGAAACCGGAATGTATAAAAGGTTTAATTGATAGACGCGTTTTCCGTGCCGTTCAATTCCCGAATCGATGCCCCTTGAATTAGCAGGCAAAAGCTGATGACCTCTTCTGTACTGCTATAAGCGGCTGAGATAGTAATCCGAGCTGAGAAAGAGTTGCCTTTTAGGGGTTGGAACTTTAACTCCAAAACTCCAGGTTGCTTCACCTGTCTAAGCTCGTCAAACTGGGCTTTTAGCGCTGGGCGATCTTGCTCGAAAACTAATCGATAACAAGCTGTGCCCACTAACCCATCTAATTTACTGGCAAATAAAACAGTAGCTGCTTGACTTGCTTCCTGAATGACTCCAGATGAGTTAACCACCAGGTAAATGTCGAATACAGCATTAAAAAGATCGCGATAACGCCGTCGCTGAATCTCGACTGATTTCCAGATCGCTTTCAGGGATGACAATGGAGAGTTTTCATCTGGTTCGTCCGATAAGGCTTGACTAGAATTGAGGATCTCGCGATCGATCCTGTCTAGCTCGGTTGACTGTTGAGCAAATTCTTGATGGGACTTGTGAATTAACTCCTCTGCCCTCTTGCGATTGGTAATGTCGAGGTTGATGCCAGCCATCCGAATGGGTTTGCCTGCTTCGTTATAAAAAGCTTTTCCTTTACTAGCAATCCAGCGGACAGTGCCATTAGACCAGACGACTCGAAACTCGATGTCATAATCTTCCTGGCGCTTGATTGCAGTGCTGACTGCCTGTTGAACATAGTCTCGATCGTTAGGATGTAGGTGACTCAAGAAAGTTTCATAGCTGCCATCAAACTCTCCAGGCACAAAACCAAACATTGTTTCCAGGTTGGGCGACCAGGTGATGCGACCGGTGGTCAATTCGGTATCCCAGATTCCTAGTTGGGCTGCCTCGAGAGCAATTCGCAGTTTTTCTTCACTCTCACGCAGGTAGGTTTCAGCTCGTTTACGGGCAGTAATATCGCGAACGAAATTCAGAATGGCGAGCCGGTTTTCGTACTCAATCACGCGGCTGCTAACTTCAACAGGAATTTCCCTGCCGTCTTTACAGCGGTAGACATGCTCAAATACGATGCTGCCAAAATTTTCCAGGTCTCGCAGGAGAGATGCCCGACGCGCAGCATCTAGGGGCAAGCTAATTTCACTGAAGGGAATCGAAAATAGCTCTCGCCGGGTATAACCTAGCAGAATCGACGCGACCCAGTTTACCTCTAGAAGTTCATGGGTTACAGCGTCAACGATAAAAATTGAGTCAGTGGCAGATTCGAATAAGTTGCGGTATTTTTCTTCTGATTCTCGCAGTGCAATTTCTGTCTGTTTACGCTCGGTGATGTCTCTGGCTACAAAAACGGCTGTGCTGATGTCGCCTTGCATCCCCCGAATTGGATTGAATATGTATTCGTAGTCCCGAGATGCAGTGGTTGTCGGAATTGTGATTTCGCCGCTGAGCGGCTGACCGCTGATGAAAACTTGACGATGCTGGTTGTTGAGGAGAGTGGTAAGGTCAGCCGAAAGATGCAAATCTTCGCAGGTTTTACCAATTAAGTAGTTGCGCTCGCACTCAAAGGCGCGTGCCCCAGCGGGGTTAACGTAGGTGTAGCGACCTAGTCGATCTTGCACAAAGATCAGGTCGGGTATTCCCGAGAGAATTTGGTTTAAGACGATCGCTTGCTGACTGTTGTGTTCTGTGATGAGTGTTGCCAGGTCAGCGGATTGTTGCTGTAATCGTTGGCTAGGTGAGCTGTCTTCAGGAGACTCTGGGGAGGGTGCAAGAACTGAACGCTCTGTTTCTAGCAGTGAATCAACGACCTGCTTAAGATCCGCAATTTGGCGTAGGTTTGTTAGACTCAAGCGATCGCTCGTCTGCATCTCAGTCAATTGACCGATCAGCTCTGCAATTTGCTCCTCTAGCTGAGTCCGTTGTGGCTGGATAGCCTCAGAAATAGCAGGAGAAATTGAGGGAGAAATCCCAAAAGCATCAGCGAGAACATTTAGAATTAACGAATTTTCACCGATTTGATCGGCGTTTGCACGGGCGGCGATCGCTTGACTCAGTGCTTCTGGAAGTTGAATTGTAATTGAGGTGTAGGTCATGGTAACACTGCGCTATCTGGCTGAACTTTGTATTGCCAGACACTTGATGGGTCGTTATGTTGCTATGCTTGTGTCGCCACACACTGATACACCTTTCCTCAACACAATTATCTCACTTCCAACCCAAGTTGAGCAATCCTTTCGGAGAATCTAGAATAATTTTTATTTTAAGTAAAATGGAGCAGTTCATGAAAGGTTTATAAAGCTTGTCTAATGCTATTGCAAAAACCTTACAGGTAAAAGATTATTAATAGAGTGCAACACACGTATTGCAAAGTTATAGAGCAGCTAATTAAGCGGTTGCAATTACTTTAACAGCCCGTATTGCAGTTGGTTGTGCGTTTCGTATCGCTTAAGTTCCTGCCCTTTATCTTGCTAACGGTCATCCACCTGGAAATAGGGTTTATTTAATCAAGTTTGGCTTGATTTAACATGCTTAATTAGCCGCTTTGTAAAGATAGAGTGGGGGTTTTGTTGATCTTTAATGAAAACTCAAACTGCTTGAATTGCGCTTCAAAAATTAGGTGCATTACCAACAGAAATATAGCGGTTGCTTGAGGCAAACCGTAGGCTGCATCTTTGTACCAGTGTCTAAGTAGACAGGGTACACCGCCAGACTCTTCATCTAAGTCGTGTGTATGGGCATTGAGCCTGGACAGATTGATTTGTCTCCTAAGTAGGGACTGATTTCTGATAGGCAAAAGAAATCTTCTTCTCTTGGTACTTGTTAATACGGCTTACTAATACAGATAGCTAAAGCATTGCTTGATGTGGCTAGAGAGCAGTGCGGTTTTAGGAGCTATTTCTGTGCGCTATTTCAAATACGAAGTTGTTGGATCTCAACCCTATGAGTTCATTTCGCAATTTTGGAGAAGCCCCTATGGGACTGAAACTGCTTAATTCCAGCAGTCAATCTACCTGCTTAACAAGCCCTAATCTCAGACGGGCGTTGAGAAAGATGGCTCTTTTCCTGGCAGAAAGTTGGAAGTCTGACCATCCTGAACCCAACCCGGAGTTTGAAAAAGATGTTGATGCCTGTGTCCTCCAGGTGACAGTAGAAATGGCTAAAGCTGCCAAAGCGGTAGGAGGAGTTGCTAGCGTAGCTGTCTTAAGTGGAGCGGGTTCGGAGGCAGCAAGATTTGCTTGCAGTTGTGTGTTATCGAGTTCAGAAGACTCAGTATCAGCGTTGGAGGACTCAAAAGAGTCTATGTCATAAGAGTTTGCGTAGATTTACGCCGTTAACTCGTCTTGCAATTCCTTAAACGTTTTCATTTCTCCCTACGCAAGCTTTTGCGCTCTTTTCACGTTGCGATTTTATTTTGCACGGGCTTTTCACACTCATTTACTACCCTCCGGGAACCGAGCTATGGCCACTCAATCTCACTCTGATCCAGCCGCTAATTCACAAACGCAACGTCAGTCACAACCTCAACTAAAGCCTTCGGAGTCTATAGTTCAGTTTGACTTAGCATCAGAGCAACGTAAACCTGAAGCTTTGCCTAAGAAATTTCAGGATCTTTCGGTTAGCCATAAACAGTTAATTGGAATGCTGATGGCTGAAATTTCCACAGTTGGTTTGGCAGGGGTAGGAACAGCTTTGCTGGTTTCGGCAGGGGCGGGTCAGGCTAGGGCCGAACTAGTTGTGACGGAGACTGAATACAGCGTCCAAACAAATTTGTTAAAAGCTTATGTCCAGGACCAGGCTGAAGACACGAGTGTAGTCACAGCGGCTAGAGCTCGACAAACGGGGCAATTGTCTCACCCTGAAATGCAGCAACAGGTTGATCAAGCTTCACAAGAGCAGGTTTCAAATTTTGGGGTAGAGTTTTCTACGCTAATTGGACAAGATTTGCAGGCGATCGCCGTTCAGGCTTTGCCGGGATCTGAAGCGGAAGCATCTGCTGTAGTTGTTCGGGAAACGCCGGGCACCTCCTCCAATACCACGATGTTGTGGGGGTTGGGGCTATTGGCGATCGCCACTGCTGCCTTGGGGGTTGGGTTGGGGCTAGTAGTTGTGCGGAGAAAAACGACTGCGGTATCCCTGAAGCAGCTACAGCAATCCACCCATCAATTTTTGGAGGGCGATCGCACCATTCGGGCAGATGCTTCTGGAGAAGACGAAGTAGGACAGCTTGCCCACACCTTCAACCGACTGGCAGAGCAGATAACGACTTCAGAAATTGCCATGACGGAGCAAATTCGTCGTCAGGCTAGCGAAATTGAACAAGCCCAGTTTTTTATTCAACAAGCCCAATTTTTTAGCACTGTTGCTGCCTCTGAAACGCGCACGCTGCAAGACTTGGAGACGTTGTTTAAGACAGCCGTACAGGGGGCGCAACAGATCCTAAAAGCGGATCGGGTGGTCATCTATCGTTTTTTACCCAACTGGAGCGGCTACATTTCAGCCGAGGCGGTCGATGCAAATTATCCTCGCGTTATGGGAGGCAAAATTGAAGATGCTTGCATTGGACAGGAGCTAATCGAGGCTTACCGAAAAGGACGGGTTGTCGCGACTAACAATGTTTATGAAGCAGGCTTTCACCCCGATCATCTCAGGCTGATGGAGCAACTTAAGGTCAAAGCCAACCTGGTTACGCCTATCCTTCGCGACGGCGAACTTTACGGGTTGCTGGTCGCCCATCACTGCGCCGCTCCTCACATTTGGCAGCAGCCAGAAATTGACTTTTTACAACAGCTAGCTCTCCAACTTGGGCTGGCGATTGATCGAGTTGTTCTGCTCATTCAAAAAGATGGCGCTATCTTGCGAAACCAGCAGCTTAGCGAAATTACAGGCGCGATCGCCAATGCAGTGAGCATTGGGGAAGTTTATCAATGTGCGATCGCTGGCATACGGGAAGCCCTAAAAACCGATCGGGCTGTCGTCTACTTGTTTGATGAAAATTGGCAAGGAACCATCGTTGCTGAAGTCGTCGGGGCAGGTTTTCCTAAAGCCTTGGGTGTTAACATTGCCGACCCTTGCTTTGCTGAGAAATACCTTGATAAGTACCTGGCAGGGCAGGTCCAGGCAACCAACAATATTTACGAAGCCGGGTTGAGTGACTGCTATTTAGGACAGTTAGAGCCTTTTGCCGTCAAAGCAAATCTGGTTGCTCCCATCTTGGCCTATGACAAGCTGCACGGGTTACTCGTCACTCATCAATGTTCTACGGCGCGAGCGTGGCAAGAGCCAGAAATTACCTTCTTCAAGCAGATTGCAAGTCAGGTCGGGATTGCTCTCGATCGGATGAACTATTTAGCTCAAAAAGATATGGCGCTCTACCGCGCTCAAAAGCTCAGCGAAATTGCCTCTGCAATCGGCATGGCTGCTGATGTTGAGGAGATTTACAACACTGCTATTGCAGGGGTGCGAGAGAGCCTGAAAACTGAGCGGGCAATCGTTTATCTCTTTGACAAGGATTGGCAAGGACACGTCGTTGCAGAATCCGTCAACAGAGGCTTTCCCCAAGCACTGGGCGCGAACATCGCTGATCCTTGCTTTGCCGACAAATACATTGGCAAATATCTTGCGGGTCGTGTCAAAGCTACTAACAACATTTATGAAGCAGGCTTGAGCGACTGTTATTTGGGACAGTTAGAACCTTTTGAAGTCAAGGCTAATTTGGTCGCGCCGATCCTGGCGTACAATCGGCTGCACGGTTTGCTGGTGACGCATCAATGTTCTGCTCCCCGCATTTGGCAAGAGTCAGACATTGTCTTTTTTAAGCAGGTCGCTACTCAGGTAGGACTTGCGCTCGATCGCGTCAATTTTTTAGAAGAATTGGATCTGGCACGTCAGCAGGCAGAGAACCTGGCCAGAGAACAGCGTCAGCAGCGAGAAGAACTTCAGGATAACTTGCTTCACCTCCTCGATCAGGTGGAGGCAGCAGCAAGGGGTGATTTGACGATTCGGGCAGAGGTAACTACGGGTGAAATTGGCACTGTCGCCGACTTTTTTAACTCAGTTGTGGAAAGTTTGCGCCAAATCGTGACGCAGGTAAAACAGTCTGCCGTTCAGGTGAGTGAGGCGATCGCCGAAAGCGAAGGATCGATTCGCCAGCTTGCAGACTCAGCGCTTCAGCAGGCTGAAGAAATGTCCTATACCTTAAACTCAGTTGAGCAAATGACCCACTCCATTCGAGCGGTGGCTGAGAGCGCCCGTCAGGCTGCTGAGGTGTCTGACAAAGCTTCTGCAACTGCTGAGGCAGGGGGAACTGCAATGGATTTGACAGTGCAAAACATTCTCAGCTTAAGAGACACAATCGGCTCAACAGCCAAAAAAATTAAGCGCCTGGGTGAAGCTTCGCAACAAATCTCTAAAGTAGTGTCCTTGATTGAGAAAATCGCTTTGCAAACTAACTTGCTTGCGATCAACGCCGGAATTGAGGCTGCACGAGCCGGGGAAGACGGAAGCGGATTTGCGATCGTCGCAGAGGAGGTGGGGGAACTCGCGACCCAATCGGCAAAGGCTACCGGAGACATTGAAGAAATCGTCGCTGCAATCCAGGCAGAGACTAATCAGGTGGTTGAAGCAATGGAACAAAGCACTTCACAAGTCGTTGAAGGAACTCGCTTAGTCGAAGATGCCAGGGTGAGCCTGAGTGAGATCGTGGAAGTCTCTCATCAAATTAATCAGCTAGTGAAAACCATTTCAGAGGCAACCGTATCCCAAACTCAAACCTCTTTGCTAATCACAGGACTGATCCGGGAAGTCGCGCAAGAGTCAAAACAAACTTCCGATCGCTCCCGTCAGGTCTCCGAGGCACTGCAACGAACTGTAAGCATAGCCAAAGAGTTGCAGATTTCTGTAGAAACGTTCAAGGTTAGCTCTAAAGAAGATGTCGATGAGGAAATTACGTTGCCCCTGTAATGGGGGAAATCGAAGTCAGCAGGCTGTGCCCTTCAATCTCTAAGCCTCCTCCCGATCATTAACGTCACTAATGGTGCAAAAGACTTGTCTGATCGAACCGTCTATTTCAAACTGTGGATCGGCATTTACCAGGAGCTGTATCCAGTCATCGTGGGTAGGGCGGTAGACACCAACAATCACATCATGGACCGGTTGGCGAGTGGCGATCGCCTGCGGTACAGGCAAAGCCTCCTTCGGCAAAGGTGAACCATCTTCTGAGACAATTTGCCAATCAGGATCTAAAAAGGTTTTACCTAAAAGCTGCTCTTGGGTGAGTCCTAGAAGTCGCAGGGCTGCCGGATTGCAGAACAAGATTTCGGTTTGGCTGCCGAGGATCAGCACACCAATCTGCAAATTTTGAATCAGCATTCGCAGCCCTTCTTCGCTGATTCGCAGTTGCTCTTCTGCCTGTTTTCGCTCTGTAATATCCGTGACAACGCCAAAACTGCCCTGGTGTTGCCCCTGAGCACTGAGCATCGGTGTTGCCGAAAAAATCGTGTGAACGGAATGCCCTGCTTTATGGCGAAAAGCAATTTCATACGTGCTGCGTTCGCCGTTTATTCGTCTAGCAATTTGCTCGCGCAACATCTCATGGTCTGCCTCGCAAATCAGGCTAAAGCTCTCGTGACCTACAATCTCGTCTCGCTCATAGCCCAACATTTGGCAGATGCGATCGTTGGCGTAGGTATAGATGTTGTGATGGTCAGCAATCAGAAACCCATCGCTCATGGTTTCGACCAGATTGCTAAACTGCTGCTCACCCTCGTCGCGGGCGGCAGCAGTTTGTTTATGTTCTTCAATTTCCTGCTGTAATAGCTCGTTAACCTGAGACAACTCCGCAGTGCGCTGCTTGACGCGCTCTTCCAGGGCTGTCTCTAGCTGTTTGCGCTCGGTAATGTCTCTCGCAAAACTCTGGAAAACGAGGCGATCGCCATACTCAATTAATCGGCAGCTAATCTCAACCGGAAGTTCCGAACCGTTCTTGTGCCGCAGGATGTGCTCAAAAATAACATTGCCTGTCCGCTGAAGCTCAGGCACAATCTTAGCTTCCCGGCTCGTAGTCGCCTCTGGTGTTTCAATCTCTGTCAGAGTGAGTTGCAACAGTTCCCGCCGAGTGTAGCCCAACCGACGAGCCGCATTGCGATTTGCATTGAGAATGCTACCCGTAGACACGTCAATGATGAAGATAGAATCATTCGCCAACTCAAACAAGTTGCGATACTTCTCTTCGGACTCCCGCAAGGCAATTTCGGCTTTCTTCCGCTCGGTAATTTCCCAAGCGGTACAAATCACCGCATCAATGGTGCCGTTTACTCCATGAATTGGGTTTAGTGCGTATTCATAGTTTTTAGAACCCGATGGGACAACTGTTGCAAACTCACCACTTAAGGGACGACCCCCGGTAAAGATTGCTTCGGCTTTCTTGACCAGCAGCTCCATCATCTCAGCAGACAAACCTAGATCGTGAAACGTTTTGCCCAGAAAATAGCTCTGCTCATACCCAAGCATCCTGGCTCCCGCCGGATTGATATAGGTGCAGCGCCCCATCCGGTCTTGGACGCAGGTTAAACCGGGAGAAGCGGCAAGAATTTGGTCAAGCGCTTTTGCCTGTTGCTTAAGTTGAGCGATAAGCTGCAACTGCTCATCAACAATTTGCTTTTGCCAACTTGGGTCATCGGGTAACGTTTCAACTGCAGTTTGAGACGACCAGCTTCCAGTTGCTAACTCCTCAGAAGGTTGAATGCTAAAGGTTTGGAAAGAGCGAATTGCCTGCTCAAGCACTTGTACCAGGTCAGCAGTATTGCTATTTGTAAGAGATTTTTGGTTTGCTTCTGCCAGCTGATGTGACAGAGTTGTTACCTGCTCTTGCAAGTCATCTAATTGCTGCTGAAGAATCTCAGTGGTGACGGGTGCTGGGGAAGGAGGTTGAAGTCCGTAAGTTTGAGCTAGAGCTTCAATCACAATGGCAGTGCGGTTTCTGCCGGTTGCCCTAGCTTGACTTTCGATAACCTCGATTACTTCTGCTGGCAACCGAAAGGTGATCGTTTTACTAGCCATATAATGTATCGAGGATTACTCAACGACTCGTGAAAATGCTGATGCTCGTACCCAAAGATTTGCCCTATTCTGCAAAGCTGTTTTATTAAAAGCTAGCTTGAATAAACTGGGTAATGGGATTGTCCTGCGATGCACTCCTAGTCACGCGGAGCAACCTCGACACAGCGAAACATATGATGTTAGCGCCTGTGGCAGGAAACCGCGCAACGGCATATTACGTATTTCTATCAGCGCTTGAGGATTTGGCTCAACCGTATTGTTACGGAATTGGATTATGTGGTTTTGGAAAACTACTTAAAGAAACCCTAACTGCTGTGCTATTTGAGAAATATCAGCTGAATGTTTTTACAAGCTTATCCTTAAGATCGCAAAATAGCTGGCTTATTTGCAGAATTTCGCGATTCCCTGACTTTTTTGAGCTTTATGTAAGTCGTTCTATATAGAATCGCAACTTAAGTGGACTATACGAATTTGCTTCTACTAGAAATTAATTTTACTCTTTGATGCATTTATTTTTTGTAGATATAAAAAATCCCCTCTTAAAAAAGGGGAACTAGATGGCTGGGCTGCCATCTTTTTAACGAAGGTTAGAAAGGAGCAAAGGGGTTGAAGAACTAGCCCAACCCTGGGTAAATGGCTGTAGGAGTGTCCGCGATCGCTATGCTTGCATGACCTCGAACGCTGGATCTACCGCAACCCAGTCTACAGAGGGTGCTTGCTCAGCGAACTCAGCCTCAATCATTGCTTGAATCCAGAGGTCTTCATCTTCCTCTAAGTCGTTGAGAGCGTAGGTTTGAGTACTTTCAGAGGAGAGTGTAGTGGGAAGCAGGACGTTGACCGGAGCCTCGATATCGTTGAATAGCTGTTCAGAGCGTTCTGGCATGAAGAATTCCGGAGTGGCGATCGCTTCGATCGCTTTCGGGACGAACTCTGCCATTCGCTCTGGCGTGGTGATTGCTTCAGGTGGCGCAACGGCTGCCTCTTGATAGGTGCTGAAGCTAGCCAGATCAAACGCTAACTCTTCTGTAGAAGATGCTTTATCTTCTACCAGCAAATCTGCTAGAGAATCGGCTTGTGGGTCTACCTCAAAACTTTCTGCTGAGTTGTCCAGGTAATATGCACTGTAATGTGCACTATGCTCAACCCCCATAATTTCTGGAGCTGGCATTGTTGCAAGCACTTCAATTGCAGCAAACTCAGCTTCTGTAGGGCTACTGTCTGCTGAAACTGCTACAGCCGCATCTTCTATGCTGACTCCCGTTAGTTCGCGGGTGTATTCCTCTGAATATTGGGTGAGGACAGCTTCGGCGAAGGCGATCGCTTGCAGCTGCTCGGGTGGAGTGACTGCATTAATTGAGCTTGGCAACGACAGCTCTGCGGCACTTTCAATGTCGCTCGCCTCAGGACGCTCTGGAGTCGCAGTAGAAACGGGCTTAGCGATCGCTTGCTGAGTCAAATCTCCAGCGATCAGGGCAGCCAGGGTATAAAACGCAGTTGTTGAAACACGCATAGTCTGAATTCAACAGATAAAAGGCGGCGTTCTTATGCTAGAGAGACATTCAGCATGGAGCAAACATCACAAACTGTTGTCGGTCTAAACTTTCAGAAGTCAATTCACTCCAGAAATCAATTCATTCCGGAAATCAATTCTTTATGAAGTCAACTACTAATACACCCAGAGGAGTCAAGAATCAGGATAACGGCTAGAAATCTATTTCAGGGTAGCAGCCTTACTATAACAGTCTGATCTAATTCGTGAATAGGACTTCGTGAATAGCATGAGTTTGCGAAAGCATTGTCTGAAGCAGTGAATCGCTCAAAACTTCTCTCAAAAGTGACTTTAAGAGGTCTATGTTTGAGGTCATGACCTTTTGCAGTATATTAATAAAAATTAGCTACGTTGAAGATTCTTAAACTTACAGGTAGATAATTTTCACCCCCTCATATCCTTTCACCTCCTTAAAATTTTTAGTCTATGCAGTCTTCGCAAAGTCCTGATCCGACTCGTGGTCAGCTTGAGAGAACCCTTTCTCAGCGAATTCAAGCGCTGTATCGAACTCAACTTGGGCACCGTCCCAACAAAGTCACCTGCAACATTTTGGGTGAAAAGCTGATGATTGTACTGGAAGAGGCAATTACTCAGGCTGAGCAACTTTTGTCTAGTACAGGTCGAGAAGCTTTAGCCGAGCAGGTTCACTTTGATCTGGATAAGGCGCTTCAGCCACAGCTAACCGAGCTGATTGAAGAGGTGCTAGGGGTTAGTGTGGCTGATTTGCTAAGTGATGCCAAGTTGGAAACCGGGCGAACGGGGATGATCGCAATCCTAGAAGCAGAGCCTCAAGTTCGAGAGCCTTCTGCTAAGACGAAGCTTAAGAAACAGACCGCATACGACTTAGATGTTGCTGAAGCATAACCTCCAGTTCGTCAAGGTTGTAAGGCTTGTAGATATAGTCTTCACAGCCTGTTTGTAGAATGCTCTCGCGATCCTCTGCTCTCGCGAGAGCCGTAACTGCAATTATCGGAATGTGAGCTGTCTCAACGGTCTGTTTGAGGCGGTGAATAATCTCTAGCCCACTGAGGTCTGGCAAGACAATATCCATCAGGATCAAGTCTGGCTGATAAGCCTGAGCCAGCGGCAAAGCGGCTTGCCCCTTTAACGTACTAATGCTAGAGAACCCAAACAGATCGAGAGCATGAAGCAGCATCAGCAAGTTGTCTTCATTGTCATCAACAGCCAAGATTAGCGGCCGGTTAGCCACACAGTTAGGTCCGGAGGCAAAAGGTAATTCTAAGTCCATACTCTTCAGCAGAAAAGTGACTGATCAGGGAATGCTCTAGAGAGGATCTGACGAGGCACTCACGTAGGCGGCTATCTGGCACCTTCATGAAGACATGGCTCGTGTGTTTGTGAAGATGGATTGAGACTGTAAATCAATTCACCACTAGAAACACAACACTATGTGAAGCATTTTAATACTAATTTAAGATTTTTGATGGAAAACAAGAAATGCATAGACTCTGATCAAATTCTGAGTTGAGAGGCTTGCTTCGCTTGAGGGATAATCTAGCTCAAGAAGCAAAGCTCTGCAAAGCGTCTGCATGTGTAAGTCGCGAAAGTTGCTTACATAGTGACCAAAAATTCCTCTTCTAGCGTTTTTAAGGACAAAACTGAGATTTGCGTGTCTTTATGGGCGATCGCCCGTTCGGCTTCGGTGTTGTAACCCCAATCTGCCAAATAAAGCTTGACGTGGCTCAGAGCTGGCTGATTTTGGATAGTTTGTAGCGTTTTCAGCCGATCTTCTACAAACCAGATAGAAATGGGTTGATCCGTGTTGCTGCTGAATTGCTGATGTAGAGTACGCAAGGTCTGAGCCTTTGGTCGTTTCACCTCTTTGCCATAAATTTGAGCGGTCGGCAGATCAATTCCCTGTTGCTGTAGAAGCTGACGCACAAATCTGCCTTCTTTCGTCGTGATAATCGCGAGGTGAATGGAACTTTTTAGAACGCGCTGGAGCAGCGAGGTAATGCCCGGGTAGAAGCGATGTTGCGCCAGCCAGCCTTCCAGGTCAACTGCAATCCATTCATCTCGAACCTGATCGACGCTGTCCGCAATCTCACTTGGGTTGAGATTGTCTTCGGTGATTTGCCGTTGGGCGATCGCCTGCCAATTCTCTAGGATCTCGTCTTCTGGCGTGTTGAGGAGGAGCGATCGCAACAGCACTGGCATTTCCCAGCCCGTTTCAATCACTGGGCGCAGGCGATAAAACTGTTCAGCTAAACCCGGAGGCGGCATGGTGTCAGCAGGCGACCAAATTCGGCCGTAGGCTCGCCATGCCGTTTGAAAGTACTCAATCAACCCGTCACAAACGACCCCGTCAAAATCGAGCGCTAAAATTGTCGGCATTGTTGGCATAGCGCAATCCTACTGCTGAAAACTTGCTGCACCTCAACTTTATCAGGACTAGTTTTGAGCATTTGGAAGAGGTTTGAAAAGTGCGAATTTTGGTACCTGGCGTTTGTCTCCCGCAAAATGTGATCGCGATCACATTTTTTTTGCAGAAAAGTCACTGAGGATTTGTACCTAATCAGGCATTCTTATAGATACAGAGTTATCTCGCCGCATTCATGCCTGTTGCTCCTTCTCTGCTGCCAACTGCTCTATCAGATCTCACCGCTCACGTCGCTGAGTCTGGCAATATTACGCTGGCGGATCGCTATGGGTTAATGGCAGCTATTTTTGATGAGTCTATTAGCGAGGAAGAGCGATTTGCGATCGATCGTCTGCTGCGGGCAGTTTGTCGCGGGCGATTTAAGCTAGTGGATGAGCTTTCGGTTGTGATGTAGTATTGAGCGATGCAAAGCAGTTCGCCCTTCAAGGCGATCGCATTCGATTTAGCACTGCAGCCAGTTCATCAGGGCGAAACATTGCTAGATCTCCTTGGGGAAAAGCCGTAAGAATATCTGGGCTACCCGACTGCAAGTCAGCCATCACGTATTCCAGAATGGTTTTGAGCGAATATCGACCATCTAAATAGTGCTGTTGAATGTAGGTGAGAGCTGCCCCGATTGCTCGGAGCTGATTCACCTCTACAATTTGCTCAACCGCAGTCAGATCAATTGCTTCTGCGCCAAACACGAGTTCATCTACATCTCGAACTTTGGTGCGAGGGCGATCGCCTCTCTCCTGCGGGAGGCTAAAGTGAGGAATGCGTTGAGCGATCGCGCCAAATTGACTGCCGCCTTCTGGGGTGCGATCGGTAGCGTATTGTTGGGCGATCGCTTTCGCCTTTGCCGTCACTTCCTGCGGCTGAAAATCTGTCATTGCAACCACCGTGTTGGCTACGTCAAAATAGTCACCACTGCCTCCCATCACCAAAATCGTAGAGACGCTGTAATCCTGATAAAGCTGCCGAATTTTATCGACAAATGGCGTAATTGGTTCTTTTGATTTGGCAATGAGTGCCTGCATTCGGCGATCGCGAATCATAAAATTCGTCGCGGAGGTATCTTCATCCACCAGCAGCACGGTTGCTCCAGCTTCCAGCGCTTCCATGATGTTGGCGGCTTGAGAAGTGCTGCCACTGGCATTCTCAGTTGAAAACTGTTCTGTAGAACGCCCTTGAGGTAAGTGATTGATGAATGGTGAAATGTTCACCCCAGCAATGCTGCGACCGTCCTCTGCCCGGATTTTGACTGCGGCTGGATCGGTTACTACAAACTCCCGTCCGTCACCGGGAATGTGATTGTAAATGCCGAGGGCGATCGCCTTCAACAGTGTCGATTTACCGTGATAGCCACCTCCCACAATCAGCGTGATCCCAGATGGAATTCCCATACCACTAATTTCACCCTGGTTGGGACGCTGAAAGCTAACTTGCAGCGACGCAGGTGATTGAAAGGGCAGCGCATTTTGGGTAAGGGGGCGATCGTCCACTCCACTTTGGCGCGGCAAGATCGCTCCATTCGCCACAAACGCTACCAGTCCTCGCTCTGCAAGCTGTTGCCTGAGCCAGTCTGCATCTTCTACCGTTTCAACATGATGGCGAAGTGCAGTGGAGTTGAGCTGAGCGTAATTTAGAGCGCGATCGACAATCAGCGGCAGATCTTCACACAATAGCTCTGCTGCCTGTTTACCTAAAATCGTTCTGCCCCGTGCTGGAAGCCCAACGACGAAACGGGCTTCAAGTTGTTTGGACGTAATCAATACTGAAGTGCGTTCTAGAATTTGTTGGCTGGTGGGGGCGATCGCAATCAAACCACTATTGCCGCTACCCCGTCGTCCTCTCACCTCCGCTGCAACCTGAGCAAACTGGCGCGTCAGATAATCTCGCAGTGCAACTTCACGGCTATGGGAACGGTAGAGTTCTTCTGGAGAAGATTGAATCCCTGAATCAGTTTCCTGAGAACCCGTTTGCGGAATCTGCACTCGTAGCCGACTCGGTGACGCAAACGGATCGCCCTGTACATAATCAATACTTAACTGAAAGCCAGCAAACTGATAGACTCCGGCAATCTGCTTATATGCCTTGTAGCTTCGCTGGTCGAGTTGAAGTAACTGTTGATATAACCGCTGAAAATCCATTGCAGCCCAGAATTAAGAGGAAATTGTGTTGGACCGTACTTCATTAGTAGTTTTTCAATATGACTCCTGAAGAATGTAAAAATATGGCGGACATTCGAGCCGAAATCGATCGGTTAGACCGTCAAGTTGTTGGGCTGCTGGGTCAGCGTTTTGCTTACGTCAAAGCTGCTTCCCGCTTCAAGGCAAGTGAAACTGCCGTCAGAGCACCCAAACGCTTGCAAGCTATGTTACAGCAACGTCGGGTTTGGGCAGAGGAAGAAGGATTAAATGCTGATGCGATCGAAAAAATGTACCAGGATTTAGTAAATCATTTCATTGACGAAGAAATGAAGCATTGGAAGCAATCCGGTGGTCAGTAGGCGCAACGCTACAAGTCTACGCAGCTTTAATGTGTTGTTGGAAATTCACTTCAGCCAACCTGCAAGTTTGTGAGAAATTGAGGTTGCGATCGGCAACTAATTATGAAGGAAATTTTGGCGATCGCCTGTCCTGTAGCAGTACGTCAGAACCTCATACGAAACTCAACTCCATGCTGAGTAAACCCTAGTGCTTATACAATTCGTGAGTTTGTGGTCTAGAGGTGCGACTTGTTGCGATGAGCTTATAGCAGTTTGCTTCCTTGGCTAGCCCAATCACTTGCTTAACCAGGTTTGGACCGACTCCTTTACATCGGTAAGATTCATCCTCATATACATCTTCCATCAGAGCAAACGGCTGGTTGTGCAAATCGTTGTACATCCAGTAGATGTATGCTCGTCCGACCTCAGTTTCGTTGTCCATGACAGAGATGCGAATGCCTTGTGCTTCAACCCTCTCTTTTAAGGTTCACACCCTACCCCTACTTCTACTTGCTCAACTAAAATTAGTTGCATTTTAGTTGTATTTAATACAAATGGAATCATTGCAAGGAACGCTTCACAGTTAAAGCCTCTGAAATTTCTAGCTTTTACGTATTCTCGTTGAATTTGATAAAGTAATGTAAAGCGGCTTTATCAAATCTTTCAGATGCATTTTTGGTAAGAATAACTATAATTGAGGGAACCTGCTGATGGCGATCGCCACCAATTTACGGCTAAGGTTCATCCACGCACACAAACTGGTTTAGTCCAAAACCCTATGCAAGACGAAACCCTTAACCTGAATCAGGAGGACTATAGCCTCTTGACCGACCTTTACCAGTTGACGATGGCAGCTTGCTATGTTGGTGAAGGCTTAGACCAACGACAGGCAAGCTTTGAGATGTTTGTGCGGCATTTGCCTCAAAATTTTGGCTATCTAATTGCGATGGGGTTAGCTCAGGTATTGGAATATCTAGAGCAATTACGCTTTACTCCTGACCAGATCACCGCACTGCAAGCCACCGGAATTTTTGACAATGCGCCTGCCGAGTTTTGGTCCCTGCTAGCAACAGCCCGATTTACTGGAGATGTATGGGCTGTACCTGAAGGAACGGCTGTGTTTGCCAATGAGCCACTGCTGCGGGTTGAGGCTCCACTTTGGCAAGCGCAGATTGTCGAGACTTACGTGCTCAATGTGTTGAACTACCAGAGCTTGGTTGCAACGCGGGCGGCTCGACTGCGAGATGTGGCCGGCCCGGAAGCAACACTGCTGGAGTTTGGCACGCGCCGCGCCTTTGGCCCCCAGGCTTCCCTTTGGACAGCACGAGCAGCTTTAGCAGCAGGTTTGAATTCAACCTCTAATGTGTTGGCTGCCCTAAAACTCGGTCGTCAACCCAGCGGCACAATGGCACACTCGTTAGTCATGGCGCTAACGGCAATTCAAGGTAGTGAGGATGAAGCTTTTACTGCGTTTCACCGCTACTTCCCAGGTGCGCCGTTGTTGATTGATACCTATGACTCTGTTGCTGCTGCAAGCCGATTAGCGGAACGGGTCAAGGCGGGAGAAATCGAGCTAAGCGGTGTGCGGCTAGATTCTGGCGATCTGGTGGAATTGTCGCAACGGGTGCGATCGCTCCTCCCCAACGTTCCCATCTTCGCCAGTGGCGACCTGGACGAATACGAAATTTTGCGTTTGAAAAAAGCAGGAGCCAACATCGACGGTTACGGCTTGGGCACCAAATTAGTCACAGGCTCGCCTGCCAATGGTGTTTACAAACTGGTCGAGATCGACGGAATCCCCGTAATGAAAGCATCAAGCGGCAAATTCACCTATCCTGGACGCAAGCAAATTTTCCGTCGCTTCAAGTCAGGAGCAGAACAAGAATTTGAGGGCGATCGCCTCGCTCTAGCCACCGAATCCGCTGCCGATGGCGAACAACCGCTGATGCAACTGGTGATGAAACAAGGTCAAAGAGTGCAGCCCGTTGAAGAATTGGAGGCGATCGCCCCCCAAGGGGAACTGCTTCGCATTGCTCAACGCACTCTTAACTCTGTCAATAGCCTTCCCGCTCCCATCCGCCAAGTTGAACACCCTCTCTCTGTCACTCCCGAAATCTCACCTGCTCTGCAAGAAATGACCCAACGGACACAACAGAGAATTCGTAAGTCTTATACTGAGCAAAATTCGTAGGCCCAATACCCATCATGGCTGCAATCGCACTTTTCGGAACTAGCGCTGATCCGCCGACCGCAGGACATCAGCAAATTCTCAACTGGCTGTCTCACCATTTTGACGAGGTGTGGGTTTGGGCCTCTGACAATCCGTTTAAGTCACACCAAACCTTGCTGGCACACCGAGCAGCGATGCTTCGATTGTTGATTGAAGATATCGATCCACCACGCCACAACATTCATTTGCGGCAGGAGTTGAGCAGTCCCAGAGCTTTAGTGACAGTCGAACAGGCTCGTCAGCAAGGGGCAAATGCAGAATTCACCCTGGTGGTTGGCTCTGACCTAGTTGGGCAGTTGCCCCGCTGGTATCGGTCAGACGAGTTATTTCGTCAGGTCAACTTGTTGGTGGTACCGCGACCGGGTTATTCACTGGAAGAGGCTAATTTGGAGGGGTTAAGGGATCTGGGTGCAAGGGTGGCGATCGCTGACATGACGGGCCCAGCGGTTTCCTCAACAGCGTATCGTGAAGAGGGAGACTCCCATATCCTCACCCCGCCAATCGAGGATTACATTTATCGAGAGCAGCTATACGAATGGCAGGACGCACCCAGAAAAAGACTGCTGACTCGTCCCCACAGCAGACCCTAGCCGACTTCAAAGTAGGAGTCGATAACGTGATCTTTTCGGTCGATACCGCTCAGAATCGTCTGTTGGTGTTGCTAGTGATGCGTCACGAAGAGCCGTTTTTAGGACGTTGGAGTCTTCCAGGAACGTTGGTGCGATGGGGCGAATCTCTGGAAGATGCTGCTTATCGCGTACTGTCTGAAAAGATTCGTGTCAAAAACCTTTATCTAGAGCAGCTTTATACCTTTGGTGGTCCTGATCGCGATCCCCGTGAGGCAGAAAGCAGCTATGGAGAACGTTATCTCTCGGTTAGCTATTTTGCTCTAGTGCGGTTTGTTGAAGCTGAGTTAATCGCGGATGGTGTGAGTGGCATCGCCTGGTATCCAATGGAGCAAGTTCCAGAACTTGCCTTTGACCACAATCAGGTGTTGGAATATGGCTATCGTCGTCTGCGTAACAAGTTGGAATATAGTCCGGTTGCCTTCGATGTGTTGCCAGAAGTGTTTACATTGGGCGATTTGTACCAGCTTTACACCACGGTCTTAGGCGAAAACTTTGCTGACTATTCTAATTTTCGTTCTCGCTTGCTAAAACTGGGGTTTCTCTGCGATACCGGAGTCAAGGTATCCAGAGGAGCCGGACGACCAGCTAGCTTATATCGCTTTGATGCTGAAGCTTTTGCTCCGCTAAAAGACAAACCATTAGTGTTTATTTAGTGATGAGTTTTGAGTTAGGAAATGGGCTATGGGAATTGATGAGCTATTGAAAGAAAAGCGAGAGGAAATATTGGCGATCGCTGCCAAACATGGAGCCTACAACGTTCGAGTTTTTGGCTCAGTTGCCCGTGGAGAGGCAAATGACAAAAGCGACGTAGATTTTTTAGTAGAAATCGAGCAGGGCCGTACTTTGCTCGATCAAATTTCTCTCATCCAAAGTCTTGAGGATTTATTAGGGCGAAAAGTAGATGTGGCTGAGCCAGAGAATCTACATAAGTTGATTAAGGATAGGGTCTTGAAAGAGGCAATCCTTTTATGAAAGACGATCGGATTCATTTGAGTAGTATTGTAGAACGGATTGAACGAATTCAAAATTACGTTCAAGATGGACAAGAGACTTTTATGCAGTCTCAAATCATTCAAGATGCTGTCATTAGCAATTTTTTAATTATTGGGGAAGCAACAAAGCAAATATCTCAAGAACTTAAGCAATCTTATCCGACTGTTGAATGGAGACAAATTGCAGGCTTGCGAGATATCTTAATTCATAACTATTTAAAGACAAGTTTAATTAGACTTTAGGGAATTATTGAACAGAATTTACCAGAACTCAAGGTGATGGTTACGGCTATTTTGCAAGAATTAGGCGACGACCCATGAGAGACGAGGTTCAAGTTAGGGGAAACAGACTTGCGGTGTTAATCGACGCAGATAACGCCAGCGCTGACTTGATTGAGCCTTTGTTAAAAGAAATGGCAAAGTATGGGACGGTTCATGTCAAGCGAATTTATGGCGACTGGACTCGTCCTCATCTGACTCAATGGAAGGATAAACTCAACAAATTTGCAATTCAGCCGATTCAGCAATTCACCTACACGCAAGGCAAAAACTCGACCGATAGCGCTTTGATTATTGATGCAATGGATTTACTTTATACCGGCAATTTTGACGGATTTTGTATTGTTTCTAGTGATAGCGATTTCACCCGATTAGCTAGCCGCATTCGAGAAGCGGGGCTGGTCGTTTATGGGTTTGGTGAGAAGAAAACCCCAGAAGCGTTTGTGAGTGCTTGCGATCGCTTCGTCTATACAGAAATTCTCAAGCAAACAGAGAGTTCTGTCGAATATCACTCAATAGAAAGTAAGTTAAGCGAAGAAGATAAATCTGTTGCTTTCAAGAAAATTTCAGATCACGTTCCTGTAAGTACAGAGGATCAGAAGTTAAAGACGAATAAAAAATTAATTAAGCTGCTCAAGGATGCCTATGAGGCGATCGCCGACGAAGATGAATGGATTCATTTAGGTCCATTTGGCACTCAATTAACAAAACTATCGCCTTCTTTTGACCCTCGAAACTATAGCTATAAAAAACTCAGTAGCCTGGTTCAAGCTATTGATTTATTTGAGATTAGAACAATCTCTAGAGCAATTCAGATTCGATTAAAGAATTAAAGACTAGAAACTAAACTTTGTTCTGTAACTGCAACCCCAAATTTTCATGAAAATTGCGATCGCCCAACTGAATCCGACTATTGGTGACTTGGCTGGCAATGCTCAGCAAATTCTCAACGCTGCACAGGAGGCAGCGGCTCAGGGAGTTCGGCTGTTGCTGACAACAGAGCTATCGCTGTGTGGCTACCCGCCACGAGATTTGCTGATGCAGCCCAGCTTTGTGGATGCGATCGCTATCACCCTGCAACAACTTGCGCGAAGTTTGCCGCCACAGTTAGCCGTGTTAGTTGGGATGGTGGAGTCGAATGGGCGATCGCCCCAAGATGGTGGCAAAGCGCTGTTTAACAGCACCGCACTGCTAGAGAGGGGCAAGGTGCAGCAAATCTTTCATAAGCGACTGCTGCCCACCTACGACGTATTTGACGAAGATCGCTACTTTGAGCCGGGGTTACAGAGCAATTCCTTTACTCTGGATGGACTTCGCATCGGCGTGACGATCTGCGAGGATTTGTGGAACGACGAGGAGTTTTGGGGCAAGCGCAACTATACGGCAAATCCGGTTGCTGATCTGGCTAATCAAGGGGTTGACTTCATTGTGAATCTGTCTGCCTCACCCTACAGCGCAGGTAAACAGCGCTTGCGAGAATTGATGTTGCAGCACGGTTCCAAACGCTATCAGCAGCCGCTCATCTACGCTAATCAGGTCGGCGGCAATGACGACCTGATTTTTGACGGCAGCAGCGTTGCCTTTAACCGCCAGGGTGAAATGGTGGGTCGGGCAAAAGCGTTTGCGGAAGATTTGGTTGTTCTAGAATTTGATTCAGCTCAGTCCGATTTTCAGGTTGGTGCAATTGCTCCCCAACCTGAAAATGACGATGCCGAAATCTGGTCAGCACTGGTGCTGGGCGTGCGGGACTATGTGCGGAAATGCGGTTTTTCTAAAGTCGTAATCGGTTTGAGCGGTGGGATTGATTCTTCGCTGGTGGCAGCGATCGCCACTGCTGCATTAGGTTCCGCGAACGTCCTGGGGATTCTCATGCCCTCCCCTTACAGTTCTGACCACTCCGTCACCGATGCACTGGAACTAGCCCGAAACTTAGGCATCCAGACGCACACGCTGCCCATCGATAAACTGATGCACACCTATGATGAGACTTTTGCCGACCTGTTTGCAGGCACCAAATTTGGCATTGCCGAGGAAAACATTCAGTCTCGCATTCGCGGCAACCTGCTAATGGCGGTTTCTAACAAATTTGGGCATCTGCTGCTTTCTACAGGCAACAAATCTGAGATGGCTGTTGGCTACTGCACGCTGTATGGAGATATGAACGGTGGGTTAGCCGCGATCGCCGATGTCCCCAAAACCCGCGTCTACTCTATCTGCCAATGGCTCAATGAAAGAATGAAGGATGAAAACGGAAGGAGTAGTCAAAGTTCCCAATTCCCAATCCCTAACCCCCAAACCCCAATTCCGCCTAATGTCCTCGTTAAACCCCCCAGTGCCGAACTTAAACCCGGACAGGTCGATCAAGATTCCCTTCCGTCATACGAAATTCTGGATGACATCCTCGATCGCCTAATCCACCAGCACCAATCGCCAAATGAAATTGCCGCAGCAGGACATGACCCAGCCCTAGTTGAGAAAGTGAGCAGACTGGTAACTCGCGCCGAATTCAAGCGCAAGCAAGCTCCTCCAGGGTTAAAAATTACCGATCGCGCTTTTGGAACGGGGTGGCGAATGCCGATCGCAAATCGGTGGGTGGGCACCATTCAGCCAGCTACTAATCTACCCGCTAGTTCCGGGAAGCAGACAGCCGCTCAGAGCTACTAACGCCACCAAAGTACCTTCGCACTACTTTTTTGACCCTTCCGCGCCAGTCACCTCCGCGATAACGAAGTCCGATGCGCTCTATCGCCCGTACCAAATCATGTCGCCCTCTAGCTTGTAGATGTGGAATCAAATCCTCATAGCAAGACATACGGTAGGGAGTCTTGATAAACACCCGTTTCACCAGCATCTCTTCAGAAAATTCAACTTTAGGAAAAGTGCTAGCTTGCTCTAGTTTTCCAAGTGCCAGCAGCGCTAGTGTGGTTCGGATGCATTTGTCACATTTGCCGCAGTTCAGCATACCGGGCTGCATCTGTCGCACTTTGGTACAGACCTTCAGGTTTTGCAGCGCTACATCCCAGTCGGCAACAAGCTTCGTCTTGTCTAGCCTTGATAGAGTGACGCCATCATGCTGAATTTTTAAGTCATAACTACTGTAATTGGGATCAAGCAACGGGTGGGAGCCATGAGGAAACAAAGATGGAATGTTGCCTGTTGAAGCAATGGACATTCGACCGAACCGCGGGCCAAACGCATGGGCAACCGAAGCAAGAGCGGCTCCCTGAAACTCATTGCTCCAGAAGTAGGTGTCAGTATTAAGCTGTCTGACGTTGGTGTAAACCGGAATCAAATTTACTCCAGCATCTTGGGCTACGTTTGACATAGAAGCCACCAAGCGATCAAAAGCGTCTAAAAACTGTTCGTTTTCCTCTATCTCATCTCCACCAGAACTGATGCCATAGATGGTCAATCCATCTTTGAACGAATTGGGATGCTCTCGTGGCACAGTCAAACGGTTGTGGCGCAACGTCGCAAGGGAATCAATTCCACCTGAGAAAAACCAGCCTGCTCTCTGGGGTGTAGTACTTTGAGCAGGTGTTGTTCGAGTTTTGGCGTGAATTTCAACGGGTTCGCGGTTCAGCTCATACCAGTGGCGAATCCAGCCCATTGCAGTCATTAATCCATCAAGCAATTCTGGACAAATTTCTGCATCTATCGAGATCCGCTTTTCGCCATGATGCAGAGCGGGCACAATGCTGGCAACTAGAAACGCATGAGGGTTACAGGATAAATCTTGAGCAAAATCTGAGGTAGTTTCAAAATAGATTTCTTGAGTGGGGCGATCGCAATCTTCCCAAACAACTGCCGCCGAAACCCGCTTTAATCCAGCAGTGTTTTTTGATTTAAGATTTTCAATTCTCATAACGAAATCCAATTTATGTGAGGTAACTCAGTCTTTGGAGTTAAATTATGTGAAAATACGTATCCTGGTAGACTGAACTCGCGGTATCAGGTGACTTACTATCCGATGGGAAAGAATGATTTTTTCCCTTCTGCCAAAGCTTTACCCTTGATCCTACGGTGGGGGTGGGGCAAAGTCTTTCGTGTTTTAGTAAAGTTTATAAAGTTTTGATGAAGCATCAGTCCTGAGCTAGCACGCTTTACCTCTGGATAACCGAGAAAATACGGAGCAGGTTGGACCAGCCGCTTAACCAGATCGCTACAAATGTATGAGTGCTGCTATACAGTTTGAGTGTGGAGTATTTTTCTTGGAATCCCCCTCAAATGGCAGTTACTACTCAGCATCTCATCCGCCTCAAACAGCAAGGAAAGCCGATTGTTGCGCTTACTGCCTGGGACTATCCCTCTGCAAAATTGATTGACCAGGCTGGAGTAGACCTGATTTTAGTAGGGGACACGCTGGGCATGGTCGTGTTGGGCTATGAAACAACTATCCCTGTCACCTTAGACGAAATGTTGCACCATGCAAAGGCAGTGCGACGTGGTGTAAAACAAGCCCTACTTGTATTTGATTTACCGTTTCTAAGTTATCAAGAAAGCTCGACCCAGGCGCTACACTCAGCAGGCCGTGCCTTGAAAGAAACGGGGGCACAGGCGATTAAGTTAGAAGGGGGCTATCCTCTCATGGTTGAGACGGTGGCTCAGCTGGTGCAGGTTGGTATTCCGGTGCTGGGTCACATTGGTTTAACGCCTCAGTCGGTTCACAAGTTTGGCGGTTTTAGAAAACAGGGCAATTCACCAGAAGCAAAAGAGCAAATTTTGCAAGAGGCGATCGCCCTCGAACAAGCTGGAGCCTTCGCTATCATCCTGGAACACATTCCCTCGGACTTGGCGCAGCAAATTTCCCAAAAGCTAACCATCCCCACAATTGGCATTGGTGCAGGCCCATATTGCGACGGACAGGTGCTTGTGACACACGACCTGCTTGGCTTGTCCGACTGGCAACCACCCTTTGCCAAAACCTATGCCAACCTACAAGAGACGATTACTCAGGCAGTGCAAACCTACAGCACAGAAGTAAGAGAACATAAGTTTCCAGTAGAATAATCTCGCCACTAAGGAACCGAAATTAGATAATCTGTGCATCGCCTTCTCTGTACGGGCTTGGCACTGCCAAGCCCCTATCCAAGCAATTGCATTTTGTGTAATCCTTATTCCTAAGCATAAAGCGCTGCAACGTATTCCTCATAGCCGTTGTAGAGCAATGTTGGGCGTTCTTCCCAGCTAAATTCAGAGCCGGAACCGATCAGCCGCTCTTTTGCCTGTGACCAACGGGGATGGGGGACTTGTGGTTCCACGTTCGCATCAAATTTGTATTCGCTGGAGCTGATAGTGTTCCAGTAGGTTGCAGGTTGAGTATCGGTAAACTCAATGCTGACAATCGATTTAGCCCCCTTGAAGCCATATTTCCAGGGCAAAACGGCCCGAATTGGGGCACCGTGCTGTTTGGGTAAGGTATGTCCATAAATGCCGACGGCAAAGAAGGCTAGCTCATTTGCCATTTCTTCGATTCGCAGTCCTTCGGTATAGGGCCAGGGTAAGAATCTGGAGTGCAATCCTGGACCTTTCGTGACTTGAGGATCGTAGAAAGAGGTAAATCGCACGAATTTTGCCTGAGGAGTTGGGTCAACGGCTGCAATCAGAGCATTCATCGGAAACCCGATCCAGGGAACGACCATCGCCCAGGCTTCAACGCAGCGGAAACGGTAAACCCGTTCTTCTAAAGGAAAAGTTCTTTGCAAATCGTCCAGGTCAAAGGTGCGCGGATTGTTGACCAGTCCGGTGACTTCAACTTTCCAATCTTCTGTGGGAAGTGCCTGTGCATTTCGCCAGATGTGTTTGCTGCCGCCATATTCATAGAAGTTGTTGTAGGTGGCAGCTAGCATTTCATTGGTCAGGGGGCGATCGCTGCCAGCATCCAAAAAAGCCGGATTTGGCGCACCCTGCAATGGACTGGTGCCCAACAGTGGCTCTTCTCCCTCAACGCTTTGAGCCTGACAACCCCACAGTCCTGCGATGGAACCGCCAACTCCAGCTCCTATCAGGGTTTTGAGAAATCGCCGCCGATTAAAAAAGGCTGCTTCAGAAGTCACGTCCCGTTCTGGCAGTTGCCATGACTGGGGAACCCGAATGAGTGCCATAAAAACCCAGAACCCTTACCGCTCTACACTTCTTAATATATAGGGTTCCTCCAGGTGAAACATCTTATTCTCAGGTAATTCTTATCTCAGCTTGCAGCAACCATTTCCAAGTTTATGAATGGACAAGTTATGAAGCGATCACCAGCCTTACTTTCATCTAAAAAAGTCTTTTAAGCAGTTCATCCCGCTCCATTTCAAAATGGTCGACAACATTATCCTCAAAATGACACTGCACCGCGTCTCGCAACATTTCCCGCAGTTCTGCCAAGGTTTCACCTTGAGTGAAGATAGGTTCACTGATCGCCTGTGCAACGTAGCTGCCTTCAGGATCTTCTTCAACTAATAAAGATAATTTCCGTCATCGTTAACTCTTTTGTAGCGCCTTTGAAACTTCCCCTGAATTTATAGTATCGGGTCCTTCGCACTTAGTTGGCAGGGCTTCAGGTGGTTCAAAGGCGATCGCCAATCGCACATCAGGCACCTGTCGCTGAAGGGTAGCAAGGTACATTTCAGCATCATTGCGACGACGAAAACGGGCGATCGCCACATTCTCACAGTTGGGCAGCAGACGATAGACCACCCAAGGATGAAGCTGGTCGTGATAAGTCATGGTGTTGTAGTGGTAGAAATGAGACACTAAAGTAGTGCTGCCCTTTTCTATTTGGGCAATTCACTACTCTTAAATTTCATACGCCATTATGACGCGCCAAATGGTTGTACGTCAACATGGCGCGCCAAATTCGTTGATGAAGAAAGACAGGCGACCTCAGGAAAGCGATTCATCCATTGAGAAGTTGAGGATTCAGCGCACAAACTTGTCACAGGCTGAATTCGCGGTTCAGTGTGGCATTCCGCTACGGACTTATCAACGCTGGGTGTCAGGAGAGACTGAGCCAAAGCTGACCCCTCGCCAATGGAAAACCTTGATGCAGATTTTAGAAATTCAATCTGTTGATGAAATACCAGATGACTTTTCTCCCGGTTGAGCAAAGTCCCCCGGTTGAGCAGAGGAAGCTGGAGCTTCCGAATTAGCATTACCGGGCTAGAGCTTGGTAACGAGCAAGCCCTTCTTTCCCCTCTCCCCTGCCTGTGAAAACAGAACTTCAAGAACGAGCCGATGTCTTAGCTGCCAATTTACAGCGCAGTATTGATACCTGTTTTGAGGTGTTGCGTTCGATTGGGCAGCTTTATGGTTCAGCGGAGTGGGTAGGGCGGCAAGATTTTGGTCGATTTGTGCAGCCTGTGCTGCTGCGGCATTCAGGCATTCAGGCATTGGAATGGCTGCCCCGGTTGCAGGAGTGCGATCGCCCCCTATTCGAGAAAACTCTCCGAGCTGAGGGCTATACAAACTTTCAGGTAACAGAGCGCACAGACGGGCAACTGACCAGAGCGGCAATACGTCCAGAATATTTTCCGGTTGCTTATGTAGAGCCGCTCACTGGCAATGAGTTGGCACTGGGGTTTGACCTGTTTTCGGATGCAATTCGGCGGACGGCGCTGGAACGGGCCCGAGATACGGGGGCGATCGCCATCAGTGGTAGGGTCGAACTGGTGCAGGAAACTCAGCGGCAGTTTGGCTTTTTGGTAATTTTGCCGATTTACCGGGGTGCACCCGGAGAAACCATTGCAGAAAGGCGCGATCGCCTCCAAGGATTCGTTTTAGGCGTCTTTCGGGTAGCAGACGTGGTTCGGGCTTCGTTGTCCGGGTTGAATCTAGACAACATCAACTTCTTTCTGTGTGATCAGTCCGACCAGCCCGACAAAGCATTTTTGGCTACTTATGAAGCTCAGTCTCGACGGGTGCTTGCTAGCCCAGCCGAGGAAAGGGGCTTTCAGGAACACCACTCCTTTTGGCAAGAAAAGCTGTCAGCTCAGGACAATTCAATCTGTAGCCGCAGTTTTACCATTGCCGATCGCCACTGGTCGCTCTTGCTATTGCCCACGTCTGCCTATGTCGATCGAGAAGAGCTATACAAGCAAAGCCGCAGTCTGGCAGATGCAGCGACGGCTGAGGCTGAAAAACTGAAGCAGGTTTTGCTCAATCTGCAACAAACGCAGGCGAGATGGTTTCTAGAAAAGCGATTGATTGCGGTTGGAGTCGGGCTGGTGTTTCTAGTGCTGGGCAGCGTCAACTTGGTTGCTCACCGCAGCATAACTCGCCTGACCGCAAGCACAAACGGCATGGAACGCACGTATAGCACGATGGCAAGTTTGGCGAAGATCTTAGCGATCGCCACGGATACCAAAATTCGGTTAGAGAATGTAGAACTTCCTATTTCAGAAACGGTACCCGCGATTGAGCAAGTTGATGCTGAAAGCGTGGGGACAATCACTTCCGAAGTAGCATCTTTGCGCCAAGCCATTGCCCCGGATGCTGCTCAGCAAAGCCGCCTGGATCTGCTGGAGCCGCTACTTTCTCAACGCCTTACCTCACTTCAGCAAACCCTGCCACAGCCTCAGAACAATGGTGGCGATCGCCAGCTTCAGCAGCAGATTCAGCAGGTGATTCGTGAAATGGAGCAAGTGGAGCGATCGCGCCTTCAGCAATGGGAAACGCAGGCAGCCGATAGCGTTCGCAGCATTTTTCTAATCAATATTGGTGGCATTCTTCTGAGTGCGGCACTGTTGGTTTGGGTGTATTACCTGCTGCATCGCCAAATCAATGAACGCCAGCAAGTTGAGGTTGCCTTATTTGAGGCAAACAGTCAGCTAGAAATGGAAGTGCAAGAGCGATCGGCAGAACTGGCACAAACCAAGGAAATTAGCGATCTGAAGCAACGTTTGTTTTCAATGGTTTCCCACGAATTTCGTACTCCCCTAAGTACGATCCTGCTCTCGACCCAACTGTTGTCCGGTAGTTCTGAAGATTGGGCAGAGGAGAAAAAGCGAAAGAACCTGTCGCGCATTCAGTCTGCTGCCAAAACCCTGGCACAGCTTTTGAACGATATCCTGACGCTCAACCGCGCCGAAGCCGGGAAGCTAGAATTTCGTCCAGAACTCCTCAATCTAGAACCTTTCTGCCAGCAGATTGTCGAAGAAATGCAGCTCAGCACAGGCAGATCTCAGATCGAATTCACCCAATACGGCTACCCGACTCCGGTAAAACTCGACAGCAAACTGTTGCACTCCATTCTGACGAACCTGCTCTCGAACGCTGTGAAGTATTCTCCGCCTGACTCAACCGTGTTGCTCAGCTTGATTTACAATCCGGGTTCAGTTGTGTTTCAGGTCAAAGATTACGGCATTGGCATCCCCCCAGAAGATCAGCAGCGAATTTATGAAACCTTTTACCGCAGCAAAAATGTGGGTGACATTGCAGGCACCGGTCTAGGATTAGCCGTTGTGAAAACCTGCGTAGATTTGCACGGGGGACTGGTTGCAATGACGAGTGCGATCGCCACTGGCACTACTTTTACCGTGACCTTGCCGCAATAGGAACAGAGTCTAGTGAAGGGTAGTGCGGCTGAGTCGTACTACCCTTCACTAGAAGATCTCAATTTATGCCTTTAGACCATGTGAACTCTGCCAAAAGGTCATTCAAACGACAAATTGAATGCACTAGAAATAGAAATGACCAACATTGTAAACACTGTTTCTATTTCTATGAAACCAATGACTAATTTGTTTGCTGCTATGGGACGTTGGGCTGTGACCGCCCTGTTTTGTGTTTCAGCGATCGCCTTTGTTTGGCAGGGTGCATTCTTCTCAAACACCGCCGCAATGGCTGCTCCGGGTACGCTCGTAATCGCTGCAAGAACAGAGACCGGTAGCGAGATTCAGCAAGACAACAAAGGCTTTGTTCAGGATGCGGCAGAGAAGGTTAAGGATGCTGCTAATAGCAACGCTAACCGAGTTGATGATGCAACTGACAATGGCAGCTCTATCGGACGCAAAGCTCAAAGAGATGCAGCCCGCATCGAGAAAAGAGCGAATGAAGATGCATCTCGGACTCAGAGAGCGATCGACAACAATGTAAATGCTGTTGAACGTGCTGTTGACAACATCAAAGATGTTTTCAGCAAGTAAGCAATAGTCGATAGCGTCGCTATAAGAAAGCGGTTGAGAACTAGTTTAGGCTAGAACTTCAACCGCTTTTTCAGTTGGATGAGCCTGAGTATTGTGAATAAAACAATTTAGAAAGGACGAAGTTAGCTTAATAACTCCATCCTTTCTAGATTTTGTTGCTTCATCTAAGGATTGATAATGCCATAGTAAAGACCCGCTATAAACAAGAGAAGCGCAAGTATAACGCCTACGAGACTAAGTCCAAACGCGTAGGAAGGAGTCTCGTCCTCATCTAAAACATCTTCTTTCAAGCGTGCTTCTTTTTCCGCTTGTGTAGCTTGATGGGGTGGAGAATCGTTGACGGCAAAGGCAGAATTTCCAGACCTTTCTAAATCCATTTCAGTAGTGTTCATGAGTTTTCTTAATACTTCATTAGTAACGTCTCTACTATGTTCTCGCTCAATATCAAGATCTGCCTCTTTCGTTTGGGTTTTCTAAAGTGAGTTTTTCTCTGACAAAGGAAGTAAGGCAAACCTAAGAAGTAAGACTATTAGTAATAAATTTTGTTAAGAGAAGAATAAATCCACCCTTAGTTGGAGAACATTTAGCATCACTTCCTGAATTAAGAAGCATCATAATCTCAGTCAAAGAACCGAACGCTAGAGATTGCCCTATCACTAATGCACGAATCGCCCAAAAAAGCCTGGACTGTAGCCTCTCTAGCAAAACAGATGCCCCTAGCAGAACAGATGCCCATGTCGCGATCGCATTCTCTAGCCCGATTTACAGAACTGGTTAGGATTGCACTTTCTGCGTGAAATAAAAATAAACTTGCAGAACCGTCCTCACCTATGATCTAGAGCAGAGGTTCAGATTAATTGCCTGCTTATGCCTGTTATCTGGGAGTTAGACTTTTACTCTCGTCCGGTGCTGGATGAAAATGACAAGAAACTTTGGGAGGTGCTGATTTGCGAAAGCCCCACAGACATCACCACTGAGCCTGATTCGCTGTTTCGCTATGCCAAATTTTGTTCTAACAGCGAAGTGAATTCGGTGACGTTGCGAGAATCGCTGGAAGAGGCGATCGCCCAAGCAGCTAAGCCGCCCTCCCGCATTCGCTTCTTTCGCCGTCAGATGGCTAACATGATCACCAAAGGCTGCGAAGATGCCGGAATCACTGCCTTTGCGAGTCGGCGCACGCTAGCGCTCAATCAGTGGATTGAGCAGCGAATGCAAGAGGTCTATCCCACTTATCCCACCTATCAGCCAGGGACCAATCCTTCGGTAGCAATGGCTGACAACGCGCCACAGCCCTTGCCAGATGCGCTAATTGGGCAACAGTGGGCGTTTGTCAATTTGGAAGCGATCGCTTTCAAAGAGATGCCAGAGTGGGAAATTGGCTTTGGTGAAGCCTTTCCGTTAGAGATGGCAGGCTTAGCGCCAGATGCTCGGGTTCCCGGTTTAATCATCTTCTCGCCCCGTGCTGTGCCGCTGGCAGGCTGGATGTCTGGGCTAGAGCTAGCTTTCCTCAAGTTCAACACTTCTCCACCGCAGCTTGTCCTGGAAACCGGAGCCGACAACGCCTGGATTCTGATCAACTTGCCAACCCCCGCCCTGCAAGCCGAAGCAAAAGCCTTTGAGATTGCTAAGCAGCAGGCAAACCAAGTACATTTCATCGCCGTGCAGACTGACCCAGAATCAGAAACCTTTGCCGGATTTTGGCTGCTGCAAGAACTGAACTTGGCGTAAAGTACCGCGATCGCACAAGATAGTAAACGGTCAACCAAGGAATACTATGGGTTCCGATAACTCGCCACAAATGTTACCGGCAGAGCAACTGCTGGATTTAGCAAAGCAAGCAGGCGCAGAGGCGGCAGAAGTGTTTCAGTCGCGATCGCTCTCTCGTCCGGTCTTCTTTGAGGCAAATCGGCTAAAGCAGCTAGAAAGCTCTCAGGCAGAAGGAACTGCACTACGGCTTTGGCAAGATGGTCGCCCTGGTTTGGCTGTTGCCTATGGTGCTGTTGAACCGCAAGCATTAGTCGAACGGGCGATCGCCCTCAGTCAACTGAACGACCCAGAAACCATTGAACTCAATGCCGCCTCTCACATTACCTACCCAGATTTGGGAGAAGCAGTAGCGGTTGAAACCCTGGTAGATTGGGGCAGAGAGGCGATCGCTCTGGTGCGTCAGGCTTACCCCGAATGTCTCTGCACAGCCGAGTGGGAATGTGAGGCAGAAGTAACGCGCCTGGTCAATTCTCAAGGACTGGACTGTAGCTACACTGATACCACACTGAGTTGTTATCTATCGGCGGAGTGGGTACGGGGTGAAGATTTCCTGAGTGTCGCAGACGGGCAAACCCAACGCGGCAGGCTCGATCCGGTGGCTGTGGCTGATCAGGTGTTGCAGCGGCTGGACTGGGCAAAAAACAACGCGGCTTCTCCCAATGGGCGCGTTCCAGTACTGTTTACCTCCAAGGCAGCAGACATGCTGTGGGGCACCATTCAAGCGGCGATGAATAGCAAACAGGTACTCGAAAAGGCTTCCCCCTGGAGCGATCGCCTGGGAGAACCCGTTACTTCCCCTGATCTGACCGTCTCTCAACAGCCCGAAGCAGGCCCGTTTAGCTGCCCCTTTGATGATGAAGGCACGCCCACCCAACCGATCACCTTTATCAAAGATGGTGTTTTACAGCTTTTTTATACCGATCGCACGCTGGGGCGATCGCTCGGCAGCGGCACCACAGGCAACGGCTTTCGCCCCGGCTTGGGCAGCTACCCCACCCCCGGATTGTTTAACTTGCTAATTCAACCTGGCTTCAAATCTCTTTCAGACCTGATCGCCTCCCTCGATTACGGCATCATCGTTGATCAAATGCTGGGTGGCGGTGCAGGCATCTCTGGTGAGTTTTCGGTGAATGTTGATTTGGGCTATCGGGTAGAAAATGGGCAGATCATTGGTCGTGTTAAAGACACCATGGTTGCAGGCAACGTCTACACTGCCCTCAAAAACCTGGTCGAACTTGGAGGCGATGCTGATTGGAACGGTTCCTGCTACACACCTTCAATTATTGTTGAGGGATTGTCAACTACAGGACGCAGTTGATGGTTAAGTTTACACAGGTAGACCTCTACGCCAGCGTTTTAACATTAAAGGCAGACGGATTACGAACAGCTTTAAAAGCGCCAACACATTACTTAAATTTTTAGACTGTCTCGCTAGATATAGAAAAGCTGATGGGTTAAGCCACAACTCCCCCTGCTTCAGTAAGTGCTGAGTCAAGCTCGTATTGTTAAGAGTATGTCTCAGTTCCTCTGGCAACTCTAGGCTAACTGGTAATCGCTTGGGACAAAAGTTGGCATCATATCTAGCATTGACCCAGGCTAGTTCTTTGCCTTTGTAAGTTTTGGCTTCAGGATGACCAAACCCAATATTTGTTGTAAAGGAAGTGGTGGGGACAAGATGCGTCTTCTGGTGATATAAAGCGGCAAGGGTAAATGTAATGACCCAGTCTGTTTGTCGATTTTTCTCCAACCAAAACTGGTTGATCATTGTTCTCTTAGTTTGAGAGGTAGCTGGAATTTTGTAAAACTCGCCAAAAGGATTGTATTGTTCTGATTGATTGGCTAAATTCAGCTCTTTCCACCGATCAGCCCAGGTTGCAAATCCCCAGCTAAAGACACGGTTAGACACGATAAAGTCTGTATCAGTCCGAGGACTCAACTCTGCTGGTAGGCTTGCATAGGCACTAATTGAACATATCTGTTGGTGATGTCGATAAGCTTCTAGAAGCCGACACATCCGATCATAAAAGTGTGGATTAGGAACAATATCATCCTCTAGATAAATCAAGGAATCATGAGAGGATAAAACTTCTGTTAGACCCAGAATTACGTTTTGGTCACACCCCAAATTATGATTTCTTTTAACGATATGGACAGGTACGAGTGTAGATAACTCTTCTAGTAGTGAAATGCACTGTTCTATCAAAGGTTCATCAGCAGCTTTTCTTGCCCCATCAATAAAACCAATAATCTTAGATGGCATTAGTGATTGTTGACGAACTGCTGCTAAAACTTTTTTGAGCAAATCAGGGCGGGTAAAGGCTACCAGGACAAGTGGAGGTAATTCTACTGGTAGTGGAACATCATTGAGGGAGGTAGGTAATGATACATAGCTAGTCATTCTCTAAAACACTCTTTTTTCTCTGTGAACGATAAAACCTGTGCTCTCTAAGGGCTTTTAGGATTATAGCTCATGGAGATTGGGGGTTGGGTTGGGTGATTTTACTTAAATGCCTGAGCAAACTTTAGCCAGTTGAGACCTAAACCATGCTTGGGCTGGATTGTGATGGCTGCGTTCATGCCACATCATCTTCACAGAGGAGGGAGGAATTTCAATGGGAACAGCGGTGAGGTAAAGTTGATCACTCATTCCACTTAGTTGAACCACTCGTGTTGGCAAAACTGCAATTAGATCCGAGTTAATAAGAATTTGGGGAACCACAAAAAACTGGTTGACCGTCAGTCCAATGCGGCGAGTGAGTCCTTGTTCCTGTAGGAAGGGTTCAAGCAAACCTGTTGTTTCTCCAGTCAGGGTTACAAGCAAATGTTTTGCTTCGGCGTAGCGGGTTAGAGTTAACTTCTTACCTGCAAGCGGATGGTTATGCCGCATCGCACAGACCCAGGTTGAGGTGAAGAGTGTGTGCGATCGCAAACGAGCATTGACCTTTAGAAATACACCAATTGCAAGGTCAATCTCTGCTTGTTCTAGCAGCATTGGAGCATTGATGTGAGTGTTGGGTATAGTCCGCAAATTGATGTTGGGTGCAAGTTTTTCCAATGTGTGGATCAAAGCAGGCAAAATCACATGGGCTGAAAAGTCATTGAGGGCGATCGTGAAGCTAGCACTTTGAACAGCGGAATCGAACTCCACTGGCTCAAAAGTTCGACGAATTTGAGTTAAAGACTCGCGAATAGGCTGCCACATTTCTGTCGCTTTTGGAGTTGGGCTCACTCCACTTGGGACTTTGATGAATAACTCATCATTCACCAAGTGACGTAAGCGTTTGAGAGCATTGCTAACGGCAGGTTGTGTCATATTCAAGCGATCGGCAGCACGAGTCACGTTGAGTTCTGTCATTACCGCATCAAAAATCTTCAGCAGATTCAAATCAAGCTGTTCGTAATTCATTTCAGTGATAACCCTTATGGTGATTGTTTATTAGACAATATAACCGTTCTGCCAATATCTTAGACTCGAAGAGCTATGGCAGAGCAAGTTATGAAGAAAGTACTCATTATTTTGGCTCATCCAAACTTTGCAGAATCCCGAGGCAATAAAGCACTAGTAGAAGCGGCTCAGGAAATTCCCTCGGTAAAGATTCACTATTTGTATGAGCGATATCCAAACTGGCAAATTGATGTGCAGGTGGAGCAGGAGTTTTTGAGAAGCCACGATTTGATCGTGCTTCAGCATCCGTTGCAATGGTACTCAGTGCCGCCACTGCTGAAGAAGTGGATGGATGATGTACTCACTTATGGTTTTGCTTATGGTGAAGCAGGTACGGCCCTTAAGGGAAAGGAGTTGATGCCTGTAGTGACAGCAGGTGGCTTATCAGAAATGTATGTGGCAGGAGGAGCTGTTAACTTCACGATGAGTGAACTGTTGCGACCCATTCAGCAAACTGCAAATTTTTGCGGAATGAGTTACAAAACACCTTTCGTCGTTCACGGATTTCTGCCGAAAGAGCTGGGAATTCCTGGAACCATTTCAGATGAGCAACTGTTACAGGCATCAAATTGGTACAAACAACTTTTGCAGCAATGTGTCGCGAGTTAATACTCACATTTAAGTGGAGCAATGTATGTCGCTTTCTATTCGATTAGTTCGAGCAGTCATTCAGGCTGTACAGCGATCGCACTTCAGAACGATTGTTAAAACAATGGCTTTTCTGCTCATTGCGCTCATCCTCACTTTGCCGATGAAATCACCGACAGTTAATGCAGCCCATGAGGAAAGTACTCCCAACGCAGGAGCTTATCAGTTTCAGGTAGGAAGTTTCAAAGTTGCGACGATTTCTGATGGATTACTAACACTGCCTCCTCTGCCAACCTACGCTCCAACAGCCGATCCGATAGAAGTGGAGAGAGCAATGGTAGAACGATTTTGGTCACCTAGCGACTTATCCCTCTATTTCAATGCAACGTATGTGGATACAGGCGCTCATCAAGTCCTAATTGACACAGGTGCAGGGATAGAGCTTGGAGCAGGGCTTGCAAAACTGGCGCAAAATCTTCGGAGTATAGGAGTTCAACCTCGAGACATTGATACGGTGATCATTACTCATGCTCATCCTGATCACATTGGAGGGATTGTTTCTCCTGATGGACAACTTACCTTTCCTAACGCTCAATATTACATTTCAGCCACCGAGTGGCAGTTTTGGACAACCCCCACGATTGATTTATCACTCCTGATCATTCCTGAAGCTTTCAAGCAAGGTATTGTTGCATCTGCACAGAAGCATTTAGGGGCGATCGCCAACAAAGTTAGTCAGTTTCAACCTAATCAAGAAATTGTTCCAGGTATTACTGCGATCGCTGCACCAGGACATACTCCGGGTCAATCAGCATTACAAATTAAATCTGAAGCCTCTCAATTGATGGTTACTGCTGATGTCTTCTTTAATGAAGCGTTTGATTTAGAACATCCTGAATGGCAAACTGGGTTTGACTTTAACCCGCAGCAAGCAGCAGAAACGCGGCGCAGGCTACTCGATCAGGTCATTCAAGATCGAACAATGGTGATTGCCTATCATATGCCGTTTCCCGCAGTGGGTCATATTCGTCTAAGAGGCGATCGCTATGAATGGGAACCTACCCTCTGGCAATTCGAGCCTTAGAACGTATAAAGTCCGCTAAAATCCTTCTCTTATTTTGAAGGACTCCGGACTGTCTCTATCTTTCTACGTCTGAAGTTCAGAAGCGGGCATGGGGAACTCTGTTCTTCTACTCAAGTTCATTAAAGAACAGCAATACTTCACGTGGATTTCACTCCTGATTTTGAGGAGTTTGAGGAGATTGTTAAAAAAACTTTCCTGATTCACGTTTTTGGGCTTGAAAGATGACACAGGGGCAAAGTCTACCAAAAGCAAAGACACCATCTGTAATGCTGTCAAGGGAATCTCATGACAGAACTCACACAGGCTATCCTGTTGTCACCTTCTAGAAGGGACAGCTACTCAATTCAGCCCTCTTCTCGTTTCTTGCCGTCTTTATGGGAACCCATTAACCCGGAGCCATCTCCCTCAAAGTGGTTTACTTCAGATGGACAGCGGCGTGTAGTGGTTGTTGCTGGACTCGCAGTGGCTGTGACTTCTGCAAACCTGGCACAAATCTTGAGCCGCGCCCCCGAATATGAGGGAAAGTTCCAGATTTCCGTGGAGCCTGCGATCGCCAACCGTTCTCCTCAAGCCCAAGCCCTGAGCAATGGCTATGAGACAGCGGTTCCTACGATTGATTATGATACTCAAATCGAGGTTTTAAGGAGTGCAGCACTCCTTAGCCCGGTCGTTGAACAGCTTCAAGCGCAAGACATTGAGCTTGACTATGATGCTTTGAGCCGCAACTTGCACATTGCCCAGCTTGAAGCACCAGGAATGTTGGAGATTACCTATCGCGATGCAGATCCTGAAACGGTTCAGGTTGTTCTAAACCAGGTTGTGGATGCTTACCTGAACTATGGACAACAGTGTCAATCAGGTGCATGTAAAGGACTCGAATTTGTTGATGCCCAGATTCCTCAGGTGCAGCAAAGGGTGGAAGATTTGCGTCAGCAGCTACAGGGGTTTCAGCAACAGCATGGCTTAAGCGATCCAGATGCCCAAGGGCAACGCTTGTCTGCTTTTTCTCGCGAAATTGCAAACCAGCAGGCAACCTTGCAAACAACTCTGCCGAAGATTCGCAGCAGTCAGGTAATGTTACAGCAGCAAATGGGTTTGCCTGATTCGGCGATCGCCGAAACTTTGTTAAATCAGTCATCTAGCTATCAAACGCTGCTCGACCAGCTCCGAACCGTAGAGTTAGAAATTGCCCAAGAATCGACTCGCTTCCAAGTGAATGCTGAAAAAGTCGAGTCTTTGCAGCAAGAGCATCGTGAGTTGCAGCTACAAATGCGTCTGGAAGCTCGACAGATTGCACTCAGTTACTTATCCACCAATCCCACGATTGCACTCACAGAGTCGGTGGAAATGCCTGTTTCACCAGAAATGGCCCTACGTTGGATTGAAACCACTCAATACCTCCAGGTTCTAGAAATTCGTCAACAGTCCCTTGAACGAGCGGAAACGCTGCTGGTCCAGCAAACGGAACAGTGGGCAGCGCTGTCTCGTCAACACTCACAAGTGGAACAGGAGTTGCACACTGCCACTAGCACTTTAAACCAGTATCTTGTGAAGCGGCAAGAGCTAGAACCGCAGGCTGCTCAGCAGAAAATTGCCTGGGAAGTCATTGCTCCACCAGAATTAATTCACGATCAAACAGGTCAACCTGCACCCACAATTTCCAATCTCCAGCGTGATTTAAGTGCAGGAATTGCCTTTAGCATGTTGCTTGCGACTGGAGCGGCGATCGCCCTTGACAGACGTAAATCCCTTAACTCTGCTATTCAAACTAAAACTACTATCACTCACCTTGACATCCAATCCAGGCTGGCAATGCTGGCGCGGTACGTTGGTTTGAATACAGAACAACACACCAAAGGGCAAACTATGCTGACTAACTGCTATCCCATGTTGAGACTGCCAGAAGGATCTCAGCAATCACAACCCGTTCAATTCCAAGCAGATGCTCACTCGCATCAATCGGATTGGACTTCGGCACCCCTAACCATTACTGCAGAACTAGTTTCTGAAGAGTCGGCTTCCGAACCTAAACTCGTTTTCGCAATCTAGGTATAAACTGCTACGATGCTGATGATTTCTCAAGGATTGAGCTTAATGCTTGAGGCGATCGCAATTCTTACGCATCTCTTCATGAAATAGGATGTGAAAGGATGAGTATGTTCACGTAATTCGGTATATTTTGTTAGTGTGGATCAGTGGTTGACGAGCAGCTAAACCATTGCTTACTCGCTCTACCGCTGCTTGAAGTATTCACTTTTGAGTTGCAAAAGCTACGAAGCAGCCTACTTAGGGTTGAGCTCAAAAATTCTTGTCAACTGTGCCCAAATCCGACTTAACTTCAAAATAATCTTCCGGATAGGCTAGTGGTTTTACGTAGACATAGATAGTTAGACATTGTTCAAGTTTGTGCTCAATGTCGTTCATTACCCCTCCATCTACCTTCTCTCTGGTGCTGAACTGCCACAGCTATTGCTAATTACATTCCTGAATGTGTGTTGCAACTTCAGGACAACTTAGCAAACAGGACTTCTACCATTAACCTCAATTTCTTTTGCAAACACACGTTTGGTCAAAGAGGTCTGTTATTGACCTTTTCACAGGGTGGCTGAACCGTAGCGGACGCATTTAACGCTGCATCCAAAAGCAAAAAAACAGTTATTGGATAGAGGAGTCATACTGTGAAACCACCCCTTAAAAAGGTGAGTGTGGTCAATTCCCCCGTTACCGCTTCACCATTCGACGAGCAAATAAAAGTAATTTTGGAATGGGCTAGCAAACATCTCAGTAAAGTTGTTTGTGTCGCTAACGTTCACATGGTGACAGAGGCGTATTTAAACCAGGACTTTAGCAAGGTTCTCAAAAGCGCTGATCTGGTTACACCGGATGGAATGCCGCTGGTCTGGATGATGAAACTGTTGGGAGTGCGAGATCAAGACCGCGTCGCAGGTTTAGACATCCTACTAGCTCTTTGTAAAGCTGCTCCCTCAACTGATGTCGGACTGTTCTTTGTAGGTTCTGAGACGCCTATCCTTGATCAGATGAGAGCAAAGCTAAATCAAGAATTTCCTGACCTACAAATTGCTGGAATGGAACCGTTACCCTTCCGACCCCTTACACCAGCGGAAGATGAGGCGTTGATTCAAAAAATTAATGCGAGTGGTGCAGGTGTGGTTTTGGTGTCATTAGGCTGTCCAAAACAGGAACGCTGGATGGCAGAGCATAAGGACAAAATTCACGCGGTCATGATTGGCTTAGGTGGAGCTTTCCCAGTTTATGCAGGTATTTGCAAGAGAGCGCCGCGTTGGGTTCGAGAAATGGGTCTGGAGTGGTTCTATAGACTCATTCAAGAACCTCGTCGGCTCTGGAAACGCTACAGCACGACGATTCCTCTGTTTTTGTGGTTGGCGACAAAGCAGTTGATTAAACAACCCAAAGTGTTGTTACGCTCTCAAGGGTAAACCAGCAATTCTTTGAAGTCACATACTCACTAATAAACAAGGGGCCTATGCTCCTTGTTTTTGCGCGATCGCCCATTCTACAGTTGCAGCTATACAGGTTAGGAAAAAGAGGGGAGGCAGGGCTAAGCCCTGCCTCCCCTCTTTTTCCTAACTTAAATAACTTGCCGATTTTTGTTTGCTAAACGTAGGGGAAAAACTCTTTAGAACAACTTTAAGACCAAGAATTAAAAAACTAAGACCAAGAATTAAAAAATTAAGAATGTGTCCTACTTAATGAAAACTTGTCCCTGATTTTAATGGAGAAGAGGTGAATATACTGACTAGTCAACTTACGAGGAACATTTGATAAATAAGTGGTTTCTTTAACAAGAGGACGGTGAGTGTAAAAATACCGTGAAACCACGCAATATGTCTTGTGGCTACAGTACAGTCACATACAATTGACTTATTGCAAGATGCGTTTTTTTAAGCCCTACGTATTTCTCTCAGGTGCTAATTCTCTACCCAAGGTGCGCCGCTAGCTACGAAGCTTTTAAGACTATTCGCAAAGAATAGCTTACGAAAACTTCGGTAGCTGACTCAGGTTCAACCATTACCCTTCAACCCGAACAAGCACACACACTAGGTAGGTTAAGCATGAATTTCAAATCATTTGCTCTTAAGACCGCGATCGCTGCCACTGTACTCACAGGCTCCACACTAGCGGTTTCTCCTGCTGAAGCTCTAGAGTTTGGTAGCCAACTAGATTTTACAGGATACGCTGTTGTTAGCCCAGAGAGTTTGGATTTCAAATTGTACAATGGCGCTGTAGATACCTTAACTGGTGAGGACATTGGTGAGTTTTCTGTTGCCGTTAGCGGTAAAACGGGTAGCTTCACCGGATTGCCATCTGTGAATCTTCCATTCCTCGGAGCAATAACGGTTGGTCAAGTCAAAGACATCTCCTCTGTAGCAAGCTTTACGGCTATTAACAACTTCTTGTACTTCGGTGAAAATAGCCCCTTCAACTTCAACCTAACTTCCTTTGCATATAACTCTACCAAAGAGTTGTATGAGTTTAGTGGACTTTTTGCTGACAACACCATAGGAACTGGTCGTCTAACCACTCAATTCATGGGGAATAATCAGAATAGCTACTCCGTCACTATCGTCGCAGGCAATGAAATTCCCACTCCTGCTCTGCTCCCCGGTTTGATCGGCATGGGTGCAGCTGTGCTGCGGAAGCGTAATGCTGAAGAGAATGAGCAGGTAGAAGCAGAAGCATAAATTGATTGGTGATCATATGCTCTGCCTTTAGAGACGGTCCTTTAAACGTTAGTTCCTCTGTGTAGGTAACTAATAACTACTCCATTTGGAACTGTTCTACTAGTCAAGGTTGGTAGGGATAGCTGTTTTGGAAGCCGTTCCGACGCAGCTATTCCTCCCTTTAACTTTTTCTAAGTTTGTATGTTGCAGTCCAGTTTACAGCAGTTTTTTCCCCTACCAATCCTTTAACTTCTATGGCAAGTATCTCTGCCCCCAACTTTGCTCACCCCTACGCTGCCAGAAACCTCTGCCGCATTGTTGGGTTCACCTGTCTGGCTGGTTTTTTGTTTGATTTACTGTTGCTGGCACTGCCACCTAACCTCGGTAGCCTGGAATGGCGGGTTGGGTTTATGCAGCAAATTGGCGATCGCAGCATCATCTTACTCTTTGGCGCAGCTCTCACGATGTTTGGCAGCCTTGATAGTCGCCAATGGCTGAAGCAATTGGCAATGGGCTGTTTAATTATTGGTGTTGTCTTTCACCTTTCCTGCATTTTGCTTTTGCGAGATAGTCTGGTTCTACAACAGCAGGCGATCGCTAACATTTCTACCCAAGCTGCTGAACTGCAAACGCAACTAGAAGCATCTGAAAATGACCCGGCGGCGGCTGAAGTCAGTCCAGAGGAGCGACAGCAAGTTAACCAAATGCTCACAACTCGTGCCGAGACGCTTAGACAAAACGCTAGAACTGGAATTTTGAAAGCTGGACTTTCTACTGTCGGTAACCTGGTTGTGATTGGAATTGGGCTAGTTAGCCTAGGACGCTACGGAATGCGACAGCGTTAATAGAGATAAGACGATTTCATGTTAGAAATACCCGCTGCCGGGACGAACAGACGTTCGTCCCGGCAACTAATTTGTTAACCTACAGCTGGCGATCGCGTTCGGTCTTTAAGGAATCAGATCTGCGACTTCTTTGAGGAGTTGCAGATCTTTGCTTTTGGCATCGCATCCTGTCTTTGGAGATCCGGAGGATGCGATTGCCGTTCGTCTACTCTAGACTTACTGGAGTAGCGAGCGGACTCATAATGGATGTAATGGTGGAAGCCAGAGGGCTAGAAAAGTGCTTTGGCAAGACAAAAGCTTTACAGGGCATTAATCTCTCGGTGCCTCCTGGGTCAGTGTTGGGGGTGCTAGGGCCAAATGGAGCAGGTAAAACCACAACAATTAATTGCCTGACAACCCTACTCAAGCCTGATAAAGGGTATGCCACGATCGCCGGGTACGATGTCATTAAACAGCCCGCTGCGGTGCGATCGCTAATTGGCGTAACGGGTCAGTTTGCAGCGGTTGATGAAGAATTGACTGCCCGCGAAAATCTAATTCTGTTTGGGCGATTGCTGCGACTCTCTGCCAACACGGCAGCAAAACGGGCAACAGAGCTGCTTGAACAGTTTGAGCTACTAGAGGCAGGCAATCGCCGGGTCAAGGAATTTTCGGGTGGAATGCGTCGTCGCTTGGACTTAGCAGCCAGTATTGTAGCTGAGCCGCTGGTGCTGTTTTTGGATGAACCAACTACGGGGCTTGACCCACGCAGCCGTCGTCAACTCTGGGATATGGTTGTCGCGCTAAAAAAACGCGGTATCACCATTTTTTTAACCACGCAATATTTAGAAGAAGCAGACGAGCTTGCCGATCGCATTGTCGTGATCGATCGCGGCACCGTTATTGCAGAAGGCACTTCTGATGATCTAAAAAATCGCGTCGGTGGGACATTCTGCAAACTGGAACTGGCAGACCCCAAGGATGAGCCAAAAGTGAGACGAGCGCTATCTGGGTTAGGGGATATTGCAGGCACCGAAACACTTACTCTGGCTGCACCCGATGGTGTCACAACTTTATCTGAAGTGGTTCGTCGGGTGGATGCTATCGGCATTACCCTGGCTGATATTTCTCTCTGTCGTCCCAGTTTGGATGATGTGTTTTTTGCCCTGACCGGACACACCACAGGAGAAACCATATGACTGCGATCGACTTGCAGGCTAAAGCCAAACAACTGGTGAAGGTTCGGTGTGAAGCCGGAATTAGTAGAGCGATCGCCGATAGTTTCATCATTGGTCAGCGCAACTTAATTCGACTGAGTCGCCAGCCAGCCGTCATTACTGGTGTGTTAGTCTTTCCTATTGTGTTTCTGACTGCCTTCCTGCTTGCATTTGAGCGATCGATGTCGGCTCAAAACATTGATTACATTCAATACCTGGTGCCCATTATCACGCTTCAAGCGATGTTTTTTACCGCAATGAATTCTGCTAGCAACCTGGCAGGTGATATTGATACAGGAATGCTGCAACGCTGTCGGGCAATGCCGATCTCACGGGCGGCTGTTCTAGGTGGGCTACTAATTGCCTACTTAGTCAGGGCAATTGTCACGATCGCCATTCTACTTCCCGTTGCTTACCTTTATGGTTTTCGGTTTCAGGCAGGGGTGTTGTCTGCGATCGGATACATTTTACTCACTTTATTCTTTACCACCGTCGCTGTCACTGGCTACTCTCTCCTCGCTTTGGGGCTAAAGAAACCTGATCTGGTGCAATCTCTTGTGATTGTTCCTTATGCTCCTTTTCTATTGCTTAGCAGTGGATTTAGCCCTGCCGAAAACTTTCCAAATTGGCTTCAGCCCTTTGTCATAGCTCAACCCGTGAGTCATATTGCAGCGGCTCTCAGGGCACTGGCTAGTGGTGAACCACTGCTGCTTCCGTTGCTGTGGTCGATCGGCTGGTTAATTGTGCTGTTATTTGGATTCGGATTTACTGCGATCTGGCTTTACCGGAGGATTTCCTGATGACGCTTCCTTTGAATGCCGCTCAACTGGTTGAAATCCGACAAGAAGGTGGACTCTTTCGCGACCTGCATGACATTGCCATTGTGACTCAGCGCAACCTACTATTAGATCTGAGAAATCCGGCTGTGATCATTGGTTCAACTGGTTTTCCTATTTTCCTGATGCTTATCTTTACAGCCAGTTTTGCAAAGGTTGTGGTGCCAAATGGCTCTTACACAGACTACGCACAGTTTTTGGTACCACTTAGCACAATTCAGGGATTGTTGTTTAGCACGATCAATACAGGAACCGCACTCTACTATGACCTTAGAAGCGGCATGGTATCTCGACTTCGCACCTTGCCCATCGCCCGTTCTGCCGTGTTAGCCGGACGCATTTTAGGTGGGGCCGGACGGCTCCTCGTTCAGGTCACTTTCATCACTTTAGTGGGACATTTAATCGGATTTCGCTTCCAAAATGGATTCATCAACAGTCTGCTCTATCTACTCCTTCCTGTCGTCTTCACCTCTGCTTTTTCCTGGGTGGCAGTCTTTCTAGCCGTAAAAGCCAAATCTGCTGAAACCGTTCAGGCGGCCATGGCTCCCTGGTTGTTGCCACTCACTTTTCTTAGCATTGGCTACGTCCCCAAAGAAGGATTTCCCGAATGGGTTCAGGGGTTTGTGTCCCTCAATCCCGTTTCTGCTGTAGCTCAAGCCATGCGAGGGCTATCATTCGGTGGCCCTTATGTTGAATATGTGATTCAGTCCTTACTGTGGAGTGCAGCGCTGACTGCCGTATTTAGCACTCTGGCGATTCGGGCGTATCAGAAACGTAATTCGTAAGATTGTGTCGCAATAGTTGGGCCTGCTGGGTAATCAATTCCCAGTTTTGAGTGGCGATCGCCTCCTCGGGAAACAACTGCCCCGATAGCCCCACTGCGATCGCCCCTGCATCCAAAAATGACCTGGCATTCTGGATTGTTACGCCACCTGTTGGAATCAGGGGGATGTTGCCCAATGGACCCTGCAAGCTGCGAATATAGTCAGCTCCTCCTAGGGCCTGCACCGGAAATACTTTCACGCTCGCGGCACCGGCTTGCCAGGCCGTAACAATTTCTGTGGGTGAAAATGCCCCTGGAATAATCGGTACCTGTTGGGCAACTGCCACCTCAATTAGATTCAAATCGACATGCGGGGTAAACAAAAACTCAGCTCCAGCGGCGATCGCATCTTTTAATTGGTCAAGCGTGAGTAAAGTACCTGTACCAATTACACAATCGGGTAACTCATCCCGCAACTGTTGAATCAGCTCACCTGCGCGATCGCTATTCCAAGTAATTTCAATTAGTTTCATATTTGCAGCGGCGATCGCTCTAGCCATACTAAGTCCCAAACTTAACTGGGGTACCCGAATGACGGCGATCGCCCGCTGCTGTTGCACCAAATTCTGCCAAGCGCTCTTAAACATACCTCTAAAAACAAAATTTGTTGGCTAAAGACCAAACCACATTACTGCGTCTACCTTTTAGCCTAGTTGTCACTTCAATAATTGAGACTTTGCTCCGAAATTTAACAAGTGCCACGTCAGCCAGGCGGGAGATGAATCGCAGTCAGCATTTTCATAACCTAGACGGGTATAGACCGAAGTTTAGTTTTAGGAAGAACAACATGGCTTTAGTTAAATTCAAAGAAGCTTATCCAGATTATCGCAATAGCTTTGGCGATAGCGATGCAATTCCATTTGATTCATTCAACGTTTACAGCCAAAACGACGAGCAAATTGGCTCTGTTAAAGACGCTCTAATTGACGAGCAAGAAGGACGCTTTCGTTATTTAATCGTAGACACAGGTTTTTGGGTTTTTGGCAAGAAAGTCTTACTGCCCATCGGTATGGCTCGTTTTGACTATGACGCACGTCGGATCTATGTAGATGGCTTGACCAAGGATCAGGTAGAAAATCTACCCGCATTCACCGATGACCTCAAAGTCGATCAGGATTACGAAGAGAGCGTGAGAAGTGGATATCGTCCTCTTGCCGCTCAATCCAGTACGCAACCCGGCATGCAACCCGTTGATGCAGGCACGAAGCCACTCACAGGCACGGCTGCTATGGGCGCTTCAGCTGTCGATAGTACCTACGATCGCGATGCCTATAGCTACGATCGCGACCACGCTCTGTACAACCGCAACGAAATTGAAGATCAGCCACTACGTCTTTATGAAGAGCGTCTAGTTGCCAACAAGACCCGCGTTAAAACTGGTGAAGTAGCAATTGGCAAGCACGTTGAGACCCAGACTGCACGAGTATCAGTACCCGTTGATAAGGAGCGAGTAGTCGTTGAGCGCACTACCCCCACCGACGCGACCCGCACTGCGGTAGGTGCCCACGACTTCAGTGAGGGAGAAGTAGCACGGATGGAAGTTTACGAAGAAACTCCTGATATCCGCAAGGAAGCCGTAGTTCGGGAAGAAGTCCAGATCCGCAAAGAGGTCGACCATGAAACCGTCGAAGCTCAAGAAGATATTCGTCGTGAAGAACTGGATATCGACACCCAAGGACGACCCATCGTTGAGCGCTCTGACCGCCCCGGACGCTCGGTATAAAACGGACTCCCCTAGCCAATCGTGTCTCTAGGTAAAACCTGGAGACATCTCTAGCGGAACTCTACCTTCCAACAAGATAAGATCCAGAATTTCTAAACTGGCATCTTAGGGTGGAGTCTTAAGTGAAGAAAACCCTGAGTGGTGTAGGTTAGTCCTGCACCACTTGAACTCATTTTTGGTCAAGCGAACCTATTTGGCTGTAAGGCTGACGAATATAGAACGGAGAATAGCATGGCTCTTTATAAAATCGAAGATTTTCATCCCAACTATCGAAACGAGTTGTTTGGTGGCGAAGACATCAAAGGTCTCAATATCTACACCGAACAAGATGAAAAAGTAGGAACGGTTAGTACTGCTCTGGTAGATGAAGATGGGCGATTTCGCTATCTAGTGATGGATACAGGCTTCTGGATCTTTGGCAAGAAGGTGCTGTTGCCAGTTGGGCGGTTTCGTAGCGATCCGCGATCGCAGCGCATCTATCTAAAAGGGCTCTCTCGCCAGCAAGCAGAGCAGCTGCCTGAATATGATGAACACATGACTGTCGATTATGACTATGAAGAGCAGGTGAGAGGCGTTTACCGGACCGCTCCATTAGAGAATGGGGTTCCGCTAGAGAGAATGCCAACGGAAACTCGGACGGCTGCGGTTTCCGCTCCCCAACCAAGTGAGCGCGTCAGAAACAATATTCCTCCTGCCCAGCCGGTAGTCAACCCGCCTGTGAGCAACACAACTACCTCAACTCCAGGGTTTGATCGGTTGGATAGGGATGCGGATCGCGATCGCACTCCTTATAATCGCAATACATACCGCTATGAGCAGGAACCCTCTCTGTACTCTATGAACGAGCAAGATCATCAAACCTTCAGGCTCTATGAAGAGCAGCTAGTCGCGAACAAAGACCGCCGTAAAGTTGGTGAGGTAAGTGTTGGTAAGCGCATCGAGACTGAGACTACTCAAGTTGCTGTCCCCGTGCAGCAGGAGCGCGTTGTAATTCAACATAACCCTACTGCAAACCGGGGTGTAGCCGTAACTTCAGGTGCTACCGACTTTCAGTCGGGTGAGGTGATGCGGGTAGACCTCTACGAGGAAACCGTTGACATTACCAAGCAGCCCGTGGTGCGCGACGAAGTGGTGATTCGGAAGGAAGTCCGGCAGGACACGGTGACCACTGAAGAAACGCTGCGCCGTGAGGAGCTAGACATCAACACAGCCGGTCGTCCATTGATTGATGAACGTCCGCTTCCTTAGCCCCTCAAGACAACATTACGTCTGTACCAATCTCCTTTACTCCCCTCCCGGTTGAGGATTAGGTACTAAAACAGGAATGCACCCCCGTGACGCGGGGGTGCATTCCTGTTTTAGTGGGAAAGAAGTATATGCGTGGCACTACAAGCTTTGTCACTTTTGGGAAAGAAATTTCCCTCGTTCCTCTTGTTCGAGAGTAATGGAAGAGAGATAACAAGGGGCGATCGCGCTATACGCTAAGCGTTGTATCTGCCTGGTTTAGCCCTACTGCACCGGAGTAAACCAATCCCCTTTGCATGTCGAGCGTGAGAATTGTCCCATCTCGAATTACCTCAGTTGCATTTTTAACACCCACAATCACCGGAACCCCCAAGCGCAAACCGATTACGGCGGCGTGGCTGGTGAGGCTGTCGTCTTCAGTTACAATCCCCGAAGCTTTGCGAATTGCCTCTACAAAGTCAGCACTAGTGCCAGAGGCAACCAGAATCTCTCCAGGGTTAAAATTACCGACTTCCTTACTGCTGTGAGCAACTCTGGCACGTCCACTGATTGAACCTTGTCCAATGCCAATTCCCCGACCTAACACGGCAGTGACCACTTCAACTTTGATCAGATCCGTTGAACCTGCCACGCCTTGAAGTGTGCCCGCAGTCATCACCACCAAATCGCCCTCTGAGAGTAGTTGCTTTTCTTGAGCCACGTTCAGTGCTGCCTGAAAGGTTTGCCCGGTAGAGGGCAAATCCAACACAAGCAAAGGTTTTACTCCCCAGACAAGCTGGAGTTGGCGAGCTACATCCACATGGGGAGTAATGGCCAAAATGGGAGTGTGGGGCCGAAACTTGGATACATTTCGAGCCGTTGCTCCGGTTTTGGTCAGCGTCATGATGGCAGCGGATTTAAGCTGCTCAGCAATGCGTCCCACCGCCTGGCTGATCGCATTGGGAATCGATCGCCCCGGTGCGCTTTCTGCATTCCTGTTCAGGGGTTGGTCTTGCTCAATGCGAGTGGCGATGCGAGCCATCGTTTCTACTGCCTGAATCGGATATTTGCCGACCGCTGTCTCGTTAGAAAGCATGACCGCATCGGTTCCGTCCAAAATGGCATTTGCCACATCTGAAATTTCTGCCCTTGTCGGGCGAGGGCTTTGAACCATGCTGTCCAGCATTTGAGTGGCCGTAATCACCGGAATACCCAAACGGTTAGCGGTGGCAATCAGCCGCTTTTGCAACAGCGGAACTTCTTCGGCAGGCAGTTCTACTCCCAGATCGCCTCTGGCAACCATCACTCCATCGCAGATCGACAACACAGCTTCCATTTGCTCGATCGCCTCGTGCTTTTCGATTTTGGCGATCACAGGAACGTTTTTGCCTGCGCTAGAGATTAATTCTTTGATTTCTAGAATGTCTTGAGGATTGCGAACAAAGCTCAGTGCGACCCAGTCCACGCCCTGGTCTAGCCCAAACGTCAGGTCAGTTCTATCCTTGTCGGTAAGTGCCTTGATCGAAAGGTAAACCCCTGGGAAATTTACGCCTTTGTTGTTGGACAGCACTCCACCCACAACCACACGGCAGTGAAGTTCTTTGTTTGTCTTGTCTACCTTGTTTACAATCATCTCGACGCGACCATCATCCAGCAAAATCGTTGCGCCTTCTGGAACTTCGTCTGCCAAGGGTTTGTAGGTTACAGAGCTAATTTCCTGGCTTCCAGGCAAAAGCCGACTGGTAAGAATAAATGGGTCGCCCTTCTGTAAGGTAATGGAACCATTTTCAAACTTGCCCAGACGAATTTTGGGACCCTGTAAATCTTGCAGAATTCCAACGGGTTGGTTAAGCTCAAACGAAATTTGGCGAATCAGGCGAATGCTTCGCTGGTGGTCTTCATGAGTGCCGTGAGAGAAATTGAGTCGTAGTGTGGTTGCCCCAGCTTCAATCAGGTCGCGCAAAACTTCTGGACTGCTAGTGGCTGGCCCGATAGTAGCTACTATTTTGGTTCGACGGATAGAGTGTTGCAGTTGCATAGAGTTGCCAGAAGTAAGTAGAAATTCTAGAGGCAGAATTGCCAGGTTTCACGGGTTTGGTCTGGAGCGACGATTGCTTGGTAGAGGCTAGCTCGTCTCTGAAGGAAAGACATTCAGGATGGAGAGGCAGGGTGGAGAGGCAAGAGGGATAGTATCATGTTTGGCGATCGCCTTCAGCATGAAATTCCCCACCCTCAGACTGAGAATGGGGAGGTGGGCACCAATTTATTAGGAGATCATCTAGCGAAAACTGTCGGGGTTGAGCTGTGGACTAGATTGAGCAGGGGTGCCGCCTTGTAGTCTGGTTCCGGTGCCACCATCAGCCTGGTCCAGGAAGGGACGCAGGTTGATGCTGTCAGTGCTTGAGTTGCTGCGTCTCGAACCCGGTAAGTCAATATCCAGCGCCTCTCCGATGCGGTTGAGGATGCCATCATCACCGCCAGTGAAAGTTGTAACGGAGTCGGTTTGCTGACCTCTATCTGCAACTGCCAGGTTTTCAAAGACGCGGTTGCGCATTACCAATGGATCTTGTCCAGGAGGCACGGTCAATACAATTCGGCAAGATGCATCTTGCTGAGTAGTGACGCAAATGGTGTTGTAGCCGTTTTCTACGCCTGTCTGCATTTCTAGCAAGCCGTCAGGACGGTAGGACTCTAGGCGACGGCTAATCTCACTGCAGCGTCGTTCTTCCGTCCAACCGCCACCTAGCTCAGTTGGAGTAGCCCAGGCATAGGCTTGCCCAGGTTGGCTTTGGGGATAGTACATCACAGTATATTGTCCGTTGATGGACTGGCAGGCAAAGCGGGTGCTGCTGGTGATGTCCGGTTGGGGAGTGGTTTGGGCGATCGCCCCTCCTGCTAGCCCCATTGCCAGCCCTACAGACAAGCTGATTCCTCGTCGTAATCGTGTTGTGAGTGTTTGACGTGACCCAAACAGGGATAATGGCATATTATGAAGTCCTTTTAGGTTAATGAACGCTATCTTCTTAAACTCGTTTTTGGGCAAATTTTGGGGCAAAAGTTAGGCAAACTGGGGCGGGGAGAGGAAGCGAATCCCAGAATTGGTTTCCACTAGTTTAGCTAGTTGGTTTGGTTAAGTGGCGCGATCCAGAAAGCTAGCACAAGCTTCTCCATCTTCTGAGGACGAGAACAATCTCAGCAAAGTGCCTCAGATCTACAATTTTTCGCTTTTACTTAGGCTTGTGCAGAAGCGCTAAATCGCAGCTTGATAAAATAGAGCTGTTTCTAGGTGCCGCTTTTGAGCAATCTGTCTTAAGAGTATCTTTAGCATTCATTAGGTGCAGTTATGGAATGGCCCCAAAAATCTCGTAAAGTTATATGACGAAAGGTCTGTGTCTCTTGTTACACTATTTTGTGGAGAAGGAAATGGCGGAAACGTCAATATTCCGTTAACCCCTGCCGATTTGGGAACGCGCAGTTTGGGTTTCTTCCAATGAAAAGACAACGTGATTGACTATCTCTTGGGCTGGCTTGGAATCAAGTCAGCTTTTTTGTAGAGGCTAGGGGCCAGTACCGAACCCCGAACCTCGAACCTCCCACCTATAGTTCCTTAGTTCCTTCCGGAACCTTAGCCCCTAGCCCCTCTTCTAAAGCTGAGGCAAAATCTGCGGCAGCAGATGCCCAGGAACTTTAGAGAGGGCTAGGTTTTGTCCTTGAATGCCGAACTGATTGTAGAAGGCGCGGATGGTTTGCAGGAGACAACTCAAGGCAGTTTGGCTGAATTCGGGTTTTTGCTGCCAGCCCTGTAGCGCTTGTAGATGGTGATGTAGTGAAGCTTCCAGATGATTTGATCGAGCTGGAGCTTCAGCTGAAACGTGAGGATCGCTGGCGATTTGATAGTGGGCTAAGCCCAGGTTATTGTGAGTGGCGTTGAGGTCAAAGTTGAGCGGGATGGGCTGAGAAGATTTAGCCAGTTTTTCGGCAGCGATAAGAGTTGCTTTGTAAGCAGCGATCGCCTGCTCTAGATAGTCCAACCGGGCTTCAGCGTCATCTTTCATATGATTCGCCATGTGCCAGTAGGCTGTACCGAGATTGTTCTGGGTGGCGGCAAAGGCGGCTGGGGCGACTTCCAGGGTGCGATATTTCAATGCCATGCGATAGGCTCCTAGAGCTAGCCCCAGCCAGTCTTTTGGCTGTTCTTGCTGAGCCAGATTCCAGTAAGCGGTGCCCAGGTTGTTTTGGATCATCGCGTAGTTGAGCGGCTCTTGCTTGGGATTGTAGTAGCGCAGAGCCTCTGAATAGGCAGCGATCGCCTGCTTCAAATTCACCTTGGGCTGTTGGTGTTGCGCCAGGTTCCAGTAGGTGGTGCCCAAATTGTTTTGCGTCGAGGCATAGCGCAATGGCTCTACATCTGCTTTGCGATAGCGCAATGCCTGCTGGTATGCCTGAACCGATCGCTGAAGATTCTCGGCAGGTTCCTGATACCGCGCCAGATCAGCGTAGGCCGCTCCCAGATTGTTTTGAATCATTGGGAAAGTTTGAGGCTGAGCCTGGGGATCAACCTTCGTCAGGGCAAGCTGATAGGCTTGAATGCCCTGCTGCAAGTAAGGTAATGCTTGATCGGGGGAAAGGGGCGATCGCGACAGCATCCAGTAGAGGTTGCCCAGGTCGTTCAGGATGTCTGCCCACTGGTTTGAAGTTTCGTCGAGGCAGAGCAACACCTGCTCATACGCCTGGATCGCGATCATCAGGTTTTGAGGAGAAGCGTCACCCTGCTCGATGCGATCGCGATAGAGGTTGCCCAGCGTTCGATAGGCATTTGCCAACACTGCTGGAGGAGCCTGTTGCTGATGCAGCAATTCAATCTGCTGCAACAAAGGCAATGGCTGCACCGCTTCACTTGCTCCTGGGGGCACTTGAATGCGGGCTTGAGATTCGGCTAATTTACCCTGCTTGGGGGTCGAAGTCGTCACAACTAGCTGCTGGCTCGGTTTGCTTCCCGTCTGAACTTGGGGTGGTCTAGCCTGAGCAGGTTGATCCACCGCAGCATCAGATTTTACTGGTTGACGCGGCGCAGGGGTAGCAGCAGGAGGTTGAGTTTTGGCAGCAGGTGGTTGGGCTGGAGGGGCGACGCGGGGTGGGACGGTCGGCGCAGTCTGGGCGGGACGCGCACTGGGGGTCGCACCTGGAGATTGATTTCTACCTGTTGGAGCGGCAGGTGAGGTGACAAGTTGATGTGGAGCTGTCCCCGTGCCGTTTGAGTTTGCAGGGCGATCACCAGGGCCAGGTTGAGGTGCTTTTGCACGAGAAACTGGGGGTGCGGCTGCGTTAGCCTGGTCTAGTTTTGCCAGATCCCGATCCAGTGCATCCCAAAGCGATTCTGATTCAGTTGCTTGAGACTGCGGCAAACCATTAGTTTTGGCGATCGCCGGAACAGTTTTTTGAGGTGATGCTTGGGCCGCTTGAGCCGCAGTCGCAGCGATCGCCTCTTGAGGACGCGTCCGAGGTTGAGGAATAGATGCGGCAGGCAGCGGCGTGGGATCGCCAACAAACTCAAACACTCCCGTGCGACAGCGCCAAAACTCTGGGGCAGACTGCGGCATAGAGCGAAACCAGGGACGCGGCATCCACAGCAGCAAGCTCGACTCCAGCACAGGTAAACTGCGCTCGATGCCCTGAAGATGCGTCAAAAAGAGACGCTGCACCGCAGCCGACTGGCGAGTCAGGTGTTCGATCCCCACAAACTGAAAGGCTGGCATTGGGGCGCGGCGGTTGCCCGTCTTGGGTGGCGGTGACTGAGACAGCCATTGAGCCACTTGCACAATTGGGTTAGGATCGCTCAAGCTCAAATCCAGCGTGACTAGACGAGGATAGCGCTGTCCGCCTGTTTCTGCAGCCCGATTGAGTGCCGTTGGAGAAGGATTTGCCAGTTCTGCCAAAAGCTGTGCCGCGAGGCGATCGCGCAAAGTCAGGTCATCACAGACTGCAATAAAAATCTGACGACGCAGATTCAAACTCAAAGCCAGTTTCAGGCATTGATAGGTCTGCTGGTTTAAGCCTAAAATTTTGCGAAAGGGGATGTCTGTCACGAGAAGATGCCGCAGGTCGAGAATGGGTTTGATAACCAGATTTGATAACCAGATCTGGAGCCAGAAATTTGGGAATCAGATAGGTTTCAGTCAATTTTGAATACTACGTAATGAAACCTATTTTCGTAGAACGCTACAGATGTGCCGTTTCTACAACAGTTTCTTCAGAAATGTGACTGAACTAGCTGGCTTCCGGCTAACTTGATAAAGGAGTTGGGGCAGTTAACAGATTAAGCTGTTATAAACCTCTTCAAGCCGATTGCCTTCAGGTCAGGACAAGAGTGCTGTATCTGAGGTAAGTCAGTTTTACGCCATTTCGCTTCCCCTTCCTGAAACTGAAATAGCCCTATCAAACGCTGCACAGGGGTGTTTATCGAAATCAAAAAACCAGGCTTTTCCACAAGGGCAGCCTGGTTAATGATGTCAAATTCAGATGTGTGCCAAATTTCAGAAGGCACTCAACGCCTGGTTTGCTATCGATTTTGTAAAAGACTTTTACGATACAGAAACCGCTATAAAGAGGAGTCCGCCGATCAGTGCGATCGCCGCAACGCTCAAAATAATATAATTCCGCTGTTGTCCCTGGGTTGGTGGTTCAGCCTGGTAAATTTTGGGTTCAACCGCAAAATTATTCAGGCGACCGCCTTCTTCGGTGGTATAGGGCATGAAAGAACCTCTCGTTACAAATTTCACCAATTGTAACAAATAATTGCGGGATCACTCTCACCTAGCTGTTTACTTTTCTTAATAATTTTTCTCTTTCCAAAAATTGAAGTGGCGCAGGCAATGCCTACGCCACTCAAATCCGTTGTTCTCTTAGAACTAAAAGCTTCTATGAGAAATCAAGAAAGCTTGAGAGTCCCCCGCAACGCCGTCTTACCTCAGTTTTTGACCTGGAATAATCCAGGTGGGAAGCACGGCCTCAGTTTTAAGTTTCCGGGTACAAGCCCGGTATACTGCCACTGAAACATCTAGTTTCCCTTGTAAACAAGGCATAGATCATAAAACATTATTGGCAGTCACCAACGCCGCAGCAGAACTACGCCTATTTTAACGATCTTTGTGGGGGCGATTGCAAGGGTGGTAAACCGTAAATGAATAAATCTTGACTTAAGCCATATTTCTCACGTAGCAATCGGTCTACCCAAGGGCTGAAAAGCTTTACAGCAGAGGTTTCGCTTGTAGATGCGTAGCTAGGTCAAGTTGAGCTAACCGCTGATAAGCCTGTTCAATAGCGCGTTTGCCCCGAAGAAATCCAGTGTTGGCACCCGGACAGATATAGCTCAACGTTTCTGGCGTAAACCGATCCATGATTCGCTGAATACTCTGAATTTGTCTGGGCCAGTGAAAGGTCTTTGCAATTCTCAGAGGTACAGGTTCGCCCTGCTGATTGGGCAGCAAATGTCGTCCGGTAAAGAGAATCCCGCCGTGGCGATCGCAATACAAGCAAGCGGAGCCAGGAGAATGACCCGATGTCCAAATCGTGTGGCACTGCGGATTGATTTGAAACTCTTGCTGAAACTGAGTTAGCTCGATTCCCGGTAACAAGTAAGCTTCTTGCTCTTGAATCAATACCTCACAGCCAAACGTTTGCTGAATCTCACGAACTCTACCCTTACCACCCCGGTGTGTCAGAAACAGCCAACGAACGCCGCCCTGCTCCTGCAAAAAGTCCTGGTTTGTCTGATCCCAAGCAGGACAGTCAACCAGAATGTTTTCGTTTCCTTCCGTGGCTTGTATTAAATAAGCAGTTCCCCCCATCGTGTCGCGGTTAGGGGGAAAGGCAAAAATATCCTCAAAGACTTTACGGGGTTGCTTAGAGTTGGCTTGAGAATCACTCAAAGTTCGGTTGGCTTGGGATGAGTCAGGGCTAAAGGCAGGATCTAACACAACTATTCAGTATTTAGTCTCTCTAAGCAGATCGTACTAAGCGGATTTCACGCTAATGCAATCCTTATTCTACTGACGTTTTGGCATGAAGCTGGTGAACGAGCTTAACTCTCGTGAGTAGACTTAACTATAGAGACGAATTTCTAGGCAAATTTCAGTAATCTGCTAGCTGATCGATTGTAGAATGATCACTTTAACGGGGTTCATCTGAAAAAGTCTTGCTCGAATCCCGCAGCAAAAGCTTCTTGGCGAGTTTTGGGATGTTGATGACGCAGGTGTTTGTTTTGTGCGGGTTTGAATTAAAGCTTTAGATTCATTCGCCTTGAGGATTGGTTGAAAGCGGTATGCTGGAGATCTACCAGTGATCAATCAGTGATCGATTGAGTTGACGAAATTGAGACCCGCAGCATGATTTTCTGGTTGCTCCTCTTGGGAATATTTACGTACTTCATCGTCCAGCGGACGGTGGCGAGCATTACCCGAACTCCGATCTGGGTACTGTGGTTAGTGATGATGACTCCTGCTTTTGTCTGGACAGGCTGGATTTTGGTTTATGGAGAAAACGAACCAATGCCAGCCATCCTGTTGTTGGGGCCCTTCATCCTTTGTCCATTGCTGTACTGGTTTTTGATTCAGTGGGGACGTTCGTCCAAATCTGGCGCTGCGGTTAAGGCACAGGCACAAGGTCTACAACAGGGACCGCAGGCGATCGCCGAACCTACTGCTGAAAAGCGCCCTACCCTCCGACCCATCGATAAAGAAGAAGAAGCGGCCCTGCAAAACTGCTTTCCCTGGTCAGTCTATTACTTGCAAAATGTTGAATACCGTCCCCAGGCTTTAATTTGTCGGGGACAACTGCGAACCTCACCCGAAGTAGCCTACAAAACGATTCGGGAGAATGTGGAAAGGCAGTTTGGCAATCGCTTCCTGATTGTGTTTCAGGAGGGAATGAACGGCAAACCCTTCTTTGCTCTGGTGCCTAACCCTCAAGCCCAAGCAGCCGCAAAATCAACCAGTGATTCCCTAAACCGCCCCGGTCTAGCCCTAACTCTGCTGCTAGCAACTATCTTCACTACAACGCTGGCAGGCGTTGCAATCTCCGGCGCAATTACTGAAGAGACAGAAATTACAGCTGCTTTGCTGCTGAATGGACTGCCTTATGCACTAGCACTCATGGCTATTTTGGGAGTTCATGAGTTAGCGCACTATCTGGCGGCTAGGTTTTACAAAATTCGGGCAACACTGCCTTACTTTATTCCGGTTCCACCAGCCAGTTTCTTTCCCTTTGGGACTTTTGGTGCATTTATTCAGATGCGTTCTCCTGTACCTAATAGAAAAGCGCTATTTGATGTAGGGATTGCTGGACCAATGGCAGGCTTTTTGGTTACGATACCGCTGCTGCTTTGGGGGTTAGCACACTCTACTCCTGTTAGCCTCACAGAAGAATCTGGTATTCTAAACGTCACTTCCTTTCAACCTAGCTTGCTGTTGCTAGCTTTGTTGAGTAAGCTAGCTTTGGGTAGTGGGTTGACTGCGACTACTGCTCTAAAGCTGCACCCAGTAGCGGTGGCAGGCTGTTTGGGTTTGCTGGTGACAGCGCTGAACCTGGTGCCTGTGGGTCAGCTTGATGGGGGGCATATCGTTCACGCGATGTTTGGGCAGCGAGTGGGTGCAGTGATCGGTCAGGTCGCACGGTTGTTGGTTCTGGCTCTGTCGTTTGTTCAGCAAGAATTTTTTCTCTGGGCAATTTTGCTGTTTTTCATTCCCGTGGTAGACGAACCTGCCCTGAATGATGTCAGTGAATTGGATAACCAGCGTGATTGGTGGGGGTTAGTTGCATTAGGGTTACTGGTCAGTATTATTTTGCCAGTTCCCCAATCTGTAACTCAAATTTTGTTTTAGACTCTCTAGCATGGGCTGCATGAGGAGTTGGTGGGATGTCTCAGGATGTTAGGCAGTGGTTGTTAGAGATTAAGGCACTTCAACAGAAACTGGCTGAGGTCAATCAAGAACGGGATCAGGCTTACACCAGTGCTGCAAATTGGCGCAGGTTTTATGAAACAGAGGCACAGCAGCGGCGTACTGAGGCACGTTTGGCACAACAGCAAATTGAAATGCTGAAAGCTGAACTGCAACGGTTACAGCAGTCGCCTCAGCCTATTGTGAGTGATGGGATAACTGAGTCTGCAATTCAAGAGCAGCTAGAGCAGTTACAAAACCCATCAGAGGTTAAAGAGACTTTGGTGAGAGCGCTGATGGAGTGCGATCGTCTGTCCCAATCGCTCAAAGCAGAGCAGGCAGACCATGCTCAGACGCGGCGCAGCTTAACAACGGCTCTCGGAGACACGGTGAACCTGTTAGCTAAAGAACGAGCGACTCGCGATCAGACAAAATCTGGTACGCCAATTACTAATGGCTCAGCGGTTTAATTTTATAGCTGTATAGCTGTAATCCCTAACGCTGAAGACAAGGGACTACAGCTATAGCTTGCAGGATGTCCGGAAGCAAACAAGTTTAGCTTGCCGTATCAGAGCTGAGGAAAATCGTGCCGCAGCCGATGCGACCTCCGGCATTGCCGGTGGGTTGCCCAAAGTCATCTTCGTTTTCGTGCACGATAATTGCTCGTCCGGCGATCGCATACTTTCCGTCATTCAGCGTTAAGCCAGGAAGCGTTTCGCTAAACGTAGTGACTTCACCCCCTGCAACCGAAATGTTGCCCAGATCGCCTGCATGAGCATTGGCAAATCCATCGGTGGCAAGTTTGCCGTGTTTTACTCCATCTGGGTTAAAGTGCCCTCCTGCTGCATTGCCACCCTCAGCGCAACTGCCAAACTCGTGGATATGAAACCCATGATTTCCAGAGGGGGCAGTGTCCAGCGTTGCGTTAATTTGCAGCCCCGCATCTGTTTCGACAAAACGGGCTTCTCCTGTCACAGAAGCAGATTCTGAGGTGCCTTCAATGATGGCTTTGCCGATTTCAGCGGCAGTAGCGGCAGGGACAGAATAGATTACAGCCAAAAGACTCAGACAGAGGGCTAGCCCCAATGTTTTGATGATTTTGCCAATGCTAGTCATGGTTCACTTTTTGAATAATAAGCTTGATTAAAGCAGCGATCGCTGATTATTTGAGCGATCGCTCATAGATTGAATCTTCTACGTAAATTTCTGGTCTGTGAATCCCCTGTAGGGTTTAAGCAGTGTCAGCACAACTCACTAGTTCCGCCGAAACCTATATGTAGAAACACATAGCCAACCTTAAAGAGTGAATGAAGATCAAGCTAGATCGCTAGTCCTGATATCCTCGCATTCGCTACTATCTGACTTATGAAAACTGGTCAAGGAACTCTGACTTAGTGTCTGCAAATAGGCTGAAAATTTTGCAGCTCTTAATTGAATTAACGTAACCGCTAATATTCACTATCTGCTTAAAATTATGGTTGATTTCACGGTAGCGATTCCTACGTACAATGGCGAAGAGCGTTTGCCAGACGTGCTAGAGCGATTGCGATCGCAGATTGACCTGGACAATCTCTCCTGGGAAGTCATTGTTGTAGACAACAACAGCAAAGACAATACTGCCAAAGTCGTTCAGGACTATCAGGCGGAATGGCCCGCTCACTGTCCGCTAAGGTACTGTCTAGAACCTCGTCAAGGAGCCTCTTTTGCCCGGCAACGAGCCGTTACAGAAGCAAAAGGAACCTACATCGGTTTTTTGGATGATGACAACGTGCCCGCTCCCAATTGGGTCGCAGCAGCTTACGCCTTTGGCGAAACTCATCCCGAAGCAGGAGCCTTTGGCAGTCGCATTCAAGGAGACTACGAAGTCGCGCCTCCTGAAGAATTTAAGAGAATTGCCTGCTACCTGGCTATTATCGAGCGAGGTTCTAAACCCCGACTGTACCAACCTGAGAAGCGCATGTTTCCACCTGGAGCCGGGCTGGTTGTGCTGAGGCAAGCCTGGTTGGAGTCCGTTCCCAAACGTCTATTCCTGAACAATACAGGTAAAGAAGCCGGACTTGCCAGTGAAGATTTAGAAGTCGTGCTGCACATTCAGAAGGCAGGCTGGGAACTGTGGTACAACCCTGAAATGCAGGTTCAACACAAAATCCCCCACTGGCGCCTAGAGAGAGACTATCTGGTTTCAGTATTTCGCTGCATCGGGTTGAGCAGCCATCACATCCGGATGCTGAGTTTTGCCGCTTGGCAGAGACCTTTTGCCTTCTTAATGTATCTAGCAAGTGATCTACGAAAACTAGTTTTGCATTTCCTTAAGTACCGAAAGGTGATTAAGAATGACCTGATCGCGGCCTGTGAAATGGAGCTTTTGGTCAGCAACATCATTAGCCCATTCTTTCTATGGAGAAAGCGGCTTTTGCGGATCTAGCGGATCTAATTGATCTATTTCAGGAATTCGAGCCTTCTACTTAGAAGTAATTTTGGCTGGCAAGATAAACCGACTTCAACAATCACTGCTTTGAGAACTTTCAGGGAAAGATATGACTTCTGAAAATAGTAAGCCGGAAGGCGCAGGGATTGGCTTTACCGTTGCAATCCCAACTTATAATGGCGGCGATCGCTTGTCTAAAGTATTGGAAAGGTTGCGATCGCAGATCAACACTGATTTTTCCTGGGAAATCCTAGTTGTCGATAATAACAGCAGCGACAATACCAAAGAAGTGGTTCAGTCCTATCAGGCTGATTGGCAAGGTCCCACTCTCAAGTACTGCTTTGAAGTAAAACAAGGGCTGGCATTTGCCCGTCAGTGTGCCGTAGAAAATGCTCAAGGTGAGTTTGTTGGCTTCCTGGATGATGACACCTTACCAACTCAAGACTGGGTTGCTGCTGCTTATGAATTTGGTCAAACCCATCCCACAGCAGGCGCTTTCGGTGGGCAAATTCACGGTGACTTTGAAGTAGAACCGCCCGAAAACTTTGAGCGGATTCAATCATTTCTGGCAATTAAAAAACGCGGCTCAAAACCTCATCGGTATGAGCCAGAAAAACTCAGTCTGCCTCCCGGAGCAGGGCTAGTTGTACGCAGGCAGGCTTGGTTGGACAGCGTGCCCAAACAGTTGGTTCGCACCGGTAGAGGCGGCAACGACTTCGAGATTTCTCTACACTTGCATCGAGCAAATTGGGAAATTTGGTACAACCCTCTGATGAATATCTATCACCAAATTCCAAAACAGCGTTTGGAGAAAGAAAATCTGCTTAAGCTGATTCGTACCGCTGGACTATGTGTTTGTCAGCTTCGTTTAGTGGGAGCAAAAAGCTGGCAAAAACCCGTGATTGTGAGCAAGATTCTCTTAGGTAATTCTCGTAGAGTGATCCTTCACCTGTTGAAATATCGAGGGAAAGTAAGAACTGATTTGATTGCTGCTTGCGAAATGACATTTTTCTTAAGCTGTTTAGCCAGTCCCTTTTACTGCTTCATGTCTAGCTCAAAGAAGACTCAAAAGGCATGATTCTAAATTAACGTCTTGCTGGCTAAAACAAGTCAAACAACTCTAACGAATTTGAGGCGATCGCCCCAACTATTTTCATCCCTTACTTAAAGGAAAGGTTACGTGCTTAACACTCTGATCAAAAAGGTTCCACAAGCTTTATCTGAGCTAACTTACAAATCAGATTTAGCCAAATATGTAGATAGGCTTCCAGCAATCTTACCTGGCGATCGCCAAATTGTTGAAGGTCTTCAGCAAGAAGGAACTGTAATTACTTCATTAACTGATTTAGACATTCCGTCAACATCCACTTTATTGAATGCGGCAGGTCACATCGCCCCTGAACTGCTAAAGATTCCTCCTAAGAAAAATAGAGCTTACTCTCGCGCAGATTCAACCCTGCTGATGCAGTATCCTGGACTGTTTTTGTGGGGTTTAGAAGAGCGGTTGCTCAGCATCATCGAAAATTATTTAGGGCTACCCGTTGCCTACCATGGAGTTTCTTTCCGTCGAGATGTGGCGGATGGTTCGCAGGCAGGTACCCGCCAATGGCACATCGATATTGAAGATCGGCGAATGGCAAAAATTATCGTCTACTTCAACCAGGTAGGTGAGAACAATGGCCCGTATGAATATATTCCCAAGTCGCTAACACCGCCTCCTAATGTGTTTAAGCGAAACTATGGTTTTGTCCCAGATGATGTTGTAGAAAAAGCGGTGCCATCGTCTAATTGGAGAAGCTGCACAGGTGGCGCTGGAACGGTTGTCTTTACCGACACTTGCAGTGTATTTCACCGAGGCAGAATGCCCACCGAATCCGAACGGCTTGCCATGTTCTTTACCTACACCTCCCGCAAGCCTAAAAATCCAGAAACCTGCAAGTCGATCCTGAGTCAGGATGAGTTACTGACTATCTCAAAATCTCTGTCCGATCGCCAAAAACAGTGCATTTTCTGGAAAGAATTCAGCAATTTGTAAAAGAGATTTCTGTAGGGGAAAACGGCTATTTCCCCCAAAAAATAAGTAGCGCAGGGATTAACTGCGCTACTTTTTATCGACTTAATACCGATCGCCTTCCGCAGTTCAGCTTAAGGTCTGTAAATAAGCCTCGATAGCCGTATTCGCTAGCTCTGTCATCGGTTTACCTTGCTGGGCGGCGATCGCCTTTAGCTTGACGTACACCTCATCCTTAATGCCAATCCGGTGACGCAATTTGTTGCTCGTTCTGGGCTCATAGCTAGCCGCAAACTGCCGCAGTGCGTCAAACCCAACTCGATGGCAAAAATCGCCAAAACTTTCCGGCTCTGCTCGTTGCTGACGCTCTTGCTTGAAGTAGATCAACAGCGGCTCTAGCGCAGCTTCCAGGTTTTGGATATTCAGCTTGTCCAGATAAAGCTCAGCCAGACGAGTTTGATTTGGGTCAGCCCCTAGCCACAGTTGATAGGTATCGGGTGACTGTCCTACAAAGCCTAACTCTGCCAAATAAGGGCGAGCGCATCCATTGGGGCAACCTGTCATCCGCACGACAAAATGCTCCTGATCCAAGCCCACCTTATCTAGCAACGTCCGAATTCGCTCCATAACGCTAGGCAGTACCCGCTCTGACTCAGCGGTAGCCAGACCGCAGGTAGGCAACGCCGGACAAGCCATCGAGTAACGTACTAGTGGATCGATCTCAGTTTCCGGCTGAATGCCACAGCGTTGAAGAATTTCCTGAATTTCAACCTGCTGAGACGGCTTAATCTCATATAACACCAGGTTATGATTTGCGGTCAGGCGAATTGGCAGCGCGAATCGTTCCTCAATCTCCCGCAGAGCCGACTTAAGCTGAAACGTGCCTTCGTCTTTAATTCGCCCATTGTCAATCGAGATGCCCAAGAACAGGTTGCCGTCGCCCTGCTCATGCCAACCCAAAAAGTCCAGATATTTGAACTCTGGCAACGGTTTAAACGGTTGGATTGACTTGCCAAAATAGCCCTCAACTTCCTGGCGAAACTTGTCTACGCCCCAATCTTCTATTAAATATTTCATTCGGGCGTGACGGCGGTTAAAGCGATCGCCATAGTCGCGCTGAGTCGCCACGATTGCCTTCATCAGGTCGTAGACATCAGCTTTGTCTACATAGCCAATCGGGTCAGCCAAGCGAGGAAAGGTTTCTTCCTTGTTGTGAGTGCGTCCCATGCCGCCACCCGCAAACACGTTAAAGCCTTCCAGTTCGCCCTGGGAATTGGTCATCACTACCAGGCTGACATCTTGTGAATAGAGGTCAATTGAATTGTCTCCTGGCACCGTCACGCTGCACTTAAACTTGCGCGGCATGTAGTAAGTGCCATAGAGCGGCTCTTCGTTGTCATGAAAAACGGTGCCGTTGCCGTTACGTTCCAGTGCCTCAGCGATCGCCGGATTGGGTTCTGCCGTAATCGCTTTCTCACCGTCTAGCCAGATTTCGTAATACGCGCCCGTTCTGGGCGTCAGCAAATCTGCAATCTGATCCGCATATTCACGCGCGTAAACATATTCAGGGCGATCTTTGTAAGGCGCAGGGGGAGACATCACGTTGCGGCTAACGTCGCCACACGCCCCCAAGGTTGAACCCATGTTGCGAACAATGGTGGCGATCGCCGTCTTCAGATTCTTCTTGAGAATGCCATGAAGCTGAATTCCCTGCCGTGTTGTGATCCTCAGCGTTTGATTGCCATATTGGCTCGACAGATCATCCAACGCCAGATAAAGCTGCGGTGGAATAAAACCACCAGGATTCCGAGTCCGCAGCATGAACTGATAATCTTTCTCCTGTCCCTTGACCCGATTATCGCGGTTATCCTGCTGATAAGAACCGTGAAACTTAAGGATCTGTATCCCATCCTCACTAAAATGGGTTGTATCCTGAGAGATCTCAGTGGCGACAGGCTCACGCAGTGCATGGCTGCGTTCTTTAAGGCCTTCTACTTTGGAAGACTTACGGTCAGTGGCAGGTAGAGAAACAGGAGTTTTAACCATTGCAAAGATCTAAAGGATACTGATTTCCGGTTTCCCGGTCGGAATAAAGGTGAATCCACCCCTCCGATCTTAGCATCGCATCTTCTCACATCAGCCTTTCCCATTGTTAGAAAGAATTTCAAATTATGAAGATGCTGCTGTTGTCACACCAGTTAAGACAACTTATAGCGTCTCTCTAGAAAGAGGCTCTAGATAGAAGGGCACGCTGCTCCACGGGGTGCCCTTCTATCTAGAGCCCTAATTTTTGGGATTGGTATAACGCAGGTTATTCAATTCGCCATCTTTAAGAAAAATGGGGAGAGAACTAAATTCTCTCCCCGTCCTTTCCCTAACTCAAAGGATTCACTAGATTCGGAGTTGCACCCTTAGTTGTAGTTGCACCCTGGGAAGTTACACCCTCAAGGGTTGCATTCTTAGAATCGGTAGCCAGCACCAAACTGGAAGCTGAGCGCTGGGTTAGAGCTATCTTGATAAGCATCTAGACCTAGCTTTGCGTCGCCGTACAGCACCACATTTCGGACGACCTCAGCCTCAACACCTGTCGTCAAGACGACAGAATCCTGGTTGCCAAGAGGGGTTGCCTGACCGTCTTGCTCTACAAAGGAATAGCCTGCTCCGGCGTAAACGTTAGCGTTATTTGTGATAGGCACATCGTAAGAAACGATTGGCATGATCGCACTGGTGTCATCACTAAATAGAACCGCACCGCGTAAAGAAACAGGCGCATTTGGTACAGCAAAACGTCCCTGAATGTTGCCTCCAAATGTGGAACCCTCTTCATCGCTTCCACCATCTAGGACACCTGCGGAGATACCACCACCGACGTAGGTTCCATCCATTCCAGCAGGTTGAGCAGAAGCAGGATTAGCAGAGAGGAAAATTGGAGAAATTGCTAGTGCAGATAATGCAGAAAAAGTTGCGATAGACTTCAATGAAAGTTTCATGTTCGTTCCCTTCAGCAGTTTCTTTGCTGTTCTTTTTGAGATTTTGCGTCGTTAGAGTCGACGTAATAGTTCCAGAAAACTCAACTTTTTCGCCACCCGAATTTGAGATATTACAAAGTGCTGTATAAATCTAGAAGCCTCGTCTTGCAATGGATTCAACATGCAGCGGTAGCTTCGAGATTAGACTTGTGGGGCTTACAGCAACTTTGCTCTGGATATATTCTTGTTTTAAATCCTAGGAAAATGAACAGGATGTTGTGATGGTCTGTTTTCTAACTGTCACACATAATTTGTTTCAAAAAATGCAACGAAGTCAGTAATATTTTGTTCGAGATATATAGAAATTATCTAAGAAGTTATTTAATCAATTCAGTGATTTGAAAGTAGGATAAGTCCACTCTTTAATCCAAACAGGGTTTTGATAGCTTGGGAACAAAACATAATCTTTTACGTCCTCAGCTAATGTTTAGTTGCAACTTTCAAATACATTTTTATGAAAAATACAAATCTTTTTTCTCTATAAATCTCTAACTCTTTCAAAAATAGAAGAATCGTACAATGGAGCAATTATTTTCAAATGCTTTCAGGTGCTAGTAATGCCGAGAACACTCTCCTAGCAGAGTTTTGTGGCTACACCCAGGTCAATGCAGCAGACAAATGACTTGCTTTTTACCCAGCCGAATCAGGCGATCGCCCCAACTGAGATGAACCGTTTAAAGTCTTCCCAAGACTCGATGTGTAGGAGTTAAGTCAACGCAGTATAGTTACCTTGAACTGAGCTAGGATTCATTAATTGTTTGTTAATGAATCATCAGGAGGATATCTAATGGAAGCAATTCATTGGATGGACGCGATTTCAGCGGGGTTTGCGATCGCCATCTTTGCAGGGGGGCTATTCATGCTGATATCAGGGGTGTGGTCGGCGCGAGATAAATAGGCACAATGGTTTCAAAACGCTTCTAAAAGACTTTGACCTATCATCCAAAGACGGTCTGTGAACGGCAATAACTTAGTAGCTTCAACGAGTTGCCAGATTCCCTAAGTAATACGGGAGAGGTGAACTGTGATCACGCGACGATATCACCGACTGGTTGCATTCTTCTTACTCACGCTCCTGAGTTTTATGGTGGTTGTCAATCGACCCGCGTTGTCTGCTGATGCACGACAGCTTTTGCAGGCGGGGGTTAACTATTATGAGCAAGAGCAATTTGCGACAGCGGTTGAAGTCTGGAATCAAGCATTAGCTGGCTTTACGGCTCAGGATGATGAGCTAGGGCAGGCATTAGTGCAAAGCAATCTCTCGGTGGCGTATCAGCATTTAGGACGCTGGGAAGAGGCGGAAGAGGCGATCGCCACCAGTCTTAACCTATTGCAGTCTGAGCAATCCAATACATCTACTCAACCATTCTTGGCAGTATTTGCAAAAGCCTTGAATACCCAGGGTCGATTGCATTGGTCTGGGGGGCGCTTTGATGACGCTCTAGACACTTGGCGACAAGCAACGCTTGCTTATCAGCAAGCCAACGATATTCGCGGGGTGGTTCTCAGTTCGATTAATCAAGCCGAAGCGCTCCAGGCATTGGGGTTGAGTGTGCAAGCCGAAGCAACTCTAGGCAATGTTTATGAGGTGTTGCAGCAACAGCCTCTAGAGCCATCCTTGGTAGCAACGGGGCTGTGGTATCTCGGCAATGCTCAACGACGCTTAGGCTACTTAAACCAATCCCACGAACTGCTGCAAGAGAGCCTGGCGATCGCCACTTCTCTCGATCTTCCTTCACTCACGAGCTCTATTTTGCTGGATCTGGGCAACACAAACCGGGCTTTAAGCGATCGCGCGATCGCCATCGGCAAAGCAGATGAAGCACAACCGCATCAAACGGACGCGATCGCTCACTATCAACAAGCTGCTAGCAGAGCGACCTTACCGATTCATCAGATTCAAGCCAGGCTCAATCAACTCAGCTTGCTGGCAGAAACTGGGCAAACTTCGGATGCTGCCGAACTGTGGTTGCAGATTCAACCTGATCTCACCCGTCTACCGACTGGGCGATCTACTGTGTTTGCAACTCTGAATGCAGTCCGCAGCTTGATCTGCCTGCGTCAGCAGCTTAACTCTGCTCAGGCAGATTGCTTGCAGCAAACTACTCAACCAGAGCTAGAACAGCCCCCTCCTTCCTTGCCTGATTGGAGTGAGCTTGCCCAATTGCTAGCAACTGCCATTCAGCAGGCTCGCACTCTGCAAGATTCTAGGTCAGAAGCTTTTGCATTAGGACAATTGGGAGAACTGTACGAGTTAACCCGCCAGTGGTCAGAAGCTCAAGCTGTGACTCAACAAGCGCTCTTGAAAACAGAAACGATTCAAGCTCCCGATATCCGCTATCGATGGGAGTGGCAGATGGGACGACTGCTGGAAAAACAGGGCGATCGCCCTGGAGCGATCGCTGCCTACACGGCGGCGTTTGAAACTCTAAAGTCTGTTCGCAGCGATTTGTTGACCATTAATTCCGACGTTCAATTTTCATTTCGCAGCAACGTCGAGCCAGTCTATCGGCGTTTGGTGAGTTTGCTATTGCAGTCAGAAGTGGGTCGTGAACCGAGCCAAGACGAGCTAAAGCAAGCAATTGAGGTGATAGATGCATTACAGCTGGCAGAGATCGAAAACTTCTTGCGCTGCACCGTTGTGCAAGCGACAACTCCCTTTGGAACTGAACCCTTAGTCGATAGCATCGGTCGCGTTGATCCAACAGCGGCGATCATCTATCCCATCATTCTGGAGGATCGGTTAGAACTCGTCTATCGATTGCCAGGACAACCATTACAGCATTACACCACTGCGATCGCACAACATCAGGTTGAACAAACCCTAACCGATCTGCGAACCAGTATCGTTGCTCGAAATCGTCCTGAAATGTTGCTTGAGAAGGCAACTCAAGTCTACGACTGGATCATTCGTCCGCTAGAGGCAGACCTCGCTGCCACCAATACGGTGAAGACTCTAGTATTTGTGTTGGATGGAGCGCTGCGAAACATTCCGATGTCGGTCCTTCACGATGGGGAGCGTTATTTGATTGAGAAACCCTATGCTGTGGCGATCGCTCCTAGCTTGCAACTGGTTGATCTCCAACCTCCCTCAGGAAATTCCCTTGAGGTGCTGACAGCCGGGGTCAGTGAAGCGCGACAAATCGAAGGACAATCCTTTAGCCCCCTCGCAAACGTTACAAACGAGCTACAGCAGATTGAGGCAGTGGCTTCAACCGAGTTGCTATTGAATCAGGAATTTACGAGAACAAACTTGCAACAGCAAATTGACTCCGGCGACTTCTCCATCGTTCACGTTGCAACGCATGGGCAGTTTAGCTCTGATCCAGACGCAACTTTTATTGTGGCTTATAGCGAGTTACTAAAGAGCCAAGACTTAAATGACCTGTTACGCACTGACCTGCAAGACCGCTCCAGCTTCATTGAATTGCTAGTGTTGAGTGCCTGTGAAACTGCCCAGGGAGATGAACGAGCAACGTTAGGGTTAGCAGGAATCGCCGTTCGCGCCGGGGCACGCAGCACCGTGTCTACGCTGTGGCAGGTGAGCGATTCCTCTACTGCTATTTTGATGGGAGAGTTTTATAACCGCCTCACGCCGTCCACCCTGACGAAAGCAGAAGCGTTGCACCAGGCTCAACTTGCACTCTTCAATGAATATGGCTATCGATCTCCCTATATTTGGGCACCGTATGTATTGGTAGGAAACTGGCTTTAATTACTCCTTTCCCACTAAAAGATCAGGGATGCCCCCCCGCGTCGCGGGGGGGCATCCCTGATCTTTTAGCACCTAATCTTTAATCGGGAAGGGAGTAGACTTCAATTAGACAGCAATTGTGCATCCACAACCGTGTCTAAAGCTAGATCGGCTAAACCAACCTGTTCCAAAAGGTCAACCCAGGCTGTACGAACAGCAGTGTCTTCTAGATTAGAGCGATAACGAGTAGCCAATTCCGTTAGTGCGTCATACCAAACTCCATTCCATTCAAATGCAGGGTCAGGAGTGGTTCGCGTAATCCAACCATCCAGAGCGAAATCTCTGTGTCCATAGCCCTCAGAGCCACAATTAATCATTAATTTCCACTGATAGGCTTCCTCCATTTCCAAAGCGATCGGAATAGTGATTCCCATCACTCCTGGTACATCTGCCAGTTGAATCGAGGAGCGATACAGGGTGGTCGTCTCATTGCGATCATGCACTGAAAACTCAACGGTAGTCACATCCTGATTTGTGTAAGGCATGTAAAACCAGACCACTGGAGACTCCATTGCTGTTGCCCCTTTTCCATCTTCGGGCACAAGAGCGGTGGGTGGATGAGTGGTTTGCCTACACTGACTCGCGGATTCCCCAGGACGAGTTCCTCCTCCGGTACGACTGCCATCTGGAGTACCTGTTATGGGGCGCGGTCTGGGGCGCGTTGCTACTCTAGAAGGGTTAACTTCAGCATGGTGTGGGTAAGAAGTTTCTGCTTCTAGCCTCGTTTGAGTCCATCCGGCATTTGGAGTGAGTATGAGGCTAATTACTAACACTCCAATTTTGAAACGTTTTATCAGTAATTGATTAACCATATGGATTCAATGAACCTCGACAAATCCTACTGCACGACAGAACCTGGCGTTAAGACAAGCATCACACCTCCTGTTATTCCAAGCGCTAAAACCCCCGGAATCAGTGGCAGCCAAAGCCCCTGAACCAGTGCAAACCAGCACGAGCCGTATAATACTCCGACGGCAACTCCAAACCCAATTGTCAAATTCAACAAAATGGGAATGCCAGTAGGATGAACCCGCAAATGCCAAACCAATACTCCTCCCACGAGGGTCCACCCCAGCACCCAAAGGGCATCAGCCCATTGAGGCATTGCTTGAATTAAAGGACGATGCGAAGCATCCACTTTAGAGTAGTCGCCCAAAATAGTGTCTAGCAGTTGACTGACAATATGCGCATGGATGTGTAACCCCCGCATTCTGCCATAGGGTGTGGACTGATCATCTTGAACACTTGCGGCTGTTACGCCAACTAAGACTACGCGATCGCGAATCCAACTGGGGTCAATTTGATCTTGAAGGAGAGCCGTAATTGAAATCTGTTGGGCAATTTCGGCGGTGGCTCGATAGTTGATCAAAATCTGATTGCCGCGCGCATCCAGGTTTTGATATCCACCCGTGCGAGGGGTTAAACGTCGAATGATTGTTGTGTCAAACTGCCAGTCCTGTTCTGCTGTCAAAGTTGGAGGAATTGCTGGGATTTGTCGATCGAGATAGTTAAACACCAGTTGCAGGCTAAAAGAATAGGGTGTGGTGCAGGGAGATAGAAGCGAAATCGGGTTGGGCGATCGCGACAATACATGCCGTCGCACCACTGCATCCGCTGCATCCAGTTCTAAGTCTGCAAAACCAATCTGCTCCACAGGGCTATCAGGAGGAGGGGCGATCGCCTGGGTTTCATCTGTTCCCCAGGTACACACGGGGATGACATTTGGATTAGACTGCAACTCGGCAACAAAGGATTCATGCCCCGGTAAAACGGGGCGATCGCGATAGATATCAATGCCGATTGCTGCTGGACGATGGTGCCCTAGTTTCTCAATCACTTGAGCTAACACTGCATCGGGTACTGGAAAGCCATACTGCTGCAAATCTCGTTCGTCTGCCCCAACCAATAAAATGCGAGAGTCAGGTAGCTCAGCCGGGCGCTGTCGCAACAAGCGATCGTAGCTTTGCAATTCCCACGGTTGCAGCCAGCCAAACCACCGTAACCCCATAACGAGAGCCGTAACTGTCACACTGCTTAAGCAGACCAGCCCAAGTGGTCTCTGTAAGGAAGTAGAAAGGGGTGTTTTTAACTTAGAGTTTGGAGTTTTGAGCTTTGACTGCTCTTCTTCTGGTTCATTCCGACATAGCTGTTGCCAGGTCATCGGAATTGCTGCTGGATGCTGATAAATGACGGGTAGCCAACTGGCACAGGGGAACTGATCCTCTAAGCTCTGTAATCGCTCACGGGCTTCTCTTTCTGCTAAATAGAATGGCTCCCCTCCAGCAAAGGTTTTCAAAAAATACTTGAGAAAGTCTTGAGCAACCGGATCAGGGATAGGCTGCCGCATCACGATCATTTGGGGCAGTTGCAGTTCCTCAAGCGCATGGGCTAAGCCCAACCCATCGCAGGAGTTAAAGATAGCAAACTGCAAACCGTGGGCGATCGCCCGATTAACCCCATACTTCAGTTCCTCAATGGTCAGACTCACGTCAGGGTTGAGCTTGATCCACCCCTCGCCATCTTCCGTGGTCTCGCTGTGCCCAGCAAAGAAGAGAATGTCCCAAGGCTGTTCACACAGGTGGTTGTGCAGCACTCGTCGAGCCGGTTCTACCAAAAACGTCAGGTTAGCTCCTGGTAGCTCAGTCAGCATTTGTTGATCAGCTTCGACATTAATGTTAGAGCGATCGCCTAAGATAGCCAGTATTCTCACTCCACTCGTTGTAGACGCAGAACGGGTGAGTTGAGTCAGGGGACGGCGAAACTTGGGCGCACCCAACGCAACCTCTGCCTTTGGATATTGCTCAACCACATCCCACACATGCCAGGGAAGCTGATGCAACTGCTGATCGTCAGTGCGAAGCAAAATTCGAATCCGTTCCTCTTGAACCAATGCCTGACGCAATTGATTATCAATTTCTCGAAACGAATTGGATTGCAACCACAATCTCAAGTGTTTTTCTAGCGTCTTTGCCGATTGGAGACAGGCTTCAATTGGGTGGAGGGAGCCGTCGTAGCGGATCTGCCGAGGTTTAAGTGCGCGATAGGGAGCCGATAGACGATGATAATGAGTTTGCCATTGCGCGAGTTGGGCAGCTAACTCTGGGTTGGGCGGAAGCGCTCCACTCGTTGCAGTATCGGGATATTGTCCCTCCTGCCCAATCTCCAACGTAATCCGGAATCCTTGCTGTTCCAGGTCACCATCCAATTTCAGAACCACGAGCTTACTCATGACGGTTCCTTGCTATCTCACTCAAATCACGAAGGACTCGACCTTGTTTTGATCCGCTAGCTCCACTTTGACACTAAACGCATCTCCAACATCACCGCTAAATTCCAGTTCAATCAGTCGGTTATCTGCTCGGGCATCAGACTGCATGATGATTGAACCTTCATTGTCTAAAATCATCACCCGCAGCGTTGCTGGAAGATGTGGGTGATCGGCTGTTGGGCAAACATGAACAGTAACGGTATGTGATGAGTCTGCCTCTGATGAGTCTGCCTCTGGAGTAATCTTCAAGATCAGGGCGACCTGTTCATCAGGTAAATCGCTGAAGCTTAACAGTTTGCCTCGTGCGATCGCAGATGTATCAGATGTCTCCTCTGCCTCTGGCGTTGCACTGCGCCATTGTACTGCTAGGGGTTGTAGCCCTAACAGGTCATCCAGCGATCGCCATCCTGCCTCAATCAAGCCATCTAACCACTGACTTAACCGCGTCACGCCTTGTAATGGGTCTTGACGTGAAGTTAACGAGTGCAGGTAAGTAGGTAGTTCAGAGAGCGATCGCAACTGACGCAGCGGCAATTCTTCTGTCTCAACCTGATCGACAAAGCCTAGAAGGGTTGCCTCCTGACGATGGTCATCAATGCCCACCACAACATATCCAATTCGATCTTCCTGCACCTCAGTGGGAACGTGGCAAACTGGGTCAGGGTCTTCGAGTCCAGCCAGTGAGAGCGGACGACACTCCAACCGCCCCACCCCAACAATGTTTAGATCCGCTGCATTAATTACCGATCGCATCAGTGGATTCCAACTGTCGCATCCTGACAAATTTGCAGAAACCTCCAAAATTTTGAGGTAGTTATTCACCGCGCAAACCGCCAGTGTATTGAGATAAACCTGATCGGCTTTGGTTGGCGTAGGCTGCTGTTTGGCAAATCCTTGTGCGAGTTGGTGGGCCTCCTGGGTAATTAGGACAGGTACTCCAGCATCATCGAAAGCCCCAAGATCGTAATTCATAGTTCCCCTCTTAGCAATTGGCGAGTAGTCAAGAGTCGTCGTGGTCACGCAGTATCAGCATCAACTTATACTTTTGTGAAAGTTTCAGCGATGACTACTCTCCTCCTCATCTAGATATCCTTGCGAGATACCAAAATTTCGCAGCAGCGGCAGGCAACGGCGATTATAAAACTTGGGTAAATCCTTAGCTTCAGCAGGAGTAAGGTGAAAGCGATCGGCGATGACTTGCCAAGAGGTCTCTGATGGAAACCGCATCAGGAACAAGGTTTGAGCATTGATGTCAGCTCGTTTTCTAAAACAAGTTGCTTGCAATATCCCCTGCGGATCAGTTTGAACCCAGTTCATCGTCTTCTCCCAAACGTCGAGCGTTGGTTCCAGTTCAGGGCGTGCTGGAAGTCGATCGACTGGATCTACAAAATTTCCTTGCTCTGTTTGCTCTACGCCTGCACGTCGCTTGTAGTCTCGACTTCGGCGATCGCGAAATAACCGCAGTTGCTTCTTCAGATAATTATCTAACCAGGTGATCACTCCACTCAACGTTGGATCATATTCTTCCAAATGCTGGCAGCAATACTCCCACATCTGCTGAAGAGCATCTGCATAGTAGGGAGTGTATTCTCTCCAAAGTTTGCCCGACTTCATTACTAACCGATAAATCTCCTGCAGTGCCCGTTGGCGGTCAACGCTTTTAGGAGGATGAGTACAGGCTTCGGCAACGAGCTGGCGAAGCGTTTCATCTAAATCCTTCATATTAAATCAGTCAGGGAGAGGGGTTTGGGGCATTGATAACTCCTCTTCTGTAATACGCAGTATTCCAGGTAACTGCGCTTCTTCATTACAAAATTTAGTACACGAATTCAGTAGCTCAAGAAGCTAAGCCTCTTCACTAAGCGATAGCCGCTTTTCAAGTGCTGTTCATGCTCAAGAGGCGATCGCCTCAAAGTGGAACTGCTCCACATCGCTCTTTGTCTAGTAGTGACTCCCTCACACTATTCACGAGTTCTACTTTGCTTCGCCCGACCTTAAAAAATCAACATCTTGGACCCGCTACGTCATTCGGTTAGCTGCCCCACCTTAGCACCCGTAAAGGTGATAGGGAAGGGGGCTATGGCTTGGTAAAATTTATTCAAATCCAGGTTGCATCAACTCTTCAAACCCAATGTAGATAATATCAACCAGGGTTAGGAGATTGGCGAATTTATTCGCAGATTCCAGAATGAGATCGGTCGAACGCTACAAGAACCAGTCCGCATCGGCAGACTATCAGAAGTCAAAGGTCAAAGAACCGACACAGGTCGGTTTTGTCGAGGTAGGAGTGGCTTTAAACGCCAAAATTCTTTAGCTTTGTGATGTCTAAGTTCGATGAGTAGCACTAGGCATACCCTCTGCTCACTCTTTCCTTTAAAGGGTTGTTTGAGCAGATTTGCTGCTACCCGCAATTTACCTGGCTTAAGGAAAGCATATGTCTCAGCATAATTCGGAAACGTTTTCAGTTTCAGCTGCTTCTGAGTTGAGTAATCAAACCACATCAAATTTGACAGAGGATTGGAAGTACAGTGTTTTTGGTAATGGAATTGGTAGTAGTGGGCTGATTACAGCAGACATTGACAACGACGGAATCACGGAAATCATTGCTGGTGGGTCACTCACAACCTTTGGCACCAACGATTTTTGGTATGTGTTAGACCCGATCTCAAACCCTAATGGGTATAACAGACAGTGGACCAGTAGCTTATATCCAGACAAAGTGTCAGCGATCGCGGCGTTTGACACAGACGCAGATGGCATCTACAGCATCTTTACAGGACTAGGAAATGGGGATGTTGCAATCTATGATGGCAGCTCACTTCAATCCATCAAAACCCTCAATCCGTCTAATAGCGCGATTCATCACATCCTGTATGCTGATGCAAATAACGACTCTATCAAGGACATCGTCATTGCTGATGACAACCATATCTACATTTACAATGCCAGTTCCCTCGCGCTCGACCTGCAACTGAATTATGCTTCCACCGACTTCGAGATCGGCAATGTAGACTCAGATGCAGCTAACGAAATTGTTTTATCCAGCGGTTTGGTCTTGGAAGTCAACGGTTCCAACACTAGCGTCCAGTGGGATTATGCTGGGGGAGACTTTGGACAGTCAGTTGAACTCTCAGATGTTGATGCAGACGGAATTCAAGAAATCATCGGAGCAGCTCCTTGGAACTACATTACGGTTTTTGATGCAGACATTCAATCTCCCAAATGGCAAATCACCACCAGGCAGGACATTGATGCCCTTCTGGTTACAGATATTGACAATGATGGAGTTGATGAAATTCTTTACGGTGATGGTCAATTCGGTAAGATTTACGCTTATGACGTGATCAGCCGCACTGAGCAATGGGCAATTGACAACCCTGAACATGGGGTTACTAATATTGCTGTAGTCGATGTGGATGGAGATGGAACCCTGGAGCTTTTTTGGGGATCTGGGGCAACCTCAACAGGACCAGATCATCTTTATGTCCATGACATCTCGACGCAATCTCTAGAGTGGAAGAGCCAGCACGTTGATGGCCCCTTTCATGCGATGGATATTGGTGATGTGGATAGCGATGGACAACTAGAAATTGTCTTTGCTTCGCTTCGGAGTAATAGTGGTTATGGGGATGGCATGGTCGCAGTTTGGGATGCACAAAGCCATACGCCTGAGTGGGATCAAACCAATTTATTTGGAGGAACGGCTTGGACTGGAATTCACGATGTGCAAATCGGCGATGTTAATAACGATGGTACGCAAGAAATTGTCGTCGCCACCGATCGCCTATATGACGGAGCCATTTATGTCATTGACGGCATCACAAAAGAAATCAGGCATTCCTATTTCTATGATGAAGGCGCTCCGATAAGGTCACTGGCGATCGCTGATGTTGACAACGATGGCACAACTGAAATTATTGCGGGGGGTTCCAGAGAGCATACAGGTGCCCCCGGGGTGTATACCTACATTTTGGATGGCGCAACTGGAGCCGTTGAATGGAACAGTATTAATTTAGGAGACTACTGGTCAGCTGTTTCTGAAATTGAAGTTGCTAATCTGGACGGCGATGCAGCACAAGAGATCGTTGCTGTCAATAATCACCTCTTTGTGTTCGATGGAGTGACTCATCAACAATGGCAAAGTTCATTTAGTGGTGTTTCAAGCGTCCATCTGTATGATCCTGACCAGGATGGAACACAAGAAATCTTGGTGGGTCTTAACGACGGACAGGTGTTGGCGATAGATGGACAAACGTATCAAACCGTAGATAATTTCCAAATCAGTTCGACTGCCATTACTGGGTTGCAAACCTCTGATGTTGATAAAGATGGTGATATTGAACTGGTCTATAGTAATGGTACCTCAGTGGGTATCTACAGCTTTGAGCAATCAGCTATCATCTGGCAAAGTGATCTATTAGGTACATCAGTGGGCAATACAAACAGTCTGTTGGTTGCCGACACCGATGGGAATGGACGAGTTGAGATTATCGTTGGTACAAACTACACCGTGGTTGAGTTCGACGTGCTTATTCCACCGAGACTCGTTCAACCATTTGCAGATTTAACCACTAACACGGTGAGTGAATTTACGTTACAAGTCAGTGACTACTTTAACGAGGTTGATGCAGGTGATACTCTAACTTACTCTGCTAATGGTTTGCCGGATGGATTAGAGATTAATGCTGGGGCAGGTCTTATTGATGGGGTTGCTACCGCTGCTGGACAATACGACATCACCGTTACAGCAACAGATAATACCGGTCTATCTACGAGCGACACGTTTGAGTTAACTATATATAACCTAATTCGGCTAACCCGATTTGATGATACTGCAACAGGAACGAGAGCACCTGACCACATCGAAGCACTTGCAGGAAGCGATCGCGTTTCTGGCAGATTGGGAGATGACTTAATCAACGGTGGTGCTGGCAATGACCATTTGTTGGGAGCTGCTGGCAATGATAGTTTGAATGGCGGCAGACATAATGACTTTTTAAGTGGCGGCGCAGGACAAGACAGACTTAAGGGTGGGATAGGACAAGACGTGATGAAGGGTGGTCTAAATTCAGACATCTTTGTGCTGCAATCGAGGTCGGGAACTGACAAAATTATTGACTTCGAGAATCGACTAGACTTCCTCGGCTTATCCAACGGCTTAAAGTATGAAGATTTGACTATCACTCAACTTAGGAATCAAGTCCTAATTTCAGATATCAATGGTGCGATCGCTCAACTTCGAGGCATTAGCGCCAGATCAATCACTCAAGCAGACTTTGTAGCTCTCTAGTTTTTCAATAACCATGTTGGAAGTAATACAGAAATTAAACATTTCTCTACACAATTAACACTTCCAGCAAGTACGTTGCTCATTTGCAGAGATCTAAAAGTCTCTGCATTTTTCTTGTTAAGAAGCGGCTCCTCCAAAGGGTAAACGATGACGAGCTGATATCAGCAGTCTCCCCAACAGGATATTGCTTCTCATTCCCTAGGTTTAGATATGTAAATTATTCCACCAGAGTGCGAAAAGTGATTTTGAGCAACGCAGTAACAGGTATAGAAAAGCGATTCATCCTACTGGTCAGGAGCAATCGCATGTCACTACACAAAGGAGAAAAAATGTCTACATCCAATCTTGGCACTTTGCGCAGCACACCCAGAAGCAAAAATGACTCGACTTTAACTACAAGTGACCCTACCGATGTTTATAAGTTCAGACTCACAGGCACCAGCAATATCAACTTGTCTCTCAATGAGATCAGTTTTGGGGATGATGCTGATTTACGCCTATATCGAGATTCCAATAGAAATGGTCGCTTAGATATCCGGAACGGAGTTGTTTTAGACGAAGAAATTGCGAGCTCCGTCAACAGCTCTAACCTGGATGATGCAATTAATGTTCGAGCCAATGCAGGCACTTACTTCGCTAGAGTTGAGCGTTATGCTCTAGGTAGCTCAGGCACCGTCACCTATGATCTAGACTTGTCTGCCACCTCACCTTCTCCAACAGCCTCGCCGAGCAACCTTCTTCCTAAAGAATTCACAGTTGGTCATGCCGGAACAGTAGTTAGAGATCAAACCTACAGTGACGCAGTTGGGGATAGCGATACAGCAGATGTTTATTCCTTCAAGCTAAGCCGTAATTATCGCCTCGATAGTATCAACCTTTCCGGGCTCAGCGATGATGCAGACATCCGTGTCATTCAAGACCGCAACCGCAACCGTATTGTTGATGAGGGTGAGGTCATTGCTTCCTCAACCAACGGCGGCAGTTCCATGGATTCGATTTCAGCCGGTCAGCTTAGGACTGGTGTGAATTATTTTCTTCAAGTCTATCAATACTCTGGCAACACAGACTATCAGCTCACCTTTGACGTAGCTTAACCACTAGCGCTAACCACCAATCCTCAAATTTGAGGATTGGTGGTTAGCGTCAATTGCGTAGTAGTGCTTACAATACAGCCCCTTTATAAGGTGTTCCTTCTATGACTGCCGTTCTACAAATCGGGTATTCTACACTGACAAGCGAGAACATCGTCCCTTTGTTGGCTTGCTATCAAATTATCCCTCAGCTTATTTGCGAAAGCATTATCGAGCAGGCGATCAAAACAATTCACTGTACATCGGAAGAAACAACTCAAGCGTGCCAAGAGCTTTATCAGCAATGGGGACTCATTTCTGAAAGCCAAAGGCAAACTTGGCGATCGCACTACAGATTAAGTCAGGAACAATTTGAAAAACTGGCAACACGAAAGCTGAGGATTGAAAAATTCAAACGATTGTCTTGGGGACATACGGTTGGGTCTTGCTTTCTCAAGCGCAAAATGCAGCTAGATCAGGTAGTTTATTCATTCATGCGAGTTAGTGATCGAGGACTTGCGAACGAACTCTACTTTCGTATTCAAGAAGGAGAGCAATCCTTTGCTGAACTTGCTCGCGAATACTCTGAAGGACCAGAGGCTTACACCAGCGGACTGATGGGACCAGTTGAATTAGGTAAGCTGCATCCGAACCTGGCAGAACTGCTTTATACAAGTCCAGTTAATAAAGTTCAGTCACCTGTGCCTTTTGGAGAATGGCAAGTGATTGTGCGTGTCGAGAAATTTATTCCGGCAGAATTAGACGACGCTATGCGCCAGCGATTGCTTCAAGAAAAATTTGAATCTTGGTTTCAGGAACAGCTCCGTCAACTCCCTTACCAAGAACGGATCTGGATGGGAGTTACATCAGACAATCCTAATGATGCAACAAAAAACTTAGCAGTAGCATGAGTTGAACAATCAGAAACAAATATTTCTCAGAAACATACTTCTTCAAAGATTTAACGTTCTATTTCTGAACGTCAGTTACAACAATCATTCAAGGAACACTTTTAATGCTTTATGTCCTTTAAACAGTTATTTGTCCATTTTTAAACAATTAGTGTCCATTCCCTTTAGAGCTAGACAAACTGGTGGTACAGGGTTCTAGCTCTATTTGGGAATTATATTCTTCCTTTAGAGTTAAACAAATAATACCAATTCTCTAAATTCCGGCGACAGATAAAGCTTCCAAGATAGAGGGACGAGCGGTAATCGATGCAATCACTTCAGGAGTGAGTGCTGCCAGACGTTCTCGCAACTGCTGACGCAACCCATCAAGCGTA
>NZ_JACJPC010000127.1:0-6283 GCF_014695875.1 Leptolyngbya sp. FACHB-541 | reverse complement strand
CAAAAATTAGGGCTACAGATGGAAGGGCACCCCGCGACGCGGGGTGCCCTTCCATCTGTAGCCTCTTTTTAGAGAAACGGGGTATTAGCAGCAAGTTAATTATATTGACGCTTAACTGAGGGATCTTGAGTGGTGAAATTTGAAGCAGTTTTGCAGACTGGTTTATAGATGTTTGAATCTTCCTCGTGAAGTTCGTCGCTATGAACCTGTTGCAATCACTCCGGCGCTGTGGACAATCCGTTTGGCTCGATGGACTTGAGCGAGGTTGGATTAGTCGGGGTGAGTTGCAGCAATACATTGAGGAAGATGGTTTAAGGGGTGCCCGATCAAACTTTAGAAACTTGCAAGCGGCAATTGAAGGACAGGAGTACGATCGCGACCTCACGACACTGGCGCAGAAAGGGATGAGCCAGACTGCACAATCGGATTATGACTATTTGGTTGTGCGAGATCTGCAATTAGCGGCTGATTTGCTGAAACCAGTCCATTCTCAGACGCAAGGACGGGATGGCTACGTCCAGGTCGATCTGCCGCCTGACACACTGCTTCAGCCTGAAACCGCGATCGCCGCCGCACAAAAAATCTGGTGTTCCGTTGGATGGAGTAATTTGTTGCTGAGAATTCCAGCAACTCCATTGATGTTGCCAGTGATTACCCAATTAATTGGCGATCGCATCAATGTAAATGCAACGCTGGTGTTTTCTCCAGATGGGTATCAGCAGGTATTTGATGCGTATCTGAGGGGGCTAGAGAGACTGGTTCAACAAGGAGAATCGGTCAGTGATGTGGTTTGTTTTGTCAGTGTTTCAATGGGGCGTTTGGATGCAGTGATTGATCCACTCATTGCTAACTCAAAAACATCCTTCAGCCTGATGCAAGCCAAGCTGCTGTACCAGCACTATCGTCAGCTTTGTCAATGTGAACGTTGGCGATCGCTTCCTGAAGGGGCAAAGCCGTTGCGTCTGGTGTGGGATTGCACAGATATTTCACCTGAATCCGCATGGCATTATCTTCAGATGCTAGCGGCTCCTGAAACCGTGATCATGCTATCGCCATCAACCCTAGAACTGTATCGTGAGGTTTCTCTATTGCCCACCAGTTTGACTGACAATGAACAAGTTGAAAAAATTCTGGCGAACGGAGCGAGAGAACTTGCTTTAGATGAACTTGACCAACTTGTGAATGAGGAAAGAGCGCGATCGCTCAACGCCTTTGGTCAGTTGTTAGAGGCGATCGAGAAAAAGAGAATGTGCTGAGTAGGGAGGCAATTGCTTTAATGTCCAGTTGCCCCTAATGCTTTAAGGGTAGACTTTTGAGCGACCGTCAACCCCGTTGCACCTTGAATGTTCATGCCTTCATAGAGGCGATCGACCGTCAACGTGCTGATACAGCGTCCTGTCTGCACGTCCCATAGCTTAATCGTGCGATCGTTGCTACCACTAAATAGGATTTGACCGTCAGAGCTAAAGACAACTGACCGCACCCAACCGCTATGTTCATCCAGGATGTGAAGGCAATGCCCCGTTTGCAGATCCCATAGTCGAATCGTTTGATCATCACCACCACTTGCCAAGAATCGAGCATTAGAACAGATGGCGACTGTCCAGATGGCTCCTGTATGCCCCTGCAAAACTTTCAGACATTCCCCAGTTTGTACATCCCATAATCGAACGGTCTGGTCATGACTGCCACTTGCCAGGAATCGACCGCTGGGGTCAAACGCGAGTGAGAAAACTGCACCGATATGCCCCTGCAAAACTTTTAGACATTCTCCAGTTTGCACATCCCATATGCGAATGGTGAGATCAAAACTGCCACTTGCTAACCGTTGACCGCTGGGGTCAAACGCGATTGCGCGAATACCGCTCTCATGTCCGCGCAATACATGCAAACACTGATGCGTTTGCACATCCCACAGTCGTACGGTGCAATCATAACTACTGCTTGCCAAAATTTGTCCTGTTGGGCTAAACAAAATTGTCCAGATGGATGCGCTGTGTGCTGACCATTGATCGACGTGTCCAGTTTCGGTATTCCATAGGGCGATCGACTCATCGTGTCGATTGATCGCGACTGTTTGATTATTAGAACTGAAGCTGACGTTGGTGAAGGGTGATATCCGACGGGTCGGACTAGAAAAGGTTTTGTAGGGGTGAAGTTGCGAGCGATCGCGATCTCGTTGCACACGCCACACGTGAATCGTTTCACTCTGTCCGCCACTAGCCAGCATTTGGTTATCTGAACTGAGGCTCAGGGAGTGAATCCCACCGATATATCCACGCAACGTTTTCAGGTTCTGTCCGCCTTGTAAATCCCAGAGCCGCACTGTATAGTCTTTTCCTGTACTGACTAACAATTGACTATCGGCACTGATAGCAAGTCCGTAAACATCATGGGTATGACCCTTAAGCACATGAATGGGTTGCCCGTCCGGAACACTCCAAAGGCGCAGCGTACTATCGAGGCTGGCACTGGCTAACCACTGACCATCTGGGCTAAAGGCAATGTTCCAAACCCAGTCGGTATGTCCCTGTAATGGCTTGGCACTGGAAGTTATGGTACTAGGCTTCGACGATGGATTATGAGGCAGATAACCGCTCCACAGTCGAATCGAGCCATCCCGACAGCCACTCGCTAACAGTTGACCATTCGGGCTGTAGCGCACACACTGAACCCCACTGGTATGCCCCTGTAAGATACTCAAGCAGCGACCATTACTCACCTCCCAAATCCGAATCGTTGCATCATTACTGCTGCTAGCTAAGGTTTGCTGATCCGGAGCGAAGTGGACAGAATAAACGCTCTGGGAGTGTCCCTTTAAAATACGGAGACACTGCCCTTGCAAATTCCATAAGCGCACCGTTTTGTCTTCACTAGCACTTGCTAACTGCTGGCTATCAGGACTAAAACTCACTGCCCGAACGCTACGTGTATGCTCTGTGATCACCTGCAAGCATTGCCCACTCTGGACATCCCACAAGCGCACAGAACTATCCGTACTGCCGCTGGCTAGCAGAGTGCCATCTGGACTAAAAGCAACCGACCAAACCCAGCCGATGTGTCCTTCAAAGGTGGCTAAGAGTTGGGTTGTGGTGAGATTCCAGAGATAGATGTTGCCAATGGAATCGCCCACTGCCATCATCTGTCCGTCTGGGCTCAGAGCGACTGACATGGCAATACTGAATACTTCAGAAAAGATGGACTTAGCAAACGTGGCATTCTGAAAATTGACCCCGGCTAAATCGACCTGCTGCAAGTCGGCTTGCTGCACCACAAGACCAGAAAAATCTGAACCGCGTAAGTCCACTTGAAACTGCACCAGCAGGTTAATCAGGTTGCCTGCAATGTACCCTGGTTGCTTCCCCTGTTGCGTTAATATATGCCTTGCTTGTGCCTCGATCGCCCCTACACTGCCAAAGCGAGACAATAGCCGTTCCATCACAGGCTGCACAATTAATCGCGTTTGAATCTCTCGAATGTAATCTTTTGCTTGTACTCGCAGTAAGGAGTGCGTTTGCCAAACGTTCAGCTCCTGCGTCTCAAATTCGATACAGATCTGCTGCACAAAGCGTTCTGTAACATATTCCATCACCACAGGTTGCAAGAAGAATAACCCATCACTTTTTTCGAGCAACGATCGCCGGAGTAGCGCATTGACGAGATTGGGTACACGTTGCTGAGCAGCAGGATCAACCACATTTTCTCGAATGTCTGAGATCGAGACGGGTTCTCGATGAATAGCAAACCAGAACAGGATTTTCTGTTCAGCTTCGGAGAGGCGATCGAACTGACGCTCCAGCACATCGCGGATGTCTTCAAATACAGCCAATCCCTGACTGAGATAGGGTATTACCTCGCCAATGCTGCCGTTATACAAATCCTGAATTGCGCTTGCTACCAGTTTTAGCGCCAGCGGATTACCGCCATAGTGCTGGATCAACGTCTGCCATTCTGCTTCTGAGCCTGTAAACGCTCCTTTTTGCCGAAAGATGGCGCGTCCATCATCAGGTGTTAGTCCACCTAAGGATAGCGATCGCACGAGCACCTGTGCGCCTTCCATCAGCGCCATTTCCCGTGGTTTTTCTCGACTGGTCAGCAACAAACAGCTTTGGTGAGACGCTTCGCCAATGGCTCTGAGCAACTGTCCGTACCCTTCATAACCTAATCGCCATTGTCCTACCGACTCGCACTGCAAAATGGTTTCAGCATTATCCAGAATCAATAAACACCGACGCGATCGCAGATATTGCATCAGTTTGGAAAGCTGCTGATCGAGCGTGGTGGGGATGATCGGATCGTCCCCATAGAGCGGCATGAGAAACTTCAGCAGGCTCGACAGAAGTTCATCCAGCGGTAGCGCGTTGGCAAGCGATCGCCACACGACGATCTCAAACTCTGTCTGCATCTGAAGGGCAGCTTTGACCGCGATCGTACTTTTGCCCATGCCGCCAATGCCCAACAACCCGACCACACGACAGCGCTCAGACACGACCCACTGCCACAGTTGCGCCAGTTCTGCCTCACGCCCATAAAACACCGAGGCATCTACCGCCGTGTCCCAGTCCTGGTAAAAATCTGCTCGTCGGGGTTCCGGCGCTTCATTAGCTGCAACTGGGGACGTAAGATCTGACTGTGTTAATTCCAACCCAAACGCCCGAAAGAGATACTCCACCGACTGGCGATCGACCCCCTGTTCGCGTTTAAAAAGGCGGGAAAGGGTATTGAGGGAGAGTCCAGTGCGATCGCTCAAATCTTCCTGGGTGAAGTGCTTTCCCCAGATTTCATCAGATTCTGCCTGCTGTTTTGCCGTCTGAAACCTCTGCCATCCTTGAGGCGACAGGATGACTCCTCGAACTCGCCCAGAAGCAGATCTCCCCCGTCCAGATTTTGATGGGTTGGAATTCATGGATTAGCCGATGGTGTAAAGGAGCAGCATGAAATTTCCCCTCAAGCATACCGCGCCTTTCTCTCATGCCAAAGGTTTCACTGATAAAGATGGATCAGCGACTCCCCTATTTAGACTTTACGTAACTGTCCAATATCCTTAATGGGTGACATCCCGAACATACGAGAATATTCACGGCTAAATTGTGAGGCACTCTCATACCCAACTTGATAAGCCGCATTGGTTACATCGACGTTTTCGATCAGCATTAGACGACGGGCTTCCATCAACCTCAACTGTTTTTGATATTGCAGCGGACTCATTGAAGTGACTGCATTGAAGTGACAATGGAAGTTTAAGGGGTAAGGATAGCAAATGCAACAAAGTGATATGCGATCGCTGTAGTACCCTCCTGCTGCTTGCCTCCATGTAAAACGATTAAGTTGCGTCTTCACTCAAAGAACTTGAGTGGTGTAGATGGGGCGATCGCTGAAGAATGAATGTAACCCGGTGGGTAGCACTCACCAACCAAACGGAGAACAACAAACTGATTAACCAATGGTGATGACGATGAAATTAGAAACAATGACCGAAAAAATTAACCCTCAAGAACTCATCGAAAGCAGACTGCAATTGCACTATGCCGTTCAATATATTGCCGCAACGAGTGCGGCATTGGCAGAACCTTTACCAGACGACAGCCACACCAGTTTTGGATGGAGTTCAGTTTTAGAAGCGTTTGTTGGATCAGCTATTCAAGCAGATCAACCCTTTCAAGTCGCACTAGAACCTGTCAGCCTCACATTAATCTTGATCGATCATCACAATGACGCGATCGCATCTTTGCCATTACATGGAAAGACCATGCTAGAAGGGCTGAACTGGCTCCAGCAAGAGGTTTATAAACTCGGTGCAGATGCCAGCAAGATTGTGTTTTTAGACTATCCACCGAATGACTTTCCCGATCATCCTCTTGCTCATGGTGCATCTTTTGATGCCAGTCAAACGTTGGCATTGCGCGAATTAACAGATTACTACATCACGACTGATCGGCTACTTCAGACAATCGTTGCCACTAACGAGAATGCTTCAGCGATCCACATTTGGCCCCATCACCTTGATATCGCAACGCTGATTACGATTCCCGGTACCAAAAACGGGCATCCATTGACGGTCGGGGTTGGGTTATCGCCTGGAGACACGGGCTATCCAGAACCTTACTGGTATGTGTCTCCTTATCCATATCCCGACACCACCAACCTTCCTACCCTAGATGGTCAAGCGTTTTGGGCTCATCCCAGCTTTTGGTGATCTTGGGATATCTCTTTAGGAAGCTTGTAACTCTATAGGTGTTGCTTTTGCAGTGAGGATAAAGCGTTTGCTGAGTAAGTCTAAATT